>CAZURN010000446.1:0-2492 GCA_964623165.1 uncultured Syntrophobacteraceae bacterium
CGAGAGGGGGGACCTCTCTTCGGGAACCTGACAGACATGGGCCGGACCTGGCATCTGGAGCCCTTTGGGAGACCTGAGCATTGACTTCATCCACGCTTCACTGTAAGGATGCACGTTCAGTGCATGCCTGGGTTTGCAGGCCTGTGTCGGGATACGTTCCAGAAAGTCGCCTCACTTTTATCAGACCTTTTGGCAAGGTGGCCATTTCAGTGGAGGAGTTGCAGATGGGAAGACTTCTATGGCAGCCATCCAGGGACCGCATCGAAGGCAGCAACATGCATCATTTCATACAGTACGTCAATGAGCGGTTTGGGAGGAGTTTTTCCACCTACGACGAACTCTACCGATGGTCGGTTTCGGAGATTCCAGATTTCTGGAGGGCCCTGTGGGACTACGGCGAGGTCATCCACAGCGCCCCTTTCTCACGTGTGGTGGATGACACGACCAAATTGCCGGGAGCCCGCTGGTTTGAAGGAGCAAAGCTGAACTTTGCGGAGAACCTGCTGCGGTATCGGGATGATCACGTTGCGGTGAGCTTCAGGGGCGAGGGCAAGGACACGGTCAGCATCACCTATGCGGAACTGTACGATCTGGTGGCCAGAATGGCAGAGTCTTTCCGGGAAATGGGCATCAGGGCCGGAGACCGGGTTACCGGCTTCATGCCCAACATGATCGAGGCCATCGTCAGCATGCTGGCTGCAACGAGCCTGGGAGCCATCTGGTCGTCATGTTCCCCCGACTTCGGCATCAAGGGAGTCCTGGACCGCTTCGGCCAGATCACACCCAAAGTGCTGGTGACAGCCAACGGCTACAGCTACGGAGGCCGGAAATTCGACTCATTGGAGGAGATTGCCGAGGTCGTCAAGGCCATACCCAGCATCGAAAAAGTCATCGTGGTGCCGTACACCGAGGAAACCCCGGATCCGACCCGTGTTCCGCATGGAGTCCTCTTCGAGGAGTTCCTTTCCAAGGAGAAAGGACTCAGCATCGACTTCGAACAGGTGCCTGCGGACCACCCCCTCTATATCATGTATTCCTCCGGAACGACGGGTGTCCCCAAATGTATCGTCCACGGGGTTTCCGGAACCCTGGTTCAGCATATCAAGGAGCTCAAGCTCCACTCGGATGTGAAAAGGGACGACACAGTCTTCTACTTCACCACCTGCGGATGGATGATGTGGAACTGGCTGGTGAGTTCCCTCACCCTGGGGGCGAGAGTGTTCCTCTACGATGGGTCACCCTTTCACAGAAGACCCTCAGCTCTCTGGCAGATGGCCTCCGAGGAGAAGATCTCCATTTTCGGCACCAGCGCCAAGTACCTTGCGGCAGTCGAGAAAGCAAACGTGAAGCCGAAGGAGTCCTTCGACCTCTCTGCACTCAAAGCCATTCTCTCGACGGGTTCCCCCCTTTCCATCGAAAGCTTTGAGTACGTGTACCGGGAGATCAAGGAGGACCTGATCCTCTCTTCCATCTCGGGTGGCACCGACATCATTTCCTGTTTCGCTCTGGGCAACCCCATGGGCCCGGTGTATGCCGGCGAACTCCAGTGCAGGGGGTTGGGCATGAAGGTGGAGGCCTACAATCAGGAGGGCAAGCCCGTCACTGGGGAGAAGGGAGAACTGGTCTGTTCCGCGGCGGCCCCTTCCATGCCCATATACTTCTGGAACGATCCGGATGGGAGCAAGTACCGGGGAGCCTACTTCGAGATATTCCCCGGTGTTTGGAGTCATGGGGATTACATCGAGATCACGGAGAACGGGGGGGTGGTCATTTACGGCAGGTCGGACGCCACCCTGAATCCCGGAGGAGTCCGCATCGGGACGGCGGAAATCTACCGTCAGGTGGAGAGCATCCCCGAAATCCTCGACAGCCTCGTCATCGGGCAGGACTGGGACAACGACGTGCGGGTGCTCCTTTTCGTGAAGCTCAGGGAGGGCATCGAGCTGGACAACGACCTCGTGAAAAAGATCAAGGAGACCATCCGCACCAACACATCGCCCAGGCACGTTCCCGCGAAGATCCTCGCCGTGGCGGACATCCCATACACCATCAGCGGCAAGAAGGTGGAACTCGCGGTACGCAAGATCATTCACAACGAGGAGGTCAAGAACCGCGACGCGCTGGCCAACCCCGAGGCCCTTGAGTATTACAGGGACCTGGACGAACTGCGGAGCTGAGTCGAGGTTGCAGCCGAACCGGTGCAGCATAGTGCCTTATGCCCGCTCACTTGGCGGCGCCTGCCTTCAACCGATTCCCAGGAGTCTCTGATAGAGCGCCTCAAGTTCCTGAACGGTGCGCTCCATGGGGAAATCAGTTGCACGTTCCCTGGCTGCTTCTCCCATGGTGGCTCGCAAGCGGGGCTCAAGCAAGCACTCCAAGTACAAAGCAATCTGGTCCACCCTGGAAGGGGAATCCACGACGAAGCCCTCTCTTCCATGGGTGATGATCTCGGCCGCTCCGCACTGTGCGGTGGTGATGACGGGAAGACCCGA
>CAZURN010000447.1:0-2489 GCA_964623165.1 uncultured Syntrophobacteraceae bacterium
ATCGGGACACGACTTCCCTGCAGAGCGTTGTGAAAACTCTTGGTGCACTCATAGAACGCCTGTTCCCCCCTGATCACTTCCCAGCTGACATCGAGACCCAATTGGGCCTGCAAGGGAACCAGCCAGCTAAGGATCTCGGCCACACCACCCCCTTCGCGCGTTGAATTCACATGAACTACCTTGGCTCCCTTCAGAACCCCTGCGAGCTGGCGTATCTGGTCGATGACATCCGCGCCGACAATGCGGCCGTAATCCTCGAGCAACCTCATTTTACCTTCCCCTGTAGACATAACCGTTCATGCTCCTGGCGATTTCGTCACGCAATTCCGTCAATGTGCTGAAATAGGGATCGATGTCTGCAAGGCGGCGAACCATGGCTTCATGTTCGTTCCCGAATCCCCCGAGCCATTCACTGAAGTCGTCCCGTCTGCTTGCGGTCCTGCGTCTGGCATCGATGAAATGGTAAAAGATGCTGCTCCTCGAAAAGCGTGGAATGTGCAGAGCCAGACCTTCGATGTTATGGATACGAATGCTGGTGTCAAAGACGATGATCTGAGAGCGCATCAAATAGAATTGACGGTCGTTTCTGGCCCAGGGAATGTGTTCGGTCTCCTCCAGCCGCTCTTCAAGGACATCAATCAGTTCTCTGCGGAGATCCTCAAGATCCGGATATTCACTCGGATCGATCAAGGCGAGCCTTTCTGCGAGATGAGCGTCGTGGAGGCCCCTCCATGCCCAGGCAGCAAAATCGTTTTGATACTCTGGGTCATCGAAGCTTGCCCTGAGCAGTCCACCCCAGAAATGATAATAGATGCACCCCTGATGGGTTGTCATGATTCTGTCCTTCAATTCCCGCAGATTTTGCGCCCTCTCGCCGGTGGCAATCGTTATGAGCGCACAATCCTTCACTGCAAAAGGTTCACCCATGTTTCCTCCAATGTTCGAAAGCCATGGTCCGATGAACGGGACTTGCGGCGAAATTCCCGGCATGCCTTGGACTCCAAGCCATGGCGGCTTCAGGCACGTCAAGGGCGAAGGTAACGAATGCATGTGCCCCCGCCGGGAAACTCGACTTGTCCTGAACCTCTCGGCCCCCTGCAAACCCTCATCAGACATGTCAGAAATACTGTCGGTCAGGCCTGGCGAACGAGAAAAACGATAAACTCGAAAGATTTCCCCATCAACTGCTTACAGCCACCTTAAATTGGCTGACGAACCAAGTCAAGTCCGCTTGGCCTTGCAGACAATTCCGCTCCTGTCACACTTGAGCAAGGCCTCATGCGGCAAATCGAGAACCTCCGGAAATAGCCATGAGCCGGACAGTATCAATGCAAAAGAAATGGGCGAGCAGCAACCAAAGTCCACCAGGTGCCGGGAGAAGTCGCCGGACTGCCTTCCGACAATCCCACGCGGCAACGGCAGACCCTGGTTGAACCTCAGTGTGCCTTACAGGATCAACACGCCAGGAGGACGTCACTAGACTCCGCAGAGCTCAGGAAGCGACCGATTACAGTGGAACACACACCGTCTTCTGCTCAATTGACCGCATTTGGAACACAAGAATGTTGCATATACCCGGCAAGGCGTCAATCTGGCACAAAATCGTACAAAATCACTCCCTTTAAATTGGCTTGATTCTATTTTTTATAATGTTATTTCAAACTGTTATAGTTTTTTTCATGTGTTGGCAAGTTCTTTGCCTCGTGGACCTTCCAACACACAGGATCGTCACGAAAAACACAGGAGGACTCAAATGGTCAAGGTCGAGGCAATCATCAAGCCATTTCGGCTCACCGCCGTTCAAGAGGCACTGGTGGGCATCGGGATTCAGGGCATGACGGTAACCGAAGTAAAGGGGTTTGGCCGCCAGAAGGGCCACGTCGAAGTGTACCGGGGTGCCGAATACCGTGTGGATTTTGTCCCCAAGCTCTTGGTGACCGTGGTTGTTCCCGAGACCCAAAGGGATCAAGTCATCGACGCCATCCAGAAAGCGGCCGTCACGGGAAAGATTGGGGACGGGAAGATCTTTGTGTCCCCCATCACCGACGTGATGCGCATACGCACCAAGGAGACGGGAGCGGACGCAGTATGAAACGGCTCGCGGAACCAGAAATTCACATCAAGCACTCTTACGCAGATCATCATATGCTCGGAGGACACGTCATGAAAAGGCTCGCAATTCTTATCCTTCTTCTCTCCGTCGCCTTCCTGGCGACACCCGCGTTTTCGGGAGCAACCGACGCACCCATGCAATTGGCACAGGCGGCTGCAGGGGAATCGGCAGCGCCGGCAACGCCCGCACCTCTCAAGAGCGACTTGGGCGACACTGCCTGGCTGCTCATCTCCACGGCCCTTGTCATGTTCATGACGCCTGGTCTTGCTCTTTTCTATGGAGGCATGGTCCGTAGAAAGAACGTTCTTGGGACTCTCATGCACAGTTTCGTGGCACTCGCCATCATTACGGTCCAGTGGGTGCTTTTCGGCTACAG
>CAZURN010000448.1:0-2485 GCA_964623165.1 uncultured Syntrophobacteraceae bacterium
ACAAAGTTCAATCCAGGAAGATTCTCACCTCGCTCAAGGCTCTCATCGAGATGATCCCTGAAGTGGAAGAACGGGCCAACCGAATCATTTGCTCACTTAAGAACGGAAGTTATTACCCGGCTGATTAACACCCACGCGCGACTGTCCTCGCGATGCCCCATACAACATCCCGTTCTTGAAGGACATGCTCTACAGAGCCATAGGCCTGACGCTCTCCATATTGGCATCCCCTGCATGGGCTTCACTTATTTTCTTCCATTCGGTGGGCGTTCTCGAATGGTGAAACTGACGCTGACCTTGTCTGGGGACCCGGGAAGGAGTTTGAGGGATGGCGGGACCAGCGCGAGAGACGCGCTGATGACGCCCGACCTCGGCAGGTTGTCCAGACGCACGGGAGTTGTATATATGGTTTTCACCTTTTCGATGATCTTGCTTCCCCCGGTGACCTTCACCGTCTCGGGAGAAATGCTCACCTTGACCAGGTTGAGATTCTCCGGAAGCCGGCCCACCCAGTCCACCTGAACGGGCAGCTCGGCCGTTACCGGCACATCGAGAGTCACTTCGATGTTGGTGGGCTGCACCTTGTTGAGGAAAATTCCCGGGGGCAGAAAGATATTGTCTTGGCTGATTGTGAGAACGTTTCGGCCCTCGGTGGCCTTTCCGAGGTCCATCTTGACCTGGACCTGCCCTGGCAGCAGAGATTTGATGAGTGCACTCGAGCCGTAAAGCTGGAGTCTGGCTTCGTCCACCGAAGTCTCGAGAATCTCGAAGTTCGTCGGTCGGTTCACGTACTCGATGGGCACATTCAGTGCCACGATGGTGTCGTGACTTCGAGTGAATCCAAACCAGATGCCGGTCATGACGAGGAGTGAGAGGGTCGCGGCCAGAGTCAGCTTGAGGCGCTCCTTCTTCGCCTGCTGAGCGGTACGTCCATCGTGGAGGTTGAGGTGTCTCCGCAGGATTCCCGCCAGGTCTTCAGGCTGGGCAACAGGCTTGATCCAGTCATTCTTGGCAACGGTCACGCGCCCCCGTTCCTCGGAGACAGTAATCACCATGGCGTCGGTGCGCTCTGCAAGACCAGCAGCAGCTCTGTGGCGCGTACCGTAAAAGCTCGGCAGATCGCGGCGCTGGGAGAGAGGCAGCAAGACGCCGACCTCGACAACGTTGTGTCCCCGAACGATGACCGCCCCATCGTGCACCGGGTTCTTGGGCCAGAAGATGCTGAGGAGCATCTCCTCTGAGACCGTTCCGTTCCAGGGAATGCCCCCGTGGATGAACTCGGTCAGGTCTTCCTTTCCTGGGATGACGATGAGGGCCCCAATGCGCTTCTTTCCCATCTTGAAGGCCGCCTCCGCAATGACCTCAATGGGCGCAGCCTGCTCTCGATGTGGAAAGCCCCACAGGAAGGTCTTGAGGTTTCCCAACTGCAGGGCGGCCCGGATTTCATTGCGAAACACCACGATGATGATGATGGCCGCAGCTGCAGTGATGCCTCGCACAGCCCAACTGGTGAGGATGAGGCCAATTGAAGCCGCCACTTCCTGCAGAATCCACAGAGAGGTGACCCCCGCAAGCACCCGAAAGGCGTTGGTTCCCTGGAAGAGGACATAGACCCGGAACAGAATGTAGCTGTTGATCAATATGTCCACCAAGTCTTGCCAGCGGATTGTGGATAGGAAATTGAGGAAACGCATGGTCGCGCTCGGATGTTCTCTGGAGTGTGGGGTCAGATCAATCGGTGATGCTGAATCGCAGGACTTCGAGGATTGCGCCGTTCTGATCCGCTATTTCAACGCGCCAAGGCCCCTTGTCCGTTTCCCGGAGCTGTATGACACTGTATGTGGACCACTTGGGAGGATAAATCCGCAATCTGATCTGCGTGCTCAACTCATCCCGATGAAACCATCGGTGATAAATCACAGTGCCTTGGGGAACAGGATCGAAAGAGGTGAAGCAGCAGACCTGACCCGCAGAGACGGGGAATGCCACGCTTTGAACCACCGGGTTCAAGTTCTCAACCTTTTCACAAATGGCAGCCTGGACAAGAGTCGGCCGTTGCGCCTGCTGCTCCGGAGCCACTGCCTTTCCAAGGCTTCGGTTGTCCTCTTCTGCGGCCGGATGGCTCCCCAGGATCGGAACCAGAGTGGCCACAGCCACAAGGAGAACCAGGAAACGTGCGTTCAGTCCCTTGCCCGCATGTGGGACACCTGCAAGTCGCCGTGGGGTTTTTCCAAGAACAGCCATGAGACCGGGCACCTCTCTATCGCCAAAGAGTGTTTTCCCTTGAATTCAACGGGGGATTCCATGCTGGAATGATGTGTCCCGCGCAATCAGCGAGACTGCGCTCATTACATGCCTGGGGAATCGTAAGGTATTCCTTCCGTTTGGTTCCCCTCCCTTGCCACGCCTGTCGAACAGACCGGCAAAACGCCAGGGAACAGTCTGCTTTCCATCTTCACCGGAAATGGTGCTGACAGCAGGCTTG
>CAZURN010000449.1:0-2479 GCA_964623165.1 uncultured Syntrophobacteraceae bacterium
GGCCACGTATCCGAGCTCCTTGAAATTGAGCCTGGGGTTTGTCGTCGTGTGGCAGCTGGCACATTGCAAAGCTTTGTCCTTGGGGGCCACCTCGTGGAAGATGCCCATGTACCTCTCGGTGTCCGCGAAAGTGTAACCCTGGGGAAGTGACCAACCCACGGCTGCGACTCCCTGGCTTACAGCCGCATCGAGCTGCCCCGTTTCGAAGAAGAGGCCGATCTTGAGAGGCAGTAGCCTGTCGGTTGCGGGATCCATGGGCTGAGTGCCAAGGTGATGTTTGAACGCATGGATTTTGGCTCCCGGAGTGCTGATGTCTCCCACGGGGCTGGACATCATGAAACGACCGCTCACCCCCGGGACGGCTTGAGTACCAAAGTTGTAGAACTTGGACGTCCCATCCCAGAATTTGTATTCCGGGACCACGTTGGTCTGTTTCACCATGTGTGGGTCGTAGAGTTTCTTGGCCGGGTCCACCTCCGGTGTCAGGCTCCAGTCCCGCTCCATGTCGGTGGGTGCCACTTTGGCAAACGTTGGAATGTGGCAGACGGTGCAGTTCACCCGGGCGGTGTGCTTGTTGATGTTTCCGCTGGAATGGGGGGTGGCGCTGTGGCAGCTGTTGCAACTGAGCTCGTCCATGGCGTCCCTGCCTTTCAGGTCGGACCCACGGCCCGCCACTCGATGGCCCACCGTGGATTTGTGGCAGCTCAGGCAGTCGAGACCTTTGCCACCCGCAGCCTTCGAAGCCATGTGAACATCGAAGTCCTTGGTGGGATTGCGGTGGAACTCTTCGATGTCACCCCGCTTAAAGTTGTTGCCACCTCCCGACTTGGTGTGGCAATTGAGGCATTGGTCCTTGGTCGGAAGTTTGATGTCCGTGGCCGCCGCAAGGACCGTGGTTCCCATGGCTGTCTCATCGGGGACAAAACGGTACACCCCCCCCACAAGGTCTACCTTCCGCTTGTAAGAGGGAGAATGGCAAATGAGACAGTCGATGTTTTGAAGCTGCGCCTGGGAGACCGTGGGGGAGGGTTTCTCACCGAGACCTGCGTGACACCTGGCGCACCCGCCGTCCACCTTCGTGCCGTCAACCGCGGTCAGTTTGCCGATCCAGTTGATGTCTGGAAAAATACAAAAGTCGTTGATTCCCCCCAACTTTCCTTCCATGGCCGCCGCAGGATCGACCAAGTCCGTGGTGGCTCCCTTCCATTGGTAGTGTACAGACTGAAACATCTCGTCGCCCTGTGCTGAATGGCACTGGAGGCAGGTTTTCGTGCCCTCGAATTGGGAGAACCTCCCCGAGTGGGATCCACCGCCACTGGGGGGAGCCGGGATGGATGCCGCATTGACATCCACAATGGTCACCTGGGCCGAAGCGGACACCCTTGTTCGGCCCGAACGGAGTTTGGCACCGATGGCAATGGTCTGGTCCCCGGTGACCTCATGAGTGCTCAGGGTCCCGCCGCTGATGGTCGCAACGGTTGATTTGGCGACCCATATCACATCCGCCGTCACGTCCACACTAGTGCCATCCTTGAACAATGCCGTTGCCGCATAGCTCGCCGTGCTGTTTTCATTGACTCTACCAGGGCCGGTGATCGTCAGCTTTTCCAGTTTCGCGCTCGTTGCAGCCAACGACGCTCCCAGGGCAGAACCCGTCACGGAAATACTCCAAAAAAGGCAAAAGCCGATGACGAACACCCATACCATGAGTCTGTCAAGAAAGTTGGTCCTCTTTCCGTCCATGCTCACTCCATGTTGAGATCACTGTCATGTCCAGGGTTGGGGCCCGATCTCGATTTCCGATTTCCCGGTCCTCCCCGCATCTTAATCAGTTCGCCTCCGAGCAAGCGAAGTTCATGCCAGTTTAACGTGGTGCAGAGACAGTCGAGCGTATTCCTTCTAAAATTGTGGGATTTATGAGAGGAGGCCTTTAAAAAGCACCCCCCAGGTGTTAACGTTTCGTTAATCGCCCTTAACGCTTGCGGAACAGAGGTTAACGCCATGGACGCAACGGTTTACAAGACAGCGGTGGAAACCATGCAGGAGGGGCTCCTGGTCGTGGACACCAAAGGATTCATCCTTTCGGCGAATCCCGCGTTCCTGAACATGACGGGATACACAAGCGCCGAACTGGTGGGGAAGCGCTGCACCGTGCTCAATTGCACTGGGTGCAAAATCCTCGGGGAAGAATCGGAAAGCGGTTACTGGTGCAGGATGTTCGAGAGGGGCGGCACATCCGGCCGCAAGTGTCAGATCATGACCAAGGACGGCCGCATCATCCACGTGGTCAAAGTGGCCAGCGTCCTCCAGGACGAGAATGGCAGCGTCACTTCTGCCGTGGAAACCATGAAGGACGTCTCCGACCTCGTCAAGCTCGATGAAGAAATCCAATCCCTTCGCATGAGTGCTCAGAGAGAAGGAGGCTTCTTTGGCATCCTGGGTTCCTCTTTGCCCATGCGGCGCCTTTACGATCTCATCG
>CAZURN010000450.1:0-2455 GCA_964623165.1 uncultured Syntrophobacteraceae bacterium
CAACCACCCTCAGTTCATCCCTCTCCCTGGCGAGGTTCAAAATAGTCTTCACAAAATTGTGGCCTTCGACCGCAAACATCCAGGATGACCTGAGGATGAAATGTTCCGCCAGGGTCTCCCTCACTGCTTCCTCCCCCTCCCACTTGCTGCGTGCGTAAGCCCCGAGGGGACCCGGGGGATCATCTTCGCGGTATGGCCTTGATAACCTGCCGTCGAAGATGTAATCGGTAGAGATGTGGATCATGGGTATGCCGAAATCCCTGCAGGCTGCAGCCAGGTTTGCGGGGCCGTCCCGATTGACTGCAAAAGCCAATTCCGGTTCCGATTCAGCCTTGTCCACGGCTGTGTAGCCAGCGCAGTTGATGAGCAACCGGGGTTGGTGGGTTTTCAGGCATTCCGTGGCCGATTCGACCCGTGTGATGTCCACCTGAGGAAGGTCCAGGCCCAAGGCCTTGACCCGTTCAGCCATGAAACGCCGCAAAAGGGCACTGCCGAGCATTCCCCGATGTCCAACAATGAGGACTTTCAAAGCACCACCGGATCCTTGGCCAAGTGTAACATTGGGTGAGTCCGAAGAAACCGTTTGGTTCATTCTTGATCCTGGTAAATGGGAAGGTCAGAGGACGCAATGTTGTCCAGAGTGGGATAAACGGCATCCTTCTCTGAAAGCACGGGATCGAGAACCGGCCAGTCGATGGCCAGGCAGGGGTCGTTCCATCTGAGTCCGCGTTCTTCTGCCGGTGCATAGAAATCGGTGCATTTGTAAAGGACCGACGCCGTCTCACTCAGGACACAGAACCCATGGGCGAAGCCTTCGGGGATGTAAATCTGGCCATAATTCCTTGAGGAGAGAACCACGCCAACCCAGCGACCGAAAGTGGGCGAACCCCTTCGAATATCGACAGCCACGTCGAAGATTTCACCTTGAACCGCCATGACCAGCTTTCCTTGAGGCTTACCCAACTGATAGTGGAGACCTCTCAGGACTCCCTTCCTTGAGAAGGAAAGGTTGTCCTGAACAAAGCGGGACCCGATCCGCTGGGCTAGGTACCTCTCAGCATGGTAGGTTTCAAGAAAGAGGCCCCGATCATCTTTGAATAGGGGGGGGGCTATGAGGAACACTCCGGGCAGACTCGCTTCGGTGATTTTCATTGTCTCACTTGCTCGCGTAAAATCTGACGCAGGTATTGACCATATCCGTTGTTCTTGAAAGGTTCGGCCAGCTTCTTCAACTGCTTGGCGTCAATGTATCCCATCCTGTAGGCCACCTCCTCCACGCAAGAGATTTTGAGCCCCTGACGCTTTTCGATGGTTTCAATGAATCCGCTGGCTTCGATGAGGGCATCGTGGGTGCCTGTGTCCAGCCACGCATAGCCTCTGCCGAGCACCTTCAGCTGGAGGTCTCCCCGCTCCAGGTAGACCCTATTCACATCCGTGATCTCGAGTTCTCCCCGGGCTGAAGGTCTCAGACCCGAAGCGATTTCAATCACGTCGTTGTCGTAAAAATACAGCCCTGGAACTGCGTAGTTGGACTTGGGGGATTTGGGTTTCTCCTCGATACCCAAGACCCTGCCGGATTCGTCGAAGTCCACAATCCCGTAGCGTTCCGGATCCTTGACCCAATAGCCGAATATGAGTCCTCCCCGGTCGATCTGGAGTGCACTCTGGAGCAACTTCTGCAAACCATGCCCATAGAAGATGTTGTCGCCGAGAATGAGGCAGACCCGATCCTCGCCAATAAACTCCCTCCCGATGAGGAAGGCTTGGGCCAAGCCTTCCGGTCTGGGTTGCTCCGCGTAGGAGAAATAGATCCCCCACTGGCTGCCGTCCCCAAGCAAAGACTGGAAGCGGGGCAGGTCCTCCGGGGTCGAGATGACCAGGATCTGTCGAATCCCAGTCAGCATAAGGATGGAGAGGGGGTAGTAGATCATGGGCTTGTCATAAACCGGAAGCAGTTGTTTGCTGACCGCCAGTGTGATGGGATACAGTCTTGTTCCGGCACCTCCCGCCAAAATGATCCCTTTCCAGCCGGCAGCCTCGGAGGCTCTGACGGCCGCTGGGGGACTCTGCGACGGAGAGATTCCCGAACCGTGGGTCTTTGTCATGTCATGCTCCTGCATTTCCCATGCTTCAAGTTGTGCCCCCCCAAGGGCCCAGGGATGACTACCATGGCAGCGTCCTTGCCGGGTATCCTTGAAGGCCGTCATCTTCAGGAGGCGATCCAAGAACGTGACGAGCATGAGTCGCTACCTCATGCCGTAATTGCTCTCGATCCAATCACGATAGGCCCCTGTTCTGACGGATTCCAGCCAGGAAGTGTTCTCCAAATACCACAGGATGGTCTTCTTGAGTCCTGTTTCAAATGTTTCATGGGGACGCCAGCCGAGTTCCTGTTCGATTTTCGTTGAATCCATGGCGTAGCGCCTGTCGTGACCGGGGCGGTCCTTCACGAAGG
>CAZURN010000451.1:0-2449 GCA_964623165.1 uncultured Syntrophobacteraceae bacterium
TCCCGGGCCTTCAGATCCTGGGTTGGAAGCTCAAGAGTGAACTGGCATGGTACTACCTTGTCTGGACTTCGGTCTTCGTGGTGCTCCTCTTCTGCTTTCATATCCTTCACTCGCGAGTGGGCCGCGCTCTCAGGGCCATCCATGAGGAGGAGACTGCGGCAGAGGTCATGGGGGTCCCCACGGCGAGGTACAAGGTGCAGGTTTTCGTGTTCGCCGCAGTGCTGGCCGCTCTTGCTGGAAGTTTCTACACCCATTACGTCACATGCCTCAATCCGAGTTCCTTCAACCTCATGTGGTCCATCCGCTTCGTCCTCATGGTTATGGTGGGAGGGATGCAGAGTCTTTGGGGGGCGGTGCTGGGGACAATCCTCATGACGTTCGTGGGAAATGAGTGGCTCCATGTGTTCGCCGAGTTTGAAATCCTCCTCTATGGTGGTATCCTCCTCGTGGTGGCCCTTTTTCTGCCAAAGGGGCTTGTTTCACTCGCTTCCCGCAAGCCCGGCCCGCAGAGTGAATGAAATTCGCCAGTGGAGCATGACCCGTCAAGGTTTTCACAGCTTGATTGCCCTGCAGTCACTCCGTGTGGCCTTGTCGACGAATAATTTTGTGGAGTGCTGACGGACCGACTCATGGACAACCCTGTTGAGAACCCTGCCCACCCCATACTGGAGCTGCGCGACATTCAGATGCGGTTTGGGGGTGTGACTGCCCTCAAAGGCATCAGCGCCATCATCCAGCCCCGGATCATTCAGGCGGTGATCGGACCCAACGGGGCCGGCAAGACGACCTTATTCCACTGCATCAGCGGCATGCTCAACCCCACATCGGGACAGATCCTCTTTCGGGAAGCGCCCATAGGAGGCCTCCCCCCTCACCGGATCGCAGAACTCGGTATCTCAAGAACCTTCCAGCACGTGGCCCTCTTCAAGTCCATGACGGTTTTCGAGAATGTCATGCTTGGGCGACACCCGAGGACCCGCAGCGGCTTCTGGGCCACTGGACTGAGGCTTCCCAGCATGCGCCGGGAAGAGCGACGCATCAAAGAGGAAGCACGCACTTACCTGGATTTCGTCGGGCTGGGCGACCAAGCGGAGCGTCCTGCAGGATCCCTCCCCCTGGGGAGACAGAAGATCCTTGAAATTGCCAGGGCGCTGTCTACAGAGCCCCGCCTGATCCTTCTCGATGAACCTGCCGGCGGCTTGAACATGAGGGAAACCGAAGAACTCGGGGAACTCATCCAGCGCATTGCTGCGAATGGTGTCACGGTCCTGTTGGTGGAGCACGACATGAACCTCGTCATGGAGATCTCCCACCATGTCCTGGTCATCCATTACGGAGAGCGGCTTGCGGCGGGCACTCCCGACGAGATCAAGGATCACCCTGCGGTCATCGAGGCATACCTGGGCGAAGGGTAGGGCCCCCCTGGACATGCATTGTCATCTCGTGCGATGACCCGCAAAGCACACAAGAAAGCACGAAGGGCTATGAAGAGTAACCGATGCTGACGGTCAAGAGCGTCCACACCTACTATGGAAGCATTCACGCCCTCAAGGGAGTGTCTCTCCACGTGCGAGCCGGAGAAATGGTGGCTCTCATCGGGGCCAACGGGGCGGGAAAGAGCACGCTCGTCAACACCATCTGCGGCTTGCTCAGGGCACGTAAGGGCAAGATCGAATTCGAGGATGAAGCTATCGACGGCCTGGCTCCCGAGGACATCGTGCGCAAGGGCATCGCGTTGGTGCCCGAGGGACGCCAAGTTTTCGCGACCCTTACCGTGGAAGCCAACCTGGAAATGGGAGCTTTCATTCACCGCCGCAACGGCCGCCAGGTACGGGAAGACATGGAGCGAATGTATGACCGGTTTCCCATCCTCAGGGAGCGGAAGGCCCAACTGGCGGGAACCCTGAGCGGAGGCGAGCAGCAGATGCTGGCCATCAGCCGCGCCCTCATGTCGCGCCCTAGGCTCATCGTACTCGATGAGCCATCCATGGGCCTCGCCCCCTTGGTGGTCAAAGAGATCTTTCAAATCGTCCAGGAACTCAGGCGGGAGGGCAGGACTGTCCTCCTCATCGAACAGAATGCCAGGGCCGCCCTCCAGATTGCCGACCGCGGCTACGTGCTCGAAACAGGAAAGCTCGTTCTCCAGGGACAAGGGGCCATGCTCCTCGAGCACCGTGAAGTCCAGCGAGCTTATCTGGGGAAGGGGGCCAAGCAGATATGGGACGCTTGACGTGCCACACCATCGGATGAGATCGAGATTGAATGGACGATCCGGAAACCGCCTGGAATGAAAGGAAGTCCACATGGCCATCTGGGAGCCGGAATGTGAGACCATGTCCCGGGACGAACTCGAACAGCTTCAACTTGAGCGGCTTCAGGCGACCCTCAATCGGATTTACCGAAACGTGTCCTTTTACAGGAGGCGGTTCAAAGAGATCGATTTCCGTCC
>CAZURN010000452.1:0-2443 GCA_964623165.1 uncultured Syntrophobacteraceae bacterium
GAAGTCAAGGTGCACCAGGGGAATATCGTGAAGGAAAATGACAATGATCGTCCCATGGTCACAGTCAACCAGGTGACTCCCATATATGTCTCGTTCGCCGTCCCTGAGCAGTACCTTCCGGAAATCAACCGTTACCTGGCAACGGGGAAGCTGGAAGTGCTCGCCAGAGTGCAGGGTGACGAAAAGAACCCGGTGTCCGGTTACTTGAGTTTCGTGGACAATACAGTGAATACGGATACGGGTACCATTCAGCTCAAGGCGACATTCGCCAATGAAGCCAGGACACTTTGGCCCGGCCAGTTTGCCAATGTGGTGCTGACACTCACCACACAGGCCGGAGCAGTGGTTGTCCCTTCCCAGGCAGTTCAGACGGGTCAGCAAGGACAGTACGTCTTTGTCGTCAAGCCGGATTCAACTGTGGAATACCGTCCGGTGGTGGTGGGGAGGACCCTCGATCAGGAAGTGGTCATCGACAAGGGACTCGCCGTTGGCGAAAAGGTGGTCACTGACGGTCAGCTCCGTCTCGCTCAGGGATCGCAGATCAAGGTCCTGAATAACACCCAGGACGGTGGGAGCAGGCAACAATGAGCATCCCCGAGCTTTTCATCCGAAGGCCTGTCACGACGACCCTCGTCATGATGGCCCTCGTCATCTTCGGAATCATGGGGTATCGGCTTCTGCCCGTGAGTGAATTGCCCAACGTGGATTTTCCGACCATCGAGGTGTCTGCCAATCTCCCGGGTTCCAGCCCCGAGACCATGGCCTCGTCGGTGGCCACGCCCCTGGAGCGCGAGTTCTCAACCATTGCCGGCCTGGATTCCATGACCTCCGTCAGTGGGCTGGGGAATACCCGGATCACTCTCCAGTTTTCGCTGGATCGAAGCCTGGACGGGGCTGCACTGGACGTCCAAACGGCCATCTCCAAGGCTCAGCGCCTGCTGCCCGCGGACATGCCGACCCCTCCGTCCTACCGCAAGGTGAACCCGGCCGATCAGCCCATTCTTTACCTTGCCCTGAGTTCCCCCATCCTTCCCCTCTCCACGGTCAACGAATACGCCGACACCCTCATGGCCCAGCGCATTTCCATGATCAGCGGTGTGGCACAGGTGAACATTTTTGGGGCCCAGAAGTATGCGGTGCGGGTTCAATTGAACCCCAATGCCCTGAGCTCGACGGGAATCGGTATCGACGAGGTGGAAAAGGCCATCGCCAGGGCCAACGTGAATCTCCCCACGGGAACGCTCTACGGAAGGCACCAGGCCTTCACCGTGGAGACGACGGGGCAGCTCATCAAGGCCGCGGATTACCGCCCTCTCATCGTGGCCTATCGGAACGGCTCACCCGTGCGACTGCAGGATCTGGGCAAGGTGACCGACAGTGTCGAAAACGACAAGGTGGCTGCTTGGTACAACACGGCCACTGAAGGGGTGCGGGCCATCACCCTCGCCATCCAGCGGCAGCCGGGAACGAACACGGTTGAGGTTGCCGACGCCATCAAAGCGCTCCTGCCCAACTTCCGGGCACAGTTGCCCGCTTCCATCGACCTGAATCTGCTCTACGACCGCTCCGATTCCATCCGGCACTCCATCGACGAGGTCAAGTTCACACTCTATCTGAGTATTGCGCTGGTGGTGCTGGTCATATTTCTCTTCCTGCGGAACCTTCGGGCGACCATTATTCCCAGTCTGGCAGTGCCCCTGTCGGTCATCGGCACCTTCGCCGTGATGCACCTCATGGGCTACAGCCTGGACAACCTCTCCCTCATGGCCCTGACCCTGTGTGTCGGGTTTGTGGTGGACGATGCCATCGTCATGCTGGAAAACATCATCAGGCACCTCGAGATGGGGAAGGGGAAGCTGCAGGCTGCCTTCGACGGGTCCCGGGAGATCGGATTCACCATCGTGTCCATGACCCTCTCCCTGGCGGCGGTTTTCATTCCTCTTCTTTTCATGGGAGGCATCCTCGGAAGGCTGTTCCATGAATTCGCCGTGGTCATCACCGTAGCGATTCTCGTGTCCGGGTTCGTCTCCCTGAGCCTTTCGCCCATGCTCTGCAGCCGAATTCTTTCGAGACCCGAGGAAGTGAGGAAAGGGCGGTTCTACCACGCCTCCGAGGCGGCTTTCAACGGAATGCTCCGGGTCTATGACAGGAGTCTCTTGTGGGTGCTGAAACACCAGTCCCTCATGCTGCTTGTATCCGTCCTGCTCGTCTTCGTGACCGCCTATCTGTTCGTCATCGTTCCCAAGGACTTCATCCCGAGCCAGGATACGGGGCAGCTCTCGGGCTTCACCCAGGCTGCCGAGGGGATCTCCTTCGAGGCCATGGTGGAACATCAGAAGGCGGTTGCCGATGTCATTCGGCAGGACCCCGCAGTGGACAGGTTCATGTCGGCCGCCGGCGCGACGGCAGGGAACCCCACGGGAAATGCCGGGCGATTCTTTGT
>CAZURN010000453.1:0-2440 GCA_964623165.1 uncultured Syntrophobacteraceae bacterium
GCCGCGTTGAACTCGATGAGGTAATCCCTGTCGCTGACCGCATCGATGCTGTTGGCTGTGACCCTGGAAAAGCGGAGCTGTCTGGCGGTCCACTCCATATCGATGGGAAATGTGGTGCCCGCCAGGGCCGCACTCCCCAAGGGGAGCACGTCCGTCCGCCCGAAACACCCTTCGAGGCGCTCGCCATCACGGCGAAACATCTCCTGGTAGGCCATCAGGTGATGCGAGAGCAAGATGGGCTGTGCGTGCTGCATATGCGTGTAGCCGGGCATGATGACGTCCATGTTGCGCTCGGCGGACTCCAGCAGGGCCATCCTCACATCCAGGAGAAGAGCGCGGCACTGGGTGATGATATCCCTGAGATAGAGACGCATATCGAGGCAAACCTGGTCATTCCTGCTCCTTGCCGTATGCAGTTTGCCGCCTAGTTCTCCCAACTTCTTGATCAGCCTCTGTTCGATGGCCATGTGAATGTCTTCGTTGGAAGCCGTCAGGTCGAATTCTCCCCGTTCGATCTCCCGTAGAATCTCCCCGAGCCCTTCCACGATCATAGAGGCCTCATCATGGCTGATGATTCCGCATTCTGCGAGCATGCGACAGTGGGCGACACTCCCCTCGATGTCATACCGGTAGAGGCGGCTGTCGAAATGGATGGAAGCAGTGTAGTCCTCCACGAGCTTGTTCATGGGTTGGTCGAACCGGCCCTGCCAAAGCTTGTCACTCATTCAAAAAAGCCTCTTTTCTCGAGTGGCTCCTGCACGAGCCACTGGAATCGCCACCGACTCAACGAGCGGAGGCAACGAACCGCATAGATCCTGGATTCCACCCTGCAGCGGGATGATGGTAGGAATCAGCATCAATATTCGTCATGCCGAAGCGAGCCATCATCCGGGGGATATTCTCAATGGGCGATCTTTTTTTACCCTCAAGAGAGGACTTGGTTTCAGGTTTCTCAGGTGCGGGCAGACTCTCCTCTACATCCCCATCCGTTTCCGCACAAGGGTTTCGATGCGCAGCCGCAAGCCCTGCAGGCGGATGAAACCCGTGGCATCGTTCTGTTCGTAAACCTCATCTTCTTCAAAGGTCGCAAAGCTCGGCTGGTAAAGCGAGTAATCAGACTTTCGCCCGATGGTGAGACAGTTTCCCTTGTAGAGCTTCAAACGGGCTGTGCCGGACACGCTCTCCTGGGTCATGTCAACGAGCCCCTGCAGTACGCGCATCTCGGGTGAATACCAGAAACCATTGTAGATCAGTCTGGAGTACTGAGGAACGAGAGAATCGCGGATATGCATCACTTCCCGGTCCATGGTGATGGACTCCACCGCTTTGTGTGCTTCCCGAAGGATCGTTCCACCGGGAGTCTCGTAAACGCCCCGGGACTTCATCCCCACAAAGCGGTTTTCCACTAGATCAAGGCGTCCGACACCATGTTTGCCTCCAAGGATGTTCAGATGGCCCAGCAGGTTTGCGGGGCTCAAACGCTCCCCATTGACCGCTACCGGGTTTCCCCTCTCAAACTCGATTTCCACGATTTCCGGGGTGTCCGGGGCCGACTCAGGGTTCACACTCAGTGTGAACATGGACGGATCGGGTTCCAGCCATGGGTCTTCCAGGATCCCCCCTTCATAACTGATATGGAGAAGGTTACGATCGGAGCTGTAGGGCTTCTCCTGAGTGACCGGAACGGGGATTCCCCGCTTTTCGGCAAATTCCACCAAGGCCGTGCGGGACCTCAGATTCCACTCCCGCCAAGGTGCGATGATCCTGAGCCTCGGATTGAGGGCCGTGTACGTCAGCTCAAAGCGGACCTGGTCATTTCCCTTGCCCGTGGCCCCATGGCTCACCGCATCGGCCCCTTCCTCCTCGGCAATTCGGACCTGATGCTTGGCGATGAGCGGGCGGGCAATGGATGTGCCCAGCAGGTACTGCCCTTCGTAAATGGCATTGGCACGGAAAGCGGGGAAGACGAAGTCCCTGACGAATTCCTCGCGAAGATCTTCGATGCGGGCTTTGACCGCGCCCGTCGCGAGAGCCTTTTCCTCTAGGCCGGTCAACTCTTCGGCCTGCCCAAGGTCCGCAGCGAACGCCACAACTTCGCAATCATAGGTCTCAATGAGCCACCTGAGGATAATGGAGGTGTCCAGTCCACCGGAATAAGCGAGCACGACTTTTTTGACGTTCATAGATCCTCTCGAAGAAGCGATTGCGGGTGAGACGCAATCCGCCGCGTCCATATGCGACGGGGCGACGGTCAAGATAGGTCCGCGTGGCGAGGAGGTCTCAATCCTTGCCCGCGATAAGCCACTCCAACAAGGCCATCTGAAGATGAAGGCGATTTTCGGCCTGATCGAAGACGACGGACTGAGGACCCTCCATCACCTCATCCGTGATCTCCTCTCCCCGGTGTGCGGGCAGACAGTGGAGCACAATGGCATGCGGA
>CAZURN010000454.1:0-2433 GCA_964623165.1 uncultured Syntrophobacteraceae bacterium
TTGCCAAGCGCGTCGCGTTCAAGAACTCCCTTCACCAGCTGAACCTGGTGGAGACGCTGGCTTTGGCGGAAATCCTGGGGAAATCGCCGAGCAGTGCCGTCATCATTGGAGTGGAACCGGACGACATTTCGCCATGGGGAACCGAATTGACCGAAGTGATTCAGGGTTGTGTCCCCGAGATGTGCGCCTGGGTTCTGAATGAGGTGGAAAAGGCGGGGGGGTCGTACTCACGCAGGACTGAACCCACAGGATTGAGTTGACGAAAGCAGAGGATCCTGGTCATGTGTTTGGCCATACCGGCGGAAGTGGTCCAAATTGAAGATGAAATGGCGACCGTGCGCATTGGAGACGCACTGAGGAAGGCTTCACTCATGCTATTGCCCGAACCGGCTCGACTAGGCGACTACCTCATCATTCACGCGGGATTCGCTCTCCACAAGGTGGACCCTCAAGAGGCACAGGAATCACTGAGACTTCTCAGGGAAATGGCATCCCTGGCCGAACACGAGTAGACGGTTCACAAGGAGCGATCCTCCACTCCTGAACTGCGTTCAAACCAACACGGTGGAGAGTCCCGAGTTCGTCGTCGTCCCGGCGTGAGCCGAGGTCCAGTCGCGTGCTCAGAATGCCCGCTTTTGTCGGCATTACGATATATTGCATGGCAATCGGATCAACATCAGCCAGTTAAGACGGGCAGCCTCGGCAGGGCACTCCAACCATCGGTGATTCCCCTTTAGTTCTTCCCTTCCGCTTCAGTCTGAATGGGCTTGTAGAAATAGGACAGCCGTCCGGACATGGTGTTCTCGTCGTAGATGAGAAGTATTTCGACTTTGTCGCCTGACCAGAAATAGCGATTTGGGATTCCGGCCGGTCTGAACGGTTCCCCATGTTTCCTGCTCAGGGAATCCTTGAGGTTGAGAAAATTGGCGAGGGTGCTGTAATAAGCGAGTACATTGAAAAAGCGCTGCTTGTGGAATCCATAGACGATCCGGTCCACGGGGACATCCGCCACGACCATGGTGTCGTTTTCCTTCTCATAGAACTTGAGGTCGCCATCCTCGGCAAGAAAAACCATCCCCTTCAATTCGCCCACGTTCGTTCCCCACTTCATTCCCCTGATGTCTTCCGGTTCATTCTGGAGGCCAAAGCCAACCCCCACAGACACGGTCAAAAGCCCCAATGCAGTCAGAACAACGAAAAAGGCAATTCCTTTCATGCGTGACGGTTGATTCATGGTTTCCTCTCTTTGTGAAAAAGCGTGGCAAAATGCTCGATGCAGGGCGGCCCTCACTCCTCTTCCTCCTGGGTTTCAATGCCCAAATGCCTCTGGATGAAGTCGAGAAGACGTTTTCCGTCTTCGGTGGGAATCCAGCCTATTCCCTGGCATTCAGGACACTCCATCATTTGTCCGTGGTCTTCCACGGGGATGACCCCGTTACCCCAGCAAGTCCAGCAGCGTACCTCGAGTTCAGGAAGCCCCATGGTCTCCCATTCGCGGCAGGCGATCAACTCTGCTTGTGCTTTAGAGAGATCACAACGTCTGCATCAAAATTCCGCCTGGCCAGGGGCCCGGGGAAAGGGAATCACCTCGCGGATGTTTCCGAGCCCGGTGACGAACTGCACCATTCGCTCCAGCCCGAGTCCGAAACCTGAATGGGGAACGGACCCGAACTGCCGCAGTTCGATGTACCAACGGTAGTCCTCCTCCGGAATCCCCTTGAGGCGCATCTGGGCCAGGAGCAGATCCATGCGCTCCTCTCGCTGAGAACCGCCGATGATCTCCCCGGTTCTGGGGACGAGCACATCCATGGCCGCCACGGTTTCCTCGTCGTCGTCAACCCTCATGTAGAAAGGCTTGAGACTTCGAGGCCAATGAAGGATGGCAACAGGTCTCCTTACAAGCCTTTCAGTGAGGTAGCGTTCGTGTTCTGCTTGAAGGTCGTTCCCCCATTCAATGGGAAACTCGAAAATTTCTCCTGAGTTCTTGAGCAGGCGAACCGCCTCAGTATAGGAGATGACCTCGAAAGGCTCTTTATAAGTCATCTCAAGGACCTGTTGCACAGAAGGCTCAATGTGCCGGGTGAAAAACGCCAGTTCCTCGGTGCAATCGGACAGGACCGCTCCAATGAGGTGTTTGATGAGGGATTCTCCGAGTTCGAGGTCATCCTGAAGGTCATAGAAGGCCACTTCGGGCTCCACCATCCAGAACTCGGCGAGATGCCTGCTCGTGTTGGAATTCTCCGAACGGAAAGTGGGTCCGAACGTGTAGACTTGTCCGAGGGCCAAAGCGTAGATTTCAGCCTGGAGTTGGCCGCTCACCGTCAGATATGTCGGCTTGCCGAAGAAGTCCGATTGGTAAATGCTCTCCAGTGGTGCCCTGCGGATTTCCTCGGGACTGAGGGTGGTCACCCTGAACACCTCGCCGGCTCCCTC
>CAZURN010000455.1:0-2429 GCA_964623165.1 uncultured Syntrophobacteraceae bacterium
GATCTCCAGAATGTGGGAGAGGCTCACCAGGAAGTGGAGCATGTCCACCACCTCGATCTTTCCGTTCTGAGTGCCTATCCCGTGGTCCCGCACCTCACGGATGAGCTCGGCAAGCTCGGCTGAGAGGGCCTTGCGGTAGTTCTCGATCCACGTGATCTTGAGCTCGGGGTCCCTGATGGTCTTCTCGTAGTCCAGCCCGATGTTCCCCAGGGTGTGGACGTTGAGCTGCCACTGGAGTTCGAAGATCTCTCTCATTCACACTCCCGTTCTTCCCCGCCAGGGAGTCCGATGCCTTCGAAGTACTTTCTCACTTCCCGGGCAATGAGCCGAATCCGGGGGTGAGCCTGCCTGGAATCGCGGAGCTCGATGAAATGCCTCCAGCCGCTCCATCTGCCACTCACGAAGATCTCGCTCTTCAAGAGGTTGGGCAGGATGTCCCGGGCGATTTCGGGCCTCAGGCCCCTGGAGATGTCCGCCTGATACCACTGGAAGATGAGCTCTCCCCGCTTGCGCCATTCTTGGACTTGGGGCGGGTCATTCAAGAAGTCGCCCTTGGATTCGTCGAAGAACGCCTCGATCTCCTCGGGGACGATGAGGGTCATGCCCCGGTTCTTGTAGTTCACGTAGCGGGTGCTCTCCTGGGTGAAGGAAAGGACCCTGTGCCTCACGATTTCATGGGTGATGCCCCGGTCGCACACGATCTTGAATATGAAGACCGGGAGGTCGGACCTGGGGTCCTTCTTGATGAGATTCAGCTGATCGTCCTCGGAAACTAGGGACACGTCGTAGTGGAAATCGTCGGGCAGGGCCCTTTCGGCCTCGAACAGGGCCGGGAAGAACCTGGCCAGCTGATGGCCGAGGAAATTGTAGTAGCGGGGGCCTTCCAGCCTGAGGTATTCCAGGGTTTCAATCCAGCCCCTGAGGTTCCCCGCCACGACGAAGGTGGCGATGCCCTCTTCGTAGAGGGCGCAGGTCCTGTGGTAGGCGATGCGGTCGCGAAAGCTCCTGCGCAGGGATTCGGTGAACTCCTGGACAGAGGGGATCCCTGGCGTGGGGCCGCGGTCAGGAGCCTCCTGGATGCGCAGGACGATGTTGCTGTGTTCCAGGACCGAGAGGTGCCCGTGCTTCTTCAGCATGAGCACGAACGACCTGGCGGAGTCGTCGGTGATCTTGTCTTCCGACTTGTAGGCGGTCCTGCCGCAGACCTCGATGACCTGGAGCACCTCTCTCTCCCCGCACGGGGCGAGGCCCTGAGGGAATACGGACGTCTTGACGAATTGAACGCTCATGGTGATCCCCCTCTCCTTGATTACCACCTGAAGTACCATGGAACCGAGAACCAGGGCAACGGGAATGTCGCCCTTCCATTTGCCGCCCGAAAGGTGAGGGGCATTCCGTGAAAATGCGGGGGGGGAAGGGGATGAGGGTCAAATGCCGGTCTGGCGAACCGGGTCGATTGTGGTACAATACCAACCTGATTTCCTTCGCGATGGAACATCAAGCCGATGTGTGCCGAATCAGCCCGGCCATCCACGGAACCGCAGACCACGACGGATCTCACAATAGGTTCAACCAGACTTTCCAGGAGGGCGACGATGATCAAGGTCATAACCCACAACGATTTCCTCCATGTTTACACGAACGACCCGGCGGCTGCACCGGGCAGGATTGAGGCCATACGGAAAGCCATCGATGGGGAGGTCGAGTACCTGGATGCCTACCCGGCGGGCGAGGACGACATTGCTGCCGTGCACACGGACGCCCACATCAAGAGCGTCACGCGCATGGGTCTCTACAACATTGCCGCCCTGGCGGCCGGAGCCACCATGCAGGCGGCCGAAATCGGGCTCAAGGAACCCTGTTTCGCCCTGGTGAGGCCGCCGGGTCACCACGCCTCGGCCGGCAGTTCCTGGGGTTTCTGCTATTTCTGCAACATCGCCGTGGCCATCATGCACCTGATCCGTGAGGGCCGGATTGCCCGGGCCCACGTCCTGGACTTCGACATGCACTACGGGGACGGGACCGCCAACATCCTGGGGGGGAAGGGCAACGTCACCATCCACAACCCGGAGTCCCACGACCGGGTGCGATACCTGCGGGAAGTGGAGGCGGAGCTCTCCCGGACCAAGGCGGACATCATCGCGGTGTCCGCGGGCTTCGACAACCATGCGGAGGATTGGGGCGGCGTGCTCCTGACGGAGGACTACCAGACCATGGGCCGCATGGTCCACGACACGGCCAAGCGCTTGGGCATCGGCAGTTTCGGGGTTCTGGAGGGTGGGTACAACCACAGCGTCCTGGGACGGAATGTGAAGGCCTTTCTGATGGGGCTCCAGGGTTTGTGAGACAGCAGGGAGAGAGTGGGGGGCCATGAGAAGAGCAGCGAACGCCAAGGTCATGTATCCCGACGAACTGAAAGAGTTCATGGA
>CAZURN010000456.1:0-2427 GCA_964623165.1 uncultured Syntrophobacteraceae bacterium
TGTAAATGACCCCATCAGCCATTCTCGCGAGACTGCTTCCCACAACGTTGACGATAGCCTTGCAGACAGCCTGGTTTTCAATGCCTTCTGTGAGCGCAGCCCGTGTGTCAGCAGTTTCGCCGGACTGACTGATCACCATGAGCAGTGTTCTCTCGTTGAGAAGCGGCTTGCGATAGCGGAATTCAGAACCCAGGTCAACTTCCACAGGAATGCGACACAGGGATTCAATCATGTACTTGCCCACCATGCATGCATGATAGGACGTTCCACAGGCGATGAGGCATATCCTCTCGATTTTCTTTATATCTGACTCGGAGAGCTTCAGTTCATCAAGCATCACCCGTTGACGGCTCAGGTCAAGCGTACCGCGGAATGTGTCAATCACTGCCTTTGGTTGCTCATAGATCTCCTTGAGCATGAAATGCTTGTAACCTGCCTTTTCGGCCATCACCGGGTTCCAGTTGATCACTTGAGGCGAGCGTTGCAGCACATTTCCATCAAGGTTCTCGATCCGAAAGCCGGCGTTGGACACATACGCAATGTCCCCATCCTCCAGATAAACGATCCGGTTGGTATAGGGCAGAATGGCCGGCACATCAGAAGCGAGGTAATAGGCACCCTCTCCCAACCCCAAAATGAGTGGACTCTCTTTCTTGGCTGCCACCAACTCCCCGGGGGTTGAGGAATTCAGTATCACCAACGCATAGCTGCCTCTCAACTGCCGCAGGGTACGCACGATTGCCTGCTTGTCACCCCCTCCGGACTGCCATTCCCGCTCGGCGAGCTTCACAATCACCTCAGTATCGGTTTGCGAGGAGAAAGTGAATCCTTCCTCTTGGAGGCGGGACTTGATGTCGGCATAATTCTCTATGATCCCGTTGTGAACCACCACAAAAGGGCCGGATCTGTGGGGGTGAGCGTTTTCGTCGGATGGCTTTCCGTGAGTCGCCCAGCGTGTGTGAGCGATTCCCACCTTCCCACACAAAGGGTTGTCCTTCAGCTTGGCCTCGAGCACGGCGATTTTGCCTTGGGAACGGACGATTTCCACACGATTGTCCTCATCCAGCATGGCAATGCCTGCACTGTCATATCCCCGGTATTCGAGTCGCTTGAGCCCGTCAATGAGAATATCCCTGCAATCCGTTTGCCCCACATATCCAACAATCCCACACATTCGGACTCCCCCAAGACTGACGGTTCAGTGCATTGAACAAGAAGGACCGGCCTTGCTTCCTGTCCAAGATGATGACTCATGGATTGTAGTCCACCCCAGGGTAACGAACAAGCCTTCATATCACGGAAGTGAGGGATCAACCCTCATGAGGAGGCCAATTCACCTTTCGAGTGCCTCGACTTCCCAGAATGATCCACCGGGAGGCCAAAATAGAAAGGCCCCGCATCGAAGGCGGGGCCATTTGGTCGTGACTTGCTGAACCTTCCTCAAGTCATTTTTTTTCGGAAATTCTCAAGCGAGCCATTGCCCTCTGCAGGGCCGCCTGCGCCTGGGTGAACTCAAACCTGTCCTTGGCTTCTGCTAACCGGCGTTCAGCCCTCTCCCGAGCTGCTTTCGCACGGATCACGTCGATCTCTCCCGCCTCTTCTGCAGCGGGTGCCAACACCGTGACATGATCGGGCAAGACCTCGGCATACCCGCCCATCAGAGCGATGTAGCGAGTCGCGGAGCCTATGCGGAACCGAAGCTCTCCCACTTTGAGCTTGCTCAGAAAGGGGATGTGATTGGGCAAGACTCCGAACTCACCCTCTTCACCCGGCGCCACGACAATGTCCACCATTTCACTGAGGACTTTCCGCTCCGGGGTCACAATTTCCAAAAGAATCTTATCGGCCATAAGCTCACCACTTTCTTTCCTTAAGCGGCCATTTGCTTCGCTTTTTCCACGGCTTCCTCAATGGATCCCACCATATAGAACGCCTGTTCAGGGATGTCATCGTGCTTGCCTTCGCATATTTCCTTGAAGCCTCGAACCGTATCTTCCATCTTCACGTATTTCCCAGGGAAGCCGGTGAAGGTTTCGGCAACATGGAAGGGCTGGGAAAGGAAGCGCTGGATCCTCCTGGCCCTCGCCACGACGAGCTTGTCTTCGTCGGAGAGTTCGTCCATGCCAAGGATCGCGATGATATCCTGGAGATCCTTGTACTTCTGGAGAATTTGCTGCACCGTTCGCGCGGTGAAGTAGTGCTCCTCGCCGAGCACGTTAGGGTCCAGAATTCGGGAAGTGGAGTCCAGCGGGTCCACGGCGGGATAAATCCCCAACTCGGCAATCTGCCTGGAGAGAACCACGGTTCCGTCAAGGTGGGCGAAGGTGGTGGCAGGGGCGGGGTCCGTCAGGTCATCGGCGGGAACATAAACACACTGAACCGACGTGATGGATCCCTTGGTGGTGGAAGTGATGCGCTCCTGCAATT
>CAZURN010000457.1:0-2422 GCA_964623165.1 uncultured Syntrophobacteraceae bacterium
CGCACAATTTGGAGGCCTGGGCGGCACACTCTCCCGGGTTGAAAGTGGTGATGCCATCGACTCCGGCAGACGCGAAGGGACTGCTCAAGTCGGCCATTCGGGACGAGAACCCCGTCATCTTCATTGAAGACATGATGCTCTACTTTGTGCCTGGACCGGTTCCCGATGGGGAATACCTCATTCCCATCGGTAAAGGGGAGGTCAAGAGGCAGGGGAAGGACATCACCGTGGTGACATGGTCCAAGATGCTCAGTGTGGCCTTACGCGCCGCGACGCAACTCTCAGAGGAAGGAGTCGAGGTTGAGGTGGTGGATCTGCGCACCCTCGTACCGCTCGACAAGGAGACTCTGCTCGATTCGATACGGAAGACCGGACGCCTTGTGGTCCTCCATGAGGCGACCCGTACCGGAGGATTTGCCGGTGAGATTGCAGCCGTGGTCATGGAGGAGGCCCTTTCGAGTCTCAGGGCCCCTTTGAGACGGGTTACCGGGCCGGACATTCCGGTCCCCTGCAGCCCCCCCCTTGAGCGCTTCTACATTCCCAGTGAGGAGAAGCTGATATCGGCGATCAGGGAGATCCTTTAGACAGGGTGGTTCCGGCGCTGCCTGGGGGCGTGGTCTTGGGGCAAACTGCAGGATCGTGCCCCACAGCCCTCCGGCTTCACGCGAATCGCCGACAACAGAAAGGAAGCCAGGATGCCAAGAGCAATGGGTTGGTCGATCACAATGCTCACTTTGTCATTCCTTGTGATGTTTGCCAATGCAACGGATGCGCAAACCTTCGCAAGGTACTGCAACGAACGGTATGGTTTCTGCGTCGACTATCCGGAAAGCCTTCAGAAGGATCCACCTCCGGTAAATGGCGATGGGAGGAGTTTCCATGACCGGCACGGCTTCTCCATGGCCGTGAGTGGAAGCAACAATTCCCTTGATGATAGTGTCACAAGTGAGATGGAATCCCAAATCGGGGATTTTGACAGGATCACATACAGGGTTCAGAGGAAGAACTGGTTCATTCTGTCGGGATACAAAGGTTCCGAGATCCTGTACCGAAAGACGTACGTCGGCGAGGGGTCCATCAATCATCTCTACATCCAGTATCCCGCAAGGAAAAAGAAGGAGTACGACGCGGTGGTGACGAGGATTTCCTCCTCCTTCGAGCCGGGAGATCTTGATGCCGCTCACTAGGGAAGGTTGACAAGCGATCCAGGGGGGCGACGGGAGAAGCCGCACGGCCGGGGAACCGGAAAGGGCCCATGAGCCCGGCTTCGCCAGGATGACAGGGGATTGCAGAGACTCTCCCGCATGAACTTGTCCCTCATGGGATGGTATGCGCAGGGATGCGCTGCAAGCCCCATCTTCCCGACCAAATCATCGCAGCTTGTCGAGGAATGCTGCTATGGCATCCGCCCACAACACGCGCGCATCGCGGAAGTTCACCATCTCGTGCCCGTCGTCTCCATGCGGCGGCGTGATCACCAAGGTCGCAATCCCTCGTTTGCCATCGTATGCTTGGTGCATCATCCGGACATAATCCGGTGGGAAGCATTTGTCGTTCTTGGCGTAGATCCACAGGGAAGGAACATTCGTCGTTGATCCGAAGGTTTTCATGGTTGCAACGAGCTTCTGCGGGGAGCAGTTCTCCCGCCAATCGCCCTTGGAAGAGGCCCCTTTGCCGCCGGCGAAATTGACCACACCGATGACACCGGCATAACCTGTCGACGCAAGGGCGAGCGACCCAAAGCCACCCGCCGAATGTCCCACGAGAAGCACGCGGTTTGGATCAACGAACTTCTGAGCCTTCATGAAATCGGCAGCGCTTCGGATATCGTCGGCGGTGCCGAGACCCGCCTTGCGGAAATCGGCTGAGTTGCACAAGCCGTGGTCTTCGGCCCAGGGGTTGGGGTCGTCGCCATAGTTGCGTCGCTGAGGCACGATGACGACAAAGCCGCGTTTCACGAGCCATTCCGATACGGCGATCTTTTGGGGCAGAGGCCGTTTGCGCCGGACGTGCGCCTCGGTGTAGCCGCCGTGGCTCACAACCGCGAGGGGGAAGGGCCCGTTGCCTTTAGGCCGGAAGACCGTCGCCTTGAGAGGCATCTGACCCGGCACGGGAGAAGGCACCTGCCAAAACTGCCGCCGGAGGGGTCCCTCCTCAGCGCCCTGTGGTCCGGGCTTGCCGGTCCAAACAACCTTGGGCGCAGTGGTTGAATCATCACCGTCCCCTGGTGCCTGACAACAGGCGGGCACTGCCAATCCCATCAAACCCAACACAATGGTGGCAATCAACAAGGCACGATGTTTCATGAGAGTCGTCTCCTCTTGAGGGATGGCCCTTTCCGGGGCAATACGGGGGAGCGGCCATCAACTCCCGTCCCCAAAAATGACTGAAGGTGCCCAGAAGAAGGGGTGATTGAAGTGGT
>CAZURN010000458.1:0-2413 GCA_964623165.1 uncultured Syntrophobacteraceae bacterium
TAACGAGGCATGATGTCGATCTACTTGGACAATGCGGCCACGAGTCATCCCAAGCCCGGGTCCGTCTACGATGCCGTGCGACGGGCACTGGAGGACGTGGGAGCGAGCCCTGGGCGTTCGGCTCATCGACTGGCACGGCAGGCGTCCGCCTTGGTGTCGGATGCCAGGACGAATGCAGCGAAAATCCTGGGAGTTTCCGACCCCCTCAGGGTGGTGTTCACCAAGAATGCGACGGAAAGCATCAATGTGGTCCTGAAGGGCTGGCTTCGGCCTGGAGACCGCGTGCTCATCTCAGGCATGGAACACAACGCGGTAGTCCGGCCACTCAAGAGGCTTGCAGCTTCAGGGGTGGTGACGGAGGTGATTCCAGCGGATTCCCGTGGGGCAATGAGCCTGGATGCCCTGGAGCGCATGCTCCTGAGCCGTCCCCGACTGGTGGCAGTGACCCACGCTTCCAACGTGAACGGGGCCATACAGCCTGCAGCGGAAATCGCCGGGCTGTGCAGTGAAGCGGGCGTTCCTTTGCTCCTGGACGCTGCCCAGACCGCCGGGTTGCAGGCCATCGCCGCAACGGACTGGAACCTCGGCATGCTTGCATGCTCAGGCCACAAGGGTCTGCTCGGCCCTCAAGGGACAGGTCTTCTCTATGTACGGGAGGGCTTGGATGTTTCACCTCTGTTGGAAGGGGGTACAGGGAGCAGATCCGAGGAGGAGGAACAGCCCGAATTCTGCCCAGACCGTTTTGAGAGCGGCACACTCAACCTTCCGGGGATTGCTGGACTTGCGGCAGGCATCGATTATGTGCTCGAAAAGGGAATGGATTATATCCTTGCCCATGAGTTGGATCTTGCATCCGCGCTTGAGGAGGGTCTCTCACGGATGCCGACGGTCAAGGTCTTGCAGCCTGGAACGCGGGGAACCGGGGTTGTTTCGTTTATCGTGGAAACCATGAGTCCGGGAGATGTGGCTCATCTCCTCGATGAAGCATTTGATATCGCCGTTCGAGCGGGACTGCACTGTGCACCCCTTGCCCATCGGACCATAGGGTCCTACCCCCAGGGCACGGTTCGGGTCTCTCCCGGGTTTTCAAACACCCGCGAAGACATAACCCGTTTCCTGCAAGCCGTGGGCAGCCTTGTCAGCAGACGCTCACGCTTTCGAATGGGCTGGGTTTAGCAGTTTGATTCACGGGGTCACGCCATGATTCGGAAAGCGCGCATTGCCGATGTGGTCGCCATACAGAAGATGCTCAGCCATTTTGCCCAGAAGGGAAAACTCTTGCCGAGATCTCTCAGCGAACTCTACACCAACCTGAGAGATATGTTCGTGGCCGAGGAGGACCAGGAAGGCCGTGTTGTGGGATGCTGCAGCCTTCACATCGTCTGGGAGAATCTGGCTGAAGTCCGGTCACTCGCTGTGGACGACGCTTATCAGGGGATGGGAATTGGCCGGCGCCTCGTGGAGGCATGCACCGCTGACGCTGACGAACTGGGAATTGGCAGAGTGTTCACCCTCACCTACGAAACTGGGTTTTTCAAAAAACTGGGTTTCAAGGTGGTGGACAAGAATATCTTCCCTCACAAGATCTGGGCGGACTGCCTGCACTGCCCCAAGTTTCCCGACTGCGATGAAGTGGCCATGGTGCTTAATTTAGGGCCTCAATCGGATTCCTTGGGAGCGGGTTCGGACATGCCCGGCGTGCCTCGACCTTCCACACCCAAGAAGCGCGGCCCCGCAAGGCGTCGAAAACAGCCCTCATCCGTCGACAGGATCGGATGCTGAGGGGGGATTCCCGCTCGTGCTTCGCCGGGTGCAAGGCGGAAGTATGCCGCGTGAATTTGCCGCCTATTCGCTGGCTCTTACAGGGTGTCTTGGCTGATAGGTTCCTTTCTTGCACACTCTTGTCCGCGTGTGAATTGCATATTGAGCTCACGTGAGTTATAAAGGCTCTCGAATCCGCAAGCCAAGGGCACGTTGAACGTGCCTTATTTATTGAGAAAATCATGATCCGGGCAAAACGTGTCTCGGAGAAAGGAATTCCTGGGCTCCATGATTGGGAACGTCATCAAGAAGATTTTTGGAACCCACAACGATCGGGTCCTGAAACAAATCGCGCCCATCGTTGACGAAATCAATGAATTTGAACCGCATATTCGGGCTCTCAGCGACGCGGGGCTGAGAGGGAAAACCGACGAGTTTCGCCGTCGACTGGAGGGGGGGGACACGATCGATGATCTCCTTCCAGAGGCTTTCGCCGTGGTCAGGGAAGCATCCATCAGGACCCTTGGGATGCGCCCCTTCGACGTCCAGATGATCGGCGGCATCGTTCTTCACCAGGGCAGAATCGCTGAAATGAAAACGGGCGAGGGGAAGACCCTCGTTGCCACGATGCCCATCTATCTCAACGCCCTTA
>CAZURN010000459.1:0-2410 GCA_964623165.1 uncultured Syntrophobacteraceae bacterium
ATCTCGATGGAGATGGATGGAAAGAGGGGGCGCAACTGATCCACGACCTCCGCCAGGTAGGGCAGGGTCACAATATGGGGAGCTTCTCCCGAAACGAGAAGAATGTGTTGAAATCCGAGGCGCCGTATTGCCTCGCCCTCAATTCTAGCCTGTTCGACCGTCAGGGTGAGTCGCTCGACGGGGTTGGTCATGTTGAAACCGCAGTAGGCGCAACAGTTGGTGCACACATTGGACAGATACAGCGGGGCAAACATGTTGATGGTTCTTCCAAATCGCTGTTCGGTGAGTCTGTGGGCTTTCTGGGCCATTTCCTCCAGGAATGGCTCTGCGGCCGGAGAAAGCAGGCTCAATAACCCGTGGATGTCCAAGGTCCGCTGAACGAGAGCCCTCTCCACATCGGATTCAGAGCACCGGGCCAGTTCGGATGCCAAGGATTCGCGACTATATCGTTTCATTTCGTCAAAAAAGCCCATGGTCTTTCCCTCTACCTCAAGAAGCCCGTCAAAGGGCTGGATGCCTCGGCCATCTTGCTTGTTCTGCCGAGGCCCGCAAGAAAAGCCTGCCTGCCCGCTTCCACACCCTTCCTGAATGCGGCGGCCATGGCAACGGGGTCCCCGGCAACGGCAATGGCCGTGTTGATCAAGACCGCGTCGGCTCCCATTTCCATTGCCTCAGCCGCATGTGATGGGGCGCCCAGTCCGGCGTCCACCACCACGGGCACCGTTGCCTTCTCGATGATGATTTCTATGGAGTCCCGCGTCTTGATGCCCCGATTGGAACCAATCGGCGAACCCAGGGGCATCACGGTTGCCGTCCCAACATCCTCTAGTCGCTTCGCCAGGACTGGATCTGCGTGGATGTATGGCAAGACGACGAACCCTTCTTTCACGAGGATCTCCGCTGCCTTCAAGGTCTCCACAGGATCCGGCAGAAGGTAGTGGGGGTCGGGAGTCACCTCCAATTTGACCCAGGGCTCGCAGCCAGCGGCCCTCGCAAGTCTTGCAAGTCGCACCGCTTCATCGGCATCCCTCGCCCCTGACGTGTTAGGAAGCAGAAGGTATCTGTCCGGGTCAATAACACTCAGAATGTTGTCCTGGGGATCTTCCAGGTCCACTCGCCGGAGGGCCACGGTCACCATCTCCGTCCCGGAGGACTCGATGGCCTCTTTCATGACCCGGGATGATGAGAACTTTCCTGTTCCCACGAGCAAACGGGAATGGAAATGGCGTCCTGCAATAACCAGCGTATCTTCCATAATCATCGAACCTTTCCGTGGAACACCCGTTGAGTGCCCAAGCCTTTCAGATCGGAAATCCAGTAATCACGTGTTCCAGGGCTCATCTCTCCCGGCACGAGTCGCAGACAGGACAACGCCTGTCGAGTGGAAGCCTGACTTCACGGAAAGTCATGCTGAAAGCGTTGAAGGTCAGCAGTCTTCCCACCAGAAGATTACCACAGCGGGCCAGGTACTTGACCGCTTCCGCAGCCTGAATGGTACCGAGCACTCCGGGAACGACCCCGAGAACACCGATTTCATCGGTTGTCTTCACCGTCCCAGGGGGAGGCGGGGCCTCAAAGAGGCATCGAAAGCACGGTCCTTCGCCTGGGACTATGGTCATGGTCTGCCCGATCATCCCCAGGATGCCTGCATGAGAAAAAGCCTTGCCCAGCCTCACACAAACGTCGTTGATCAGGAATTTCGATTCAAAATTGTCCGTGGCTTCGATGACAAAATCGTATGCTGCAATGACGGTGCTCGCGTTCTTCTCTGACATCCTCACCGTGTGTGCATTCAAACGGATGTCCGGTCTTAGTCTGCGGATCGCTTCGCGGGCGGAGCTTGTCTTCTTCCCTCCCACGTCTTCAAAGCCATGGAGGATCTGCCGCTGAAGGTTTGAATAATCCACCTTGTCTGCGTCCACCATGCCAAGTTCCCCAACTCCGCATGCGGCGAGATATTGAAGAGCGGGGCTTCCCAATCCTCCCAGGCCGACGACCAGCACGCTCCCGTTCAAGAGGCGCAGTTGCCCTTCCTCGCCAAACTCGGGCAGGAGGAGGTGCCGATGGTAGATCCTCTGTTCGAGTTCTGTGAGGTGGGTGCGTCGAACGACCATAAAAAAACCGTTTCCCCTGCGTGGAGAAACGGCTAAAAATGACGGTGCGCAATGAATTGCACCCGCGTCAACAACCATTTCCCTACGCTGGCATTACCCAGATCAGGTGTTCAGGGTGTCATCTCAGCCCAGTAATCCGAGCACCCCCAACGGCTGTCTTCCTGCAGCAATTATTCACTATGATTACAATTTTACGCAGCTGATCCACAGATGTCAAACGCCAAGTCGGCACCGAAATCTCCAGGGACTTCGATTTGACTGGCTCGCGTGTCTTTTTGCGGTGCAACGTATTGGGG
>CAZURN010000460.1:0-2404 GCA_964623165.1 uncultured Syntrophobacteraceae bacterium
TGCAGATTGGAACCGATGATGAAAATCGCGTGCTGGATGGCATCGAAACTGATCTCCAACTCGCTCTTGGCCCGCTCGATGGAATCGAAAAGCTGGGCATTCTCGATGGATGCCCCGATCATGTGCCCGATGGTCCGCAGGAACTCCCTCTTTTCAGGACCGAGCGAGAGGTTGTCATGGGTCACATAAAGCAGTCCCAGTACCTTCTTTTGGGTCATGAGCGCGATGCAGATGATCTCTTGGACGCTTTCCTCGTCCATGCGCTCCCTGAGCTTTGCAAACACCAGCTTGCTCGTGGGAAACCATCGTACCGGCTTCAAGTAGTAGAATTTGTTGATGACCTCGGTAGAAATCGACAGGGATTGAATGCAGCTGACGAGGGTCGCGGTGAAGCCGTGGTGGGCCGCCAACTCCAGCAGCCAGTAGTCGTCGAACATTTCCTTGACCAGATACAGCGCAGCCATTTTGAGCTTCAGCGTGCCCGAAAGCGCCGTGAGAGCACGCTGAAGCACATCTTCGAGGTGAGGTGAGTGGTGAAGGGCGGATGAGATGTCGAAAAGGATCTGGAGTTCATCGTGCTGGCGCTGCACCTCAGCCCAGGGATTCACCGGGTGAGGTGGCAATGTCGTCTCTTCATGTGCCATGTGATTGCGCACTTTACTCCCTTTTGTTGATAGACTCCCACTGGGACCATGTCACCTGAGCCACCCGAATGGAGGCCGCATCCACCATCTTGCCGTCAATGGCCAAAGACCCACAGCCCGCCTTCTGGGCCTCCGCATAGGCATCAAGAATCCTTCGGGAACGCTCCACATCCTCCTGGGAAGGTGTGTACATCTCATTGATGACCGGCAGCTGGTCAGGGTGAATCGCCCACTTCCCATCATAACCAAGCGCCGCACTCAACAGGCATGATTTCCTCAATCCATCGGGGTCTTTGTAGTTCCCGTATGGAGCGTCAATGGCCGCCAGTCCCGCAGCCTTGGCGGCCATGGCCATTCGGCTCAATGGAAAATGCCACCTGTGCCCGGGATAGAATTCCTCCGCATCGCCGTGCCCGCTGATCCCCTTGCTCATCATGGTCAGGGAGGCACTATAATCGGCCACACCGAACACGAGGGCTTCGACGCGCGGTGAACTGAAGGCTATTTCACTGACCCGCATCATCCCAGCCGCCGTTTCAATGGATGCCTCCAGGCCAATGGGAGTCTGAATGCCCTGCCGCATTTCGATTTGTGTCAACAGGTAGTCAATGGCCTTGATCTCCGCAGGATCATTGACCTTGGGGATGACGATCACATCCAGATAACTGCCTGCTGCCTCAACCACCTCGATAATGTCCCTGTAGGCAAAGGGAGTATCCATCCCATTGATTCGGTAGGAGCGCACCCTGCCACCCCAGTTTTGTTCCTTCAACGCCTTGACCACAAATTGCCTGGCGTCCTCCTTCTCGTGGACGGGAACGCTGTCCTCGAGATCGAGCATGATGAAATCCACGGGCAGGGAAAACGCCTTTACAACCATCTTCTCGCGATTCGCTGGAACTGACAGGATCGAGCGTCTCAAACGGATAGGGCGTTCCATTGTCTTCTCCATGCTTGGTCATAGTGACGAGTCGTGCCCCATTTCCAGACTAGTGCTTCGCCCTCTTGGCCCGAATGGCGGCCTGGGCAGCAGCCAGTGTGGCTATGGGAATCCGGTAGGGAGAACAGCTGACGTAATCAAGTCCAATTCTGTGGCAGAACTCCACGGAAGATGGCTCACCGCCATGTTCCCCGCAAATCCCGATCTTGAGATCCTTCCTCACGGAGCGGCCTTTCTTGACAGCAATTTTCATGAGGGCGCCGACCCCCTCTTGATCCAACTTGTTGAACGGGTCCTGGTCCCAAATCTTCTCCGTCAGGTACGGGGGCAGGAATTTGCCTGCATCATCACGGCTGATACCAAACACCATCTGGGTCAGATCGTTGGTGCCGAAGGAGAAAAAGTCCGCCACCTGAGCGATTTCATCGGCCACAAGAGCCCCACGAGGCACCTCGATCATGGTCCCCACGTTGTATTCAATCTCTATTTCGTATTCCTTCATGACTTCAGCCGCCACGGCCTCCACCACTTTCCGTTGATTTTTCAACTCGTTGACATGGCCCACAAGCGGGATCATGATTTCAGGGTGGACATCAACTCCTTCCTTCTTCACCTCGCAGGCGGCCTCCATTATGGCTCTTGCCTGCATCGCCGTGATCTCAGGATATACGATCCCAAGGCGGCACCCTCGGTGACCCAGCATCGGATTTGCCTCGTGGAGGCTCGTCACCTTCGAGTACAGCTGCTCGAAAGAGACTCCCATCTTATTGGCAAGCTTTTGGATGTCCTTCTCGTCGTGGGGCAGGAACTCATGAAGCGG
>CAZURN010000461.1:0-2389 GCA_964623165.1 uncultured Syntrophobacteraceae bacterium
TGGCGGACAGGGTTTGCGTGCTCAGGGAGGGTCGCATCGTTCAGGAATTGGATCAGCAGCATCTGGGAGACCCAAAGGTCTTTCACAAGCTCATCGAAGAGGCGTTTTGACGGCATTGATCTTCACTCAAGGCGATGGGAGCCACCTTCCCCCCATGGAGGAGGAATTGTCCCGTAGCTTGGCTCCTCGTGGGCGAACAAAGGACAACGAGGAGGATGCCCTGAGCCGCATGAGTGACCCGTGTTGCTCTTAGCGGGGAAGCAGGGAGTGAACGGGTGAGAGGAGAGCGAGACTTCATTGGCTCCAGTCTCGGACGACGTCTGCCAACTTGAGAGAGGGCATTTCTCACATGATCACCATCGACATTCCCGGTCACGGTCCATTGCGACTTTCGGACCTGGTCCTGGACTACAATGGAACCATCGCCCTTGACGGGAAGCTGATGGGCGGGGTGAGGGAGCGGCTGCAGGCACTCTCCGGGTCCCTCGCCGTTCACGTGCTGACGGCCGACACCTTCGGCTCGGCGCGGGAAGAACTCTGTGGCGTTTCATGCCGGTTGTCCGTCATTCCCAGGGAAAACCAGGCTCACGCCAAGCTGGAATATGTCCGGCAATTGGAATGCGAAGGGTGCGTGTGCATCGGGAACGGCCGCAACGACGCCCTGATGCTCAAGGAAGCTGCCCTCGGCATTGCGGTGATCCAGGCAGAAGGGGCTTCCGTGGAGGCGGTCATGGCTGCGGATGTGGTGACTCCACGCATCCTTGATGCCCTCGACCTCCTGATTCACCCCTTGCGGCTCACGGCAACGTTGCGCTCGTGAAGACCGTATGGACTCAAGGATGGTCAACATCCAGAAGGCCATGGATAGAATCTGCCACTGGAAACCATGGACTGTAATCGTTTGTTCCTATTTTACACTCTATCCTTCTTTGGATATTCATAGTTTTGCATACCATTTGATCCTGCAAGGAGTCCCCATGGTTCTGTCTTCCGGCTTTGGCTGAAGTCGCACTCATGACTCTACCCGTGTTCGGTAGGTCAACGAAAAAGTCGAAGGATGGAGCTCATTCCACCCACTTCCGTGGGACCTGAACTCATCCGAAAAATGCTCCCATTGTAATGTCAGTCGGTTCGAAAGCCATGAAGACGCAATGTTGGCATTGGCACGGTCAGGTTGCCGATTCACTCCTCCAAACCGGTTCGTGCGGCAGTGCAAGGCCTGAAACGGCAGATGGCGGCGTCTATGCCCGAACCCGTCCTTTTCCAAACAGTGAATTTCTAGATCGCGGGAGGATGATCATGTCGAAGGTTCAGGTGGAATTCATCAACACGTGTCCCTGCTGCGATGAGTACGGGCGAATCATCCAGGCTGCGGCGGCGAGGCATGCGGAGAAGGTCGAAGTCAAGCTCTACCGTGCCGGACAGGACTTCGACTACGTTCGCAAATACGGAACGGTCACCAAGGGCACCATGATCATCAACGGCCGGAAGAAGTACGACACGCTCTCCGGGGAGATTATCGAGAAGGCCATCGACGACGCCGTAAGGGAGTGCTGCGGGTGCTGCTGCTGAGCGACCTGGTCTGGAAGGTCCTGCAGGGCGCGTTGGAGATCCTGAACGGTGCCTCGGTATGGATGGTGGTGAGCTTTATTCTGGCGGGGTTGCTCCACCATTTCGTGAAGCCCGACCGGTGGCAGCGGGCTCTGGGCAATGCCAGGCTTTCCTCGATCCTCAAAGCCACCTTCTCCGGGATGCTGCTGCCCATCTGCAGCTGCGGGGTCATTCCCCTCGGGTTGGGGCTGTACTATTCAGGTGCCTACCTTGGTCCGACCCTCGCCTTCATGACGGCGACCCCCATCATCAACCCGGCGGCGGTGCTCCTGGCCTACGGCCTTCTGGGACCTGAGATTGCCACCATCTACCTGGTGGCAGGCTTTGCCGTCCCCGTTTTGACCGGCCTCTTGGGCAATGCCCTGGCGGGACCGGAGCTGCAGGCGCCTGGGTTTGATTCCGGGGAGACGGTCCAGGTCCTCGAGAGCGGCGGCGATGTGAGTTTTGGCGAGAAGCTCCTTTCCGGTTTGCACTGGGGGTTCATGGACCTCGGAGTGATGGTGAGCAAGTACATCGTCATCGGCGTGTTTCTGGCCGGGCTGATCCTCGGGCTGGTTCCCAAGAGCACCATCCACCAGTACCTGGGGAATCCCGGCATGATCTCGCTGGCTGGCATCGGTATTCTGGGGGCGGTGATGTACGTGTGCGCCGTGGGGCACATTCCCTTCATTGCGGCGGTGGTGGCCGCGGGGGCGGCGCCCGGAGTCGCCATCACCTTCCTCATGACCGGGGCCGCCACCAATCTGCCCGAACTCATCAGCATCTACAAGATCATCGG
>CAZURN010000462.1:0-2378 GCA_964623165.1 uncultured Syntrophobacteraceae bacterium
GGGGACTCGAACTTCGGTGCTCATCCTTTGTGCATGGGGGAGCCTCATCTGGCCGGAAGCCCCGATGGTTGCCCTCGTTTACCTGGCCCTTCACCCCAATGCCGTTGTTGTCCGCCGCCTCATCAGGACTTCCGGCGTGTCCCAGTCAATTTGACTTACCGGGTATCCGACAGGAGCAGAGCTGCATGGTTGAGGTGGGAGTGATTCACGGAAGGTTCCAGGTCTTCCACAACGATCATCTCAAGTATGTGCTGGCTGGAAAATCGCGATGCCGCCACATTGTCGTCGGAATTACCAACCCGGACCCCCTGCTCACGAGAGAAGACCCTGCCGATCCTCAAAGAAGTGATCCTCATTCAAACCCTCTGACCTACTACGAGCGCTACGTCATGGTCCGCGAGGTGCTGATCGAGGCGGGATTGGACTACGATGAGTTCTCCATCGTTCCCTTTCCCATCAACCTGCCGGAGTTGTACAGGTACTATGTGCCCCTTGACGCCACCTTCTACCTCACCATTTATGATGACTGGGGGAGACGAAAGCTCGAGCAGTTCGAATCCCTGCGTCTCAAGACGGAGGTTCTCTGGGTGCGCTCCCTCGATGAAAAGGGGCTCCGTGCGGGGGACATCCGCAGGAGTATGGCCATGGGTGACGCATGGGAGCACCTGGTCCCCCGTCAGACCGCGCGGCTCATGAAGAGCTGGGGCATACCCGCGCGCCTTCGGAAGTTCCGCACAACGCTTCCATCTGGGTAATGCTGGAGCAGGTTTGTCCAATCCATCACGGCCGTCTTTGAGGCCAGTCCGAAGCATGGCGGGCCATGTGACTGCCCTGAGCATTCCCGTGGCTCTCGATCTTCTCAAGGGATTCAGGGCTTATGACAGAGTATGGCTTCCAAGAACTTGTTGCGGATAGAATCACTCACTGAAAACCCACCTCGACCATCGTTACTTCCTATTTTACACAAGATCCTTCTTTGGATATCCATTAGCATGTAAGGGATTTGACATCGCAAGGAGTCCCCATGGTTCCGTCTTTCGGCTTTACCTGAAGTCGCTCCCTAGATTCTACCCGTGATCGGTAGGTCAACGAAAAGGCTGACAGATGGAACTCAAGCCCTCCACATCCGTGGGACCTGAATCCATCTAGAGATTCTTCTGCATATGCTTTCTGGCAGAATCGAGAACCTGAGTGGTTCTCTCTGAATCGCTGCCCGCTCCACCTCGCCTACGCTCTTTCCTGGGCAAAGTGGGTGCGGGGGTTGGGATGCCGCCCCCGAGGCACGGCACTGCGTATTCCGGGCTGTTCCAGGGGCTGCATTCTCACAGAACCTGCAACATGTTCGAGTTCAGTCGATCTCAGGGTCTTTCTCGTTGATCGATTCCAGTCATCAATGCATCTGGAGAGTGACTCGATGGGCCTGCGGCAGTTTTCTGCCTTGAATCCCAGGATCGCTCATTTGCGGAGGATCCCAAGCCATGCAAAAGCCTTTCGAACCCGTCATCGTCGGTTTCTGCTGCCAGTGGTGCTCCTATGCCGCGGCGGATTTGGCCGGATCCATGCGGCTCCAGTACCCGGCCAACATTCGTATCGTCAAGGTCCCATGTACGGGGCGGGTTTCTGTCCTTTTTCTGCTCAAGACACTGGAGAACGGAGCAGACGGTGTTTTCATCTCCGGCTGTCTGCTGGGGGACTGTCACTATATCTCCGGAAACCGCAGAGCGGCCAAGAGGGTGACGTATGTCAAGGATCTGTTGAAGCGGATAGGCATTGATCCGGACCGGGTGGAGATGGTCTTCAATTCTGCTGCCATGGCTCCCCAGTTTGCTGAATGCTGTCGCAGCTTCACTGAGAGAATCAGGGAGTTGGGGCCCGGATTGAGATCCCAAAAGCCCTCCTCGAGCGACGATCGATGTGCAGCAAGTGAATGATACCAATGGGATGCCTTGGCAAATGACCTACGGCATGGAGGTGTCATGGGGAAAGTGGTTTCCATGGAGGTGCACAAGCGGACGAAAGCCGCACAAAAAGGTCTCAAAGAGTGGACGCGCGTGTTCAGTTCCATCGCGGATCTCGATGAGAACACCCTGTGGTCAGATCTAACCGATGAGGCGGTGCTTTACTTCTGTGAGGAAACGGAGGAGAGCAAACGGCGTCTCCACGATCTCATCATGAGTTCCCGGTGCCTTGGATGTGGGTGTGACCTTGAGTGTCAGCAACCGGAGAGGGTGGCAACGCTCCTGAACGCTTATTTCTTCATCACGGACCAGGCCCGTTTTGAATGCATGCGGCGCCTCGGCTGGGTCAGCTCCATTCCCCGGGGGGATCAACCCATCATTCAGTCGGTGATTCAATCGGACAGCTACAGCTATGCTGAT
>CAZURN010000463.1:0-2372 GCA_964623165.1 uncultured Syntrophobacteraceae bacterium
GAGGAATCGATGCCAAGTGAGCGTTGACACGACTGGAGCCCATCTGCACGAGCGGGGCTACAGACTCCAGCACGCGGGGGCGCCTCTGCGGGAGACCCTGGCCGCCGGAATCCTCATGAAATGCGGATGGAAGGGTGAGCACCCCCTCATCGACGGGATGACCGGATCCGGAACCCTGGCGACGGAAGGTGCTCTCATCTCCCGGAAACTTGCTCCGGGAATCCGTCGAAGTTACTTGTTCGAATCCTGGCCTTCATTCAATGGCAGACTGTTGGGTTATCTAAAGAGGAAAGCCCTCGATCACGCGCGTCCCCGAGCGGGTGCTCCCATCATAGGGATTGACAGGAATCTCGAAGCGATCAGCGTGGCAAGGGACAACGCGGAACGAGCCGGGGTGAATGAGAACATTCGGTGGTTGAACAAAGATTTTTTCGACGCAGATCCCATGGAGTTCTGCGAAAGCCCCGGCCTGCTCATCCTCAATCCGCCTTACGGAAAGAGACTCCAAGGCCAGGATCGGGCGATCTATGAGAGGATCGGGGCTCACCTGCGGCACACCTACGGTGGTTGGCAGGTCGCCGTCCTCGCCCCGGAGGAGGCCATGGCCCGGGCGCTCAAGATCCGGAACGCCAAGTTCTGGCGTATCCGACACGGGGGACTCCCCATCTCGGTAGTCATGGCGAGGATCTGATGGTTCCCTGATCTCCTATTGCAGTCGCGGAGCCATAAACTCGGGTCCTACAGGGGTCTTGATATGCCTTTCGAGGATCTTTTCCACTGCGGCCAGGTCCTCTTCGGTGATGCGCCAGCCTGAGACCCCCGCATTGTCTTCCACCTGCGGTGCCGTTCTGGCTCCTGCGATGACGGTCGTCACTCCCGGTTGCTGTAAGGCCCATCGCAAAGCGAACTGGGCAGGGGACTTGTCATATTTCGCCGCAAGCTTCTTCAAGTCATCCACTGCCTTGACGTATTGTTTGAAACGGTCCGGCTTGTATTTCGGGTCCGCGCGGCGCAGATCCCCGCGTGGAAACGACTCGTCCCCCGAGAACTTGCCTGTCAGCAATCCCCGGCACAATCCACCGTAAGTCAGGGTTGCGATGCCCTGCTCGATGCAGAATGGAAGCAGCTCCTTTTCCGCCTCCCTTTCGAAAAGGTTGAATGGAGGCTGCAAACTCTGCACGGGTCCGACGGTCAGGCATCGCTCAATTTGCCCCCGATTGAAGTTGCTCAGCCCCACGAATCGGATCTTCTCCTTTTCCTGCAACCTGATCATGGCTTCCATGGACTTTTCGATGAGCACAGTGGAGTCTGGCCAATGGATCTGGTAAAGGTCAATACGCTCGACACCCAGGCGGCGCAGGCTCTGATCCACCTCGTAATGGATCCTCTCAGGGGAGGCGTTTCTCCGGATGTTCTGCCTGTCATCCCATTCAAGGCCGCACTTGGTGGCAACGACCACGTCGCTCCCCTTCCCATACTGTTTCAGCGCCTTGCCAACGATCTCTTCGGACTTGCCGAAACCGTACACTGGGGCGGTGTCGATGAAATTGATGCCCAGGTCGAGTGCACGAAGGATCGCCGATGTGGCTTCCTTCTCATCAGCGCCACCCCATGCCCATCCGCCTGTGACCCAGGTTCCCAAAACAATCACCGACACATCCAGATCTGTTCCTCCAAAACGCACCCGTTCCATGGATCTTCTCACCTCCATTTTTCATGAAAGATCTCGTTGACGAGGGCAACGGAAAAGCCCTCCTGAAAATACACTTCCTCCTCCGGTACCCACCCGTGCATGCCTTCGGCGCCGGAATCCCGACAAGGACTTTAGGGGGGTTCCGTGAAACATACAAGTCCAAACCTCATTGGTGTTGAGGTGGAGCCGCACTGGGTTCCCATGCCTTTAATGCTGCGCCGATTTTGTGCCGATTCCTTGTCGCCGGGCCTTGATCGCCCAGGGACTCCATCTGAACCAACCCAGATGTGACGCGGTGTCCCCCCGCACGGGCTCGGTGCGTGCAGATTTGGATTGTCAGAACATGCCGCGGGCGGGTATGCTGCGCTTGCTCTGGCCGACTCATGAACAACCTCAGCCAGTCGCAAAAAGGAGTAGGGTGTGAAATTTCAGTGCCAGGGTTGCCAGACAGAGTTTGCCGTTCCGGAGGAGAGAATCCCGGCAGGAAAAGAAGTGAGAGTCCTTTGCCCCAAATGCAAGATGCCCGCGGAGTTGAGAGGAGCCACCGCCGTTCCCGCTTCCCAATCAAGGGTGGGTGAGGGTCCGTCTTCCACCGATGCTGAATTCCACCACATGCAGGAGGAGATGTCTCTCCTCGACATGGTTGACGAGGATGTGAGGACGGCTCTTCTGTGTTTCA
>CAZURN010000464.1:0-2366 GCA_964623165.1 uncultured Syntrophobacteraceae bacterium
GGAAGTCCGGGTACATGCCGTGGTGCAGCGTGTTGATTATCAGACGGTCATCCATGGGCTTGCCCAGGACGACCTGATTCCGAATCAGCCAGGGACCATACATCAAGACAAAGCCGACGATCATGGCAACCGCGAATTTTAGCCCCCTCCTCCATCCCCAATGAACCACCAACAAACCTGCCAAGAGGACTGGAAAGTACTGAAGGCTTGGCCTCACGAGGTTTCCCGTGCCAAGTAGCAACCCCACCAGGATGGCACGAACGACCGTTGGGGCACGGGCAAATCCGGAAAAGGCAAGAGCTGTCAAAACCATGAACAGACAGAACAGCGTCTCCGTCAAAATATAGCTATTTGCAGCGATGAGATGAGGGCTAATGGCCGTCAGGAACGATGCGCCGAGGGCGAGTGATATCGGAAGCAGTCGTCGGTACAGCACAAACGCGAGGAGCAGGGTCAGAGAGCTCAGGAGCGCTTGACTGATGACGATCTTCCCAAGTATTTCATTACTCGGCAGCCCATTGACGAAAAGTGTCAGGAATATTGGATAGCCAGGTTGTCTTACTGCATCAGGCAAAGGTGACGTGTGCGGGGAGTTGATCGGCCGGGCGTCCTTGGAATAGACGTGGTGATGACGAAGGTTGTAGGCATAAAGATAATAATCACGGGCATCCGCCCTGATGGGCTTGTCCACTTTGGTTTCCGCCGCTGCAAACAGCCTCAGCGATAATCCGAGCAGGAAGATGCATGCAAGAACCAGCAGGGGCAACCACCTCATGTCACGTTTCTTCACCGGATACTCCTCCCTCTCTTCCAATGGCTGACTCGATCAAGTGCTCTTGGCATTGTTGGTGCTATTGGCAATTGGCCACGGCAAAATGCAAGCAAAAATGGTTCCGATCTTTTTGGTGGCAGAAAGTTGGTGTTGCGACTGGTTTCGATCCACTCCAAGAACAGTCTGTAGATCGGTGAAATGATGGAGCTGTGCGAGAGAAATGTGACCGAGGCATGCTTCACGCTGTCTGTGATCATCCCATGCTTTAATGAGGAAAGGACGCTTGAGAAATGCGTGGGACGGGTCCTGGATATCGCCGATCCAAGGCTTTGCCTGGAAATCGTCATTGTGGACGATGGTTCTTGCGACAGAAGCCTGGAGATTGCCCAGGCGCTTGCGGAAACCAACGCAGGAATCATCGTGCTCAGCCATGACAGGAATCAGGGCAAGGGAGCCGCTCTCCGCACCGGGATCGCAGAGGCCACGGGCGACTTCGTTGCGGTTCAGGATGCCGACCTGGAATACAACCCCTCTGAACTGAAGAAACTGCTTGTTCCTCTTGTCAACGGCGATGCCGACGTTGTGCTTGGTTCACGTTTCCTGTCCCATGGCGCGCACAGAGTGCTCTACTTCTGGCACTCAATGGGAAACGGCTTTCTGACCTTCCTGTCGAACATGTTTTCGGACTTGAACCTCACGGACATGGAGACCTGCTACAAGGTTTTCCGCAGGGATGTCCTTCAAAGGATAGAGATCGAGGAGAAGGGCTTTGGGGTGGAACCGGAACTCGTCGCCAAGATGGCCCGCATGCGACTGAGAATCTATGAAATGGGCATCTCTTACTACGGGAGGACCTACGCGGAGGGCAAGAAAATCCGGGCACGTGACGGATTGAGGGCACTGTACTGTATCTTTCACTATAACGCCCCCACGGCGCCTTTCCCCATTCAGTTCATCATCTATTTGCTCATCGGTGGTTTTTCGGCGGGCATCAACCTGCTCCTTTTTCTCCTGTTCATGCGTTACGGCCTGGATATCTATCTGTCGACGAGCCTGGCCTTCATTCTTGCCGCCGCCACCAATTACCTGCTGTGCATTGCACTGCTTTTCAGGCACAAGGCCAGGTGGAGCACCCCTGCCGAACTGGCCGTGTATATGGGCGTCACATCACTCATTGGCGCCCTTGACGTCTTCATGACAAGGGGCTTCATGCTCCTCGGATCAGTTCCCTGGGTTGCCAAATCCGTTTCAAGTGCCTGCGGGCTTCTATTCAACTTCTTGGGAAGGAAGTATGTGGTTTTTCATGAACCCCCAGCCGGGCCATGGAAACCACAGGTCGAGCCAGCTGAATCCTCAGTGAAGAGTCCATCGATGTAGATGGAGGGGTGTTTTCAGTGATTCATTTTATTCTCGGCACCAGGGCGCAACTCATCAAGACAGCACCTTTGATGGTGGAATGCATGGAGCGCGGGGTCCCGTACCGTTTCATCTACCTGGCCCAGCACAAGGAAACCATGGATGAGATGATGACTGCATTCAGGATCCCCAAGCCGGATGTCACCATCGGGGACTTCGGATCCGACATCACCAAGTC
>CAZURN010000465.1:0-2351 GCA_964623165.1 uncultured Syntrophobacteraceae bacterium
TGGGAGCTCACCCTGGTTTTCCCGATCTTATGGGCTTCGGACGCCGCATCATGGACTGTTCCCCTCAAGAGATCAAGGCCTTCATGATGGTCCAGATCGGAGCCATCAGCGCCTTCTGCCGAACCCACGGTGTTGCGCTTCAGCATGTGAAACCCCATGGAAGCCTTTACAACATGGCTCTGGCCAGCGAATCTATCGCCCGGAGCATCGTGGAGGCCATCGCGCATACTGACAGGAACCTGATTCTCATGACCCTGGCCGGAAAACAAGGGGATGACCTGGTTCGAATCGCTGAGGATGCAGGATTGAGAATTGCCCTGGAGGCATTCCCTGACAGGACCTACACACCCGAAGGGGCACTGGTGCCCAGGAGCAATCCACAATCCGTGGTCAGAAACCCTCAGGAGGCTGCGGAGAGAGCGGTCCGAATGGTCCTGGAACATCGCGTCATTGCCCTGGACGGATCCTCTGTCGACCTCGAGGCACACACGCTCTGCATCCACGGAGATACACCGGCGGCGCTTGATTTCATCAGGGCGATCCGAAAAGCTCTGAAATCTCATGACGTTCACATCCTGCCATTGGCCAGGATGTTCTTCGGCTGAAATCGGAAAGGCGGGGCAGGCACCAGGCGAGAGATGGCGGGAAGACTCTACGACGAAACAAGATTCCGAATCAATGGAGATCGAGGTCTCTTGGTGGAGTTTGGCGAGGGGATCGATGCCGAGGTCAACGAAAAGGTCCGAGCCATGTGGGAATTGCTGCGTTCACGGCCCGTGGCCGGTGTCGAACACATCATCCCGGCATATCGATCTCTTGCATTGGTTTATGACCCAATGGCTACAAATCCCCGGCAACTGGAGGAGCAAGTGCGAACGCTGGAGCGTCATGCCAACTTTGAGGCTCTCCCAATCCCGCGTGCCTTGGAAATCCCGGTCCTCTACGGGGGCAAATTCGGACCTGATCTGGAATTTGTCGCCGAAATGAACCGCCTCACCGTGGAGGAAGTCATCGTCATTCACACTTCGCCCTGCTACAAGATCTTTGCCATTGGCTTTGCTCCGGGCTTCTGCTACTTGGGGGGGCTCGATTCCCGCATTTCGGCACCCCGCCTTGCTACCCCAAGGCAGAGGGTTCCCGCTGGTTCCGTGGGGATCGCCGAATCCCAGACAGGGATCTACCCTTTGGAGAGTCCTGGCGGTTGGCGCCTCATCGGGCGCACTCCCCTGTGCCTTTTCGACCCAGGGAATCCATCCCCTTTCCTATACGCGCCGGGGGATCGCATCAGGTTCATTCCCATATCCGTACACAAGTTCTTTGAGTTGCAGAAGGGAAAGGATGCGGGATGAAATCCGTCTTCCGAGTCAAAGCCCCGGGAGCCTGGACGACGGTTCAGGATCGTGGGAGATTTTCCTATCAACACATGGGGGTACCCATCTGCGGAGCCTTGGACTCCTTCGCGTTTACGACCGCCAATCTACTCGTTGAAAATCCAGTGGATGCTGCAGTGCTGGAAATGACCCTCGCCGGACCGGAACTCGAAGTCCTCTCGGAAGCGGACATTGCCCTGACCGGCGCTGAAATGACACCCAGCCTCAACCACGATTCCTTTCCCCAGTGGCGTTCCATCCGCGTGAGGCCTGGCGACACTCTCTCCATCGGCAGGGCACAGCGGGGCTGCCGAGCCTATCTGGCTGTCACCGGAGGACTTGACGTGCCCATGGTCATGGGAAGCCGCTCCACTTATGTCAAGGGCGGGCTTGGGGGAGTCGAGGGACGCCCGCTGCGACCAGGAGACATACTGCACCGAGGCGCCGGACATCTGATTAAAAGGCCTCTTCGACTGCCCTGGGCGCCCCGCTACACAGAAGTCGTCGAGTTGCGAGCCATTCCAGGTCCCCAGGATGAGTACTTCAGAAGTGCTCAAGGCCTCTTCTTCTCTGGGAATTTCACCGTGAGCCCTCAGGCGGACCGAATGGGAGTGCGTCTTCTGGGGAACCCTGTTGAAAGGGACGCGGACACTCCCGCCAGTATCGTCTCCGAACCCAGCATGCCCGGCAACGTGCAGATCCCCCCTGACGGCCAACCCATCATCCTGCTCGTTGAACAGACCCTGGGAGGATATGCCAAAATAGCCACGGTCATCACCCCGGACATGGACAAAGTCGCCCAGGCAAGGCCTGGCGATTCTGTGCGTTTCCATCCCGTTTCATTGGAGGAGGCGCATAGGATCTTCTCTCAGTGGAGGGAGTTCATGGCGGGAATTGCTTCGCATTTGAGCGGCAACCAGAACGGGAAAAGCCGCCAGGTGGTAAATGCTGGCGGCTTTTGAGGTATGGGGTTGGGGCGGC
>CAZURN010000466.1:0-2342 GCA_964623165.1 uncultured Syntrophobacteraceae bacterium
ATCTTACACTTGCCCACACATGAGACCGCGCCTAGGGTCCGGCACGCAGATGAGGGAGGAAGAGGAGATAGGTAGTGGTGATGACCTGCAGCTTGGTGAGCCCTCGCCACAGGGTGATGGTGCCGGGTTCGCCATCCCTTTTGCGTCCCAGGAACCCACCCAAGGAGGCTACCATGCGGGCGGCTTCCCGTAGCGTTGGTTCCTTGTGTGAAGTTATGACGTCTTTGGTTTTAAAGGCACACAGAGCCCTCCATTCGGCTTCCTCGAAATAGACGCTACATGGAGCATCGGGGGTCTCGCGACTGAGTTTGGTCAGATGATGAATACGCCAAGCCACCACCATGTCCATCAGAAGACATGTTTCGAGGTTTTCGGCTTCTTCCAACTGCCGGTCCTCGATCCGGCACCCGCTCTTGAGGGTTTTGTGATAAACCTCGATATTCCAGCGATTGACATACCAGCGCAGGACTTGCACCGCTTCCTCGAAACCGGTGACGGCCACGGTGCTCAGAAGCATCCAGTCGAGGGGTACGACCGCCGGGCTGTTGTCGACTTCTCGGGCATGGACGAGCCATACCCTGAGGGGCGGATAGGGTTTGTCCTTGGGGGGCTTGAGCGTCACTGGGGCATGGCGGACTTCCAGCTTGGCGGTGCGTGCGAGACGGCAACCCTGACGCGGAATCTCGACCCATTGGGTCCCACAGAGGGGCTCTCGCTGCATTCTATCCCAAAGGTATTCTCCGTCGGCCTTGCGGTTTCGCGATCGTTCGCAGCGGACCAGAAGCTTTGCCCCTTGAGGATCTTGGGCCGCTTCCAGGAACAGTTCATAGATATCGGACTCCCGATCACCCGTGGAAACGATCAACGTATCAGGACAAAGCTTTTGGACCTCACAAGCCCTCCGGTAGCTCTTGAGCCACTTGATACTTTCCTTGTCCTCGATGGCGGTTTGCTTGCGTCGCTCTTTCTTGCCCCTGTCCCGCGGGTCCCTCGCCCAACACTGAACATCCAGCAAACCCAGCGGGGTTCCCGCTTCCGTGAAAGCCATGGTATCATGAACGACCAGACCAACGGCTTTGCTCTGTTTGACGCTGATGGGTCCCAGCCCTTCGGTGGCACGATGAGTCGTGTAATTGAGGCTCGTGGTGTCCTGGACGGCCAACACCACCCGCTCCCTTCTTACCCGCTCCAGGCTGGATTCCACATGGGCACGAAGAACGGTTTCCATCCTCACCCGTTTGTTGGTGAAAAAGCGATAGGCAGCTCGCGTTTTGGCCAGAGAGCCACATGCTTCTGGAATGGCAGCCTGAGGCTGCTCATAAAAATCCCGCACCAACTGGTACAGACGACGTTTAAGACGTGGATCATAGATCCGGGCACCTCCCAATTCTTCTTCGACCCAATCGGCTGCCTCGTCACTGCGCAAGCTGGCCCCCAAGGGGCAAGGCGGCTCCCAACAGAGCTTTTCTCGCCACTCACGACCCAGGGGATAGAGGTAAATCGCCTTGGGAGAACCTCGGCGTCCTGTCGTCTTCCCGACACTAATCCAGTTGGCAGCCCGATAACTCGCTCCCGAAAAACAGGCATGATCGACAAAAGTCTCAACGAGCACCGGCTCAATACCATAGCGCTCAAGCCAATCCCGCGCAAGCCGCTTGAGAGATTGGCTCAAGACGTACGAGGCCAGATTGGCAACCCGCACTGTCGGGCAAATCAAGAAACGACTGTTACAAACGACCTTCTCGAGATTGGCCCGACGGGCCGCCTCGCTCCACTGGATGAATGCATCCCGGTCTTTGAGCCCCCAGGAAGCAGCGCTGAAGGCCAGCGCCCCCAGATAACCCCAACGAGGGCTATACACGAGATAGCGGATCTGAGCCCCGCACAACGGACCCTTTCCCAGTGGGTGATACTGATCCATCAACGCGTTCCAGGCCTTCGATGCTTTACTGTGGCGGCTGGCAACGACCTCGATCTCCACGGGTCCAAGCTCGCTGAGCTGGCAGGCCACCTCGGCTCCCTTGATCCATTCTCGGTCCTGAGGAGTGGTGCCCTTTTGAAAGGAAAAACGCTTCTTGCTCTCGGCAAAACGGAGTCGTCCCTGTCTTTCCAAAAGACACAGGGCTTTCCGGCAGCTCATTTCCTTGAGCTTGCCGTTGGCAGACCTCCAGTTCATCCACTCACAAACCCTTCGAGACAGCTCCCTGCGCGACATTGCCGGCCGCTCCTCAATGGTTTCCGAGATGCGCTGGATCACCGATGCATTGAATTCTTGGCCACATATTCTCATGCCTCTCTGCTAACACACTTCCTCGGCGGTGTCAAGTGTGGTTAACTATCAG
>CAZURN010000467.1:0-2327 GCA_964623165.1 uncultured Syntrophobacteraceae bacterium
ATGCAAAAGCATTTTATAAATTTGGGAATAAAGGTCGTTTAAACTATATTGTGAGCCTGTGTCAAGATCGAAACGGTCAACCACGAACCCGGCCAATGGAAACGTTCAACAGCGTTCGCATTATCCTGAAAAAGGCTTTCTCGAAGGGTTGATTCCAGCCACTGGGCCGAGTTTCCCATCCCGGCAGCTCCAGTTCTGACCCGATTGGACAGAAGCCCCTGTTTGAAGTGCAAATGCGCTGTGACATAAGCTGGGGCCAGGGAGTTGTCCGGAAACATTAGGTTGTGTCTCCGGACGGTGCGAAGTACCTGCACCATGGCCTCCCACTGGCGGGGCCGGGTTCGGCCGAAGGGGGACGGCAAACTCAATCCCTGGAGCCCCCGTGAGAGAGCCCTGGATGAAAGGTTATCATAATGAAATATTTGGGTATTCATCATCTGGCCATGGCCACGAACGACATGGATAGGACCATCCTCTTCTGGAGGGACCTCCTGGGCATGCGGTTGATCGCGGGACTTGGCAGACCTGGAGCCAGACAGTATTTTTTCGAGATCTCTGAAAACAGCCTTCTGGGCTTCTTCGAATGGAAGACGGTCAGACCAGTCGAGGAAAAGGACCACGGTTATCCAGCTTCGGGGCCCCTGGTCTTTGATCATGTTGCATTTGAAGTCGCTGTAGACGAAGACCTCTGGGTTCTCAAGGAGAAGCTCGATGCTGCTGGGTTTTGGGTCTCGGAAATCATCGACCACGGCTTCATCCATTCCCTCTATTCATTTGACCCCAACGGCATTGCCATCGAATTCAGCTGCAGTGTGGAAGGGGTTGATCTGAGGCGGGCGCCCATGATGCTCGATTCGGACCCGAGCCCCATCGCCCTGGAAGGACCGGAGTCACATCCCGAAAGATGGCACAGATCCGCAACGGGGTCTTCCGAGGATCGGAGCATCTATCCAGGGGAAGGCGTCGAGTTTGTCCAGGGAAAGAAGAAGAACTGGTGGACTGGGGGAGGATGATTCGAGGTCCCCGGGGCTTTCAAATGCAGACCGGCTTTGATGAAGATCCTCGGATTACCGCAGATCGCGGCAAGCATTGGGCAAACACGCGTTTTCGGAAACCCGGACACGGCAGCCCAGGCCTTGTGTCCGTCCCAATGGCCACGAGACGCCAGGTTGCAGACGGGGGGCCGGGCCTCCACGCGCCTGGGCTGACCCGGGCAAACATCACGCGGGTGTTCGGCCGGAATCGATGAACCGCTCTGCGATCAGACGGGCAATGAGTGGTGCGTTGCCTCCCGCCCTGTTGTTGACGATGATGTGGATGGGGAGTCCCTGGGATATGGCGGCTGCCATAATATCCACAGTGTCCTGGATCATTCCGGCTTGAAGCATGCCCGGGATGAGCCTGTCAAAGGGATGCGCCATGGCGTAGGCTTCCTCGTACCGTGTGCCCCGTGGAGTCATGAGCCGAACGACGCTTCCCTGGATCGAGTTGAAAAATCTCGTTTCGGCCTTTTCGAACTGGTTCCTCAGGGATGGGAGCCAAGTCCAATGGGAGAGCACCTGGCCGATGCCCCGTTTCTCGAGCATTTCAAAAACAGGCTTTGAGAGATAGGGTTCCGTGCGCAGCTCCAAGTGGTATCGGTCGTCCACAGGGATTTGGCTGAAAAAGGTGTCGAAATGCTCAGCCATTTCCGAGGGGGCCAGGCGGTCCTGCTTCCGGTGATACTCCTGTTCGAAAATGAAACCCTTAAGGGCGGCTCCGAGCAGTTCCACGGCCGGCTCATAGAAACGACGAACAAACGCGTCCGGATTCAGGAAATCAGGGTTCTCAATGTGGCGCCCCCTGCTGAGGAGTCGGCGTGCGCAAATCGCTTGGGGGACTTTGAGGAGCAGAGTGTCCTCAGGCCCCGTGTGACTGCGATAGCTCTGAAGGGTGCGGGCGCTCTGTGTCGGCCTTCCCTCAGGATCCAGGAGAAACTGATAGAAGGTGTAGTCGACCTCCAGGACACGGAAGTGTTCGAAATATTCCCTCACACTCTCCACCGGGAGCACGACCTCGGTGAACCTGGCTCCCCCGACTGTCTTGGATCGGCTGGAAACGCTCTTTCGGTAACGCTCTTCCGTGTATATTTGCCCCGTCCAGCCCGCGTATCGATCGCTTGCCGTACCCATGAAGACCAGCGGGTGGATGCCCCGGAAACGAAAGGTGCCAGGATCCAAGTCGTCGCCCTTGGCCATGGGAGTTCCCTCAAGGCTTCTTTCCGGGCTTCCTATGGTTCAGCCAGTCTTCGAGGTGTCGTACGGACTTTGACAGGTGATAACGACCAT
>CAZURN010000468.1:0-2320 GCA_964623165.1 uncultured Syntrophobacteraceae bacterium
GAATCTCCGTGACGGGGGATTTCCCGGGGCACTTTACCCCATAAACCCCAAGAGCGAATCGATCCTCGGCTTCACCTGCTACAAGAATGTCAAGGACATTCCGGGAACCGTGGACCTTGCGGTGGTCATCATTCCGGCCCGGATGGTGCCTCAGGCCATCCAGGATTGCGGGGACAAGGGGATCAAGGGGGCCGTGGTGATCACTGGAGGATTCAGCGAGGCGGGTCCCGAGGGTGAGGAACTCCAGAAGCAGGTGGTGTCCGTGGCACGCCAGTGCGGAGTGCGGGTGGTGGGGCCCAACTGCCAGGGGGTGAACAATCCGTACCATCCACTCTGTGCGTCGTGGCCCCTGTTGACGATGCAAGGCAGAGTCGCTGTGATCAGCCAGAGCGGCACCGTGGGTGCGGCCATGATGGATTGGTTTTCGGTCGAGGGTCTGGGCGTGTCCAGTTTCGTGAGCCTTGGCAACAGGGCCGATGTGGACGAGACGGACCTCATCGAATACTTTGAGAACGATGAAAACACCAAGGTCATCGCCGCTTATCTGGAGGGCGTCAAGGACCCGGCGCGTTTCCGGAAGGTCCTCGCATCGATCCGGAAGCCTCTTGTGGTTCTGAAGTCCGGACGGACTCCCAAGGGAAAGGTGGCGGCTGAATCTCACACCAAGTCCCTGGCGGGTGCCGATGCGCTCTACACATCCCTCTTTCAGCGATACGGAGTGGTTCGCGCCAACACCATCGAGGAATTCTACGATTTTGCTAAAGGCCTTGCGTACCTGGAACCCCCCAAGGGGAATCGCATCCTGTTCATCACGACTTCGGGCGGTGCGGCGATCCTTGCCACCGATGCCTCCGAGCAGGAAGGCGTGGACGTTGCTCCCCTCCCTGAGGAACTCGGGACCAAGCTCGAGGGAGTCGTTCCGGCCCATGCCATCCGCGGCAATCCACTCGATCTCACGGGTGATGCGAATGCGAAAATGTTCCACGACGTGATCGAGCTGTCCCGCCCTTATTATGACACGTTGGGAGTGATCTTCGGCGACCCCATTGTGGATGCGTCCAAGGTCGTGACGGCGGGGGCCAACGAACTCGTCATCTACCTGGGTGGAGCCGAGGTGGAGAGAGATGAGAAGCAGAAGATGCACCAGAAAGGGATCCCTGTTTACCCGACGCCGGAGCGGGGCATCCGTGCCCTGGCCCAGGTGATCCCCCAGGAGAGGAGAGGAAAGAAGGCCTCCCACACGTTTCCGAGCGTTTCGGGACGATCGCAGCTGTCCTTTTTCGAAAGCCTCAGCTTCCTCAAGGCACGGGGATTTGACTGCATCATCAGCCGAGCCGCCGACAGTCCGGGAAAGGCGGTGCACATGGCCCACCAAATGGGATTCCCTGTATGTCTCAAGATCGATTCACCGGACATCCTCCACAAGTCCGACTATGGAGGGGTGCGGCTCAACATCCAGTCGGCCCAGGGGCTTCGCAACGCCTACGACCAGATGATGGGCAAGATTCGGGAACACTCTCCCCAGGCGAGGGTCAACGGAGTGGTGGTGAGTGCCATGGCGGCGCCGGGCCTCGAATTGATCCTCGGCATGAACAGGGACCCGCAATTTGGTCCTGTCATCCTGTTCGGGTTTGGAGGTGTCACGGTGGAACTCTTCCGGGACATCACGCTGCGGCTTCTCCCACTGACCAGGAAAGAGGCGCTCGAGATGGTCCAGGAAATCAAGGCGGCTCCGCTTCTCAAGGGTTATCGGGGACAGAGGGAAGTGGACATGGACGCCATTGTGGATGGACTGCTCAAACTGGCCAACATCGCGGAGGATCACCCGGATATCGTTGAAATCGATTTGAACCCTGTCTTTGCCTATCCTGAGGGAATTGTGGTCGTGGACGCGCGAATACTCAAGGCCTGACAGAGGCTGGGAAGCAGGACAGCCCCTCCGGGCAGGCCATGCTGGTCTGACACATCAGTCCCGCCTCCTCCGACCCAGGGCTTCGCTCTACCCGGAGAAGGCGGGATCATCTTTCATCCCTCAGTGCATCGCGACGATCATCCGCACGAGAAATGCCAAGAGCCCTGTGGCCATCAGTCCACCGCACCAGAGCAGGGCGAACCACAGCCATTCCTGCTGCTTTCTAGTAAACGCCTTCATGGGAGGCTTTTCCTCGGAAGATGTAATAGCAGAACGCCGTGTATGTGAGCACCAAAGGCAGCATGACAGCGGTGCCAAGGAGAAGCAGGGACTGTGACGGCGCCGCTGCGGCCGCCTGCCGGAAGGTCACCTGAAACGGAACCAGCCACGGCCACAAGCTGATGCCCA
>CAZURN010000469.1:0-2311 GCA_964623165.1 uncultured Syntrophobacteraceae bacterium
CTGCGGCCCGACTTCCCCACTCGCGCATCCTGCCTGATCGGCATGTTCGTCAAGACGCCTTTTCTGATCGAGGCGACACTCGATGGCCTCCGAAAAGCCGGTCTCAGAATGTGACTCGGCCTATTGCTCCCGACCCATCGGTCAGAAGCCCCTTTCTCCCGCATGGGTTAACTTAGATGGAAGTTTAACGGTACTTCTAAAGTCAGCGGTTCACCACCGGCAAAGCCGGTGGTGAACCGCTGACTTATCACAGGGAAGGTGTCTCAGTCATATTGGCACAGAGGGGTAGACTTTCTTCTTGAGGACCAGCGCATGAAGGCTGCAAAACACTTGACCACATATGCTTTCGTCGCGTTTGTGGTAGATGGGCCGGCTCTCGAGGAGCGACTTGCCGTCCCGGAAGAGGTACTCCACCTGCCAGAGTTCCTTGTACTTGAGGGCCACTTCATGAGCTATTTCTCAGACTTGACCATCGCATAGCTGGTCATGAGATTTCGATAGTCTGGAATGTGGCTCGAAAAAAGCCTTCCCAGTCCCTCTATGTCGTTACGCCAGTCTCGGTGCAACTCACAAGCCACGGCAAACCAGGAAAGGAGCTGCGCTCCGGCCGATGACATGCGGTCCCAGGCGGAATTGCGGGTGATTTCGTTGAAGGTGCCGGAGGCGTCGGTCACGACAAAGACCTCGTAGCCTTCCTCAATAGCGGATAGGGCCGGAAAGGCCACGCAAACCTCGGTCACGATGCCGGCAAGGATGAGCTGATTCTTGCCGGTTGTTTTTACAGCCTTGACAAAATCCTCGTTGTCCCACGCGTTAATATTACCCGGTCGAGCGATATAGGGGGATTCGGGGAAAAGCTCTTTGAGTTCTGGCATGAGTGGGCCGTTGGGGCCTTCCTCGAAGCTGGTGGTCAGAATGGTCGGCAACTTGAAATACTTGGCCAGATCAGCCAAAGCAAGGATGTTGTTTTTGAATTTATCGGGGTCAATGTCGCGGACAAGCGAGAGCAGTCCCGTTTGATGATCAACGAGAAGGACCGCCGCGTCATTCTTGTCAAGACGGACATAGGGTTTCCTCATGGCGTGCCTCCTATTTTGCACAGTATATTAGTAGAATTTTAAGACGCACTGCGGCTCTGTCAAGCTTGCGGGGAAATTGTTGGACAGCCAGACACTGCCTGACCGAAACACATCCACCAACCGTCGTAACCAAATCATTGCACTGCGGCGACTTTGGACATCAGGGCAAAAGCCTTTCGCGTGAACTCCCGGTGGAGGTCTACTCGGGATTCGTGTAGTATTTTCTTGTATTGTTTACCTTCCTACGCCACCTGACATCTCTTCGGCAAACGCTTTCTTCAGTGACTCCAGAATGCCGCTCATGAACAGCTGAGATAAGGCCAGGCAACGGGCCGCCAGAAATACCTTGGTTTCCGCCGTCATGATTGCTGGCCGGGTGGGGAAGTCCTCTGCTGTGTCCATCAATCTTAGTCGGTATTTGTGAATTTATGGAGGTGGTGAGCCATGACACGGGGACGTTCGGGCAGAAGGTACAGGGAGCGCCGACCGGAGAGAAGCGAGCGTGAGCATCGCAGAATCCAATCGCCAATGGCGAAGGCGGCCAGCATTCGCAGAGCAAGGATGGCAGAAAACCAGCGCATTGAAAGGATGAAGGCCGGTGAGGCACTGATCGATATCATAACCCGCTACCTCGAGGAAAGCGGGCTAACCGGTACTGCGGGAGCGCCGACCAATCCGGCTCAGGCGGCGGCCTCGGCTGTGGAAGATGCAACAAGGGCGAAACCCGGCGCCGGGGATGCTAGAGTGGTTCAAAAAGGAGGCCTGACCGATGCCTATGCAGTGGCTGTAAAGATACCACAAAGAGCCTATTCAGACATTCTCGCCTACCTCAATTTCATGGGCGCCTGGGATGTGATTGTCTATCAATGGGAGGAACGCCTACAGAAAGGGAAGTATATCGTTTACAGGTGTTTGGATTACGGCCAGACCACGGAGCCGGGACTGTTCTTCCTGACTGTGGGGATTGCCACAGACTCATCTTATCTCAAGAAATTCCGGGACGATATACTCGGCAAGGACTTTCAAATTGAATCCTGGAAGGAAATCGAGGGAAAGGCGCTCTGGCCTCAGCCGCCAAAGGGCACTCCTCCCCCTTCCAGGCATCGTACCTTCAAACAAGGATAGTTGCGGGGATGTCGTTGGAGAAACGAGCAGACGGGCTCAATGATTGTTGCCAGCAGGTTGACCTTCCCGTAACGCTTCTTCCAGTCATAGAACTTGCTCGGGGCCAA
>CAZURN010000470.1:0-2308 GCA_964623165.1 uncultured Syntrophobacteraceae bacterium
GAATGAGCGCGGCCCTGAAAGGCGTTCTTCCCAGTATCCTGACCCACATCTCCCAATCTTCAAGAGCATGAAGGGACTCATCAAACCCACCCGCAAGATCCAGACATTCACGCCTGACGATCGGTGTACTGCCATTGCCAACAAGATTCCTGACAATCATGTCCGTCAAACGGGGGTGCCGGATCGTTGAAACCAGAAGCTGTCCGGTGGGCTGACCCATTTCATCCAGGTAGGCCGAATGGCTGAAGGTGATTCCCAAGTCGGGATCTGAGTCCATCACCTTGAGATGTTCCTCTGCTTTTGCAGGGAACCATATGTCGTCTCCGTCCAGAAAACCGACATACTTGCCGCTGGCGGCCAGGACCCCTGTGTTTCTCGCTGCTGAAAGACCTGCGTTCTCTTGTCGTATGATCCGGAGGCGCCCATCCTTGATGGTGCCTGCATTGGCTCCGGTGGCATCCGATGAGCCGTCGTCCACAACAATGACTTCCAGATCCCGGTGAGTCTGTTTCAATGCGGAATTGATGGCGTAGACGATGTACTTCTCCACATTGTATGCAGGGATAACAATGCTTAGCGGCAGGGTCATCAGTGCCTCAAATTCCCCGCATCCGCACATGCGATTGAACCTGATTCCCTTTCTGCATCTTCTGGTCCAGAAGAGAGAGCCCAGCCAATCCAAAAGAAGATGATCAGGTTCGGAAAGATGAAAAGCTGAATTGATTCGGTATACGTGAACACCATCAAGGCGAAGAAGATGGCCAGGGCGCTGGTATGCCTGGAATCGCCGTTCAGGCTCCTATTGAGCAGTGAGAGAAAGGTGATGACCACTGCCAGACAAAAAGTCCCAAACGTCAGTATCCCTCCCGTATACAAAGTGCCGAGGATCGTGGAATGCGAACCGATCGGCATGGGAACATCTTCAAATATCCGCTCGCCTTGCCACCCGGTGCCAATTATGGGTGATTCCATGATGCCTTTCCACGTCTCTTCGTTGAGCAGCATCCTCACGTCCGTGGAGTAGGGTCGGGATCTCATAAGACTGTTGGAGATGTTCGCCATGATTTCAAAGGGGTCCGCACCAACAATGAAGACCGTCATCATGATGAGAACCGAAAACGTGGAAACCAACAGCCATTTGTAGGCGCTCTTTGATTTCATCCACAAATAGAAGACCAGCGACATGATAAAGGCTGCAACGCTGATGCGCCCCAGACTGCCAATGATCGCTGTGAGTGCCCCTGCAATGCCGGCCGTTTTCCAAAAACGGTTGGGCTCGTGGATCGTCATGAAAAAGATGCCGATTCCGGCAAACCCGAGTATCAAGGCCCAAGGGAAAAACAGTATCAGTCTGGGAATTTCAAGACCGAAGATCGTTTCATCGGGAGGCAAGGTGGCCAAGGAAAGTGAAAAGTGAAATGTGTTTGGAGGAATAACAGAACCCAGCACATGCGCCAAAAGAGAAGGCCGCAGGTAGACATCGAGATGAGCGACATAGTATGCGCCGTAAGCCAGGACAGAAAGCAGGATGATATACACGGCCAGAATCGTTGAGGAACGGACCAAGTTCTCGCTTTTCAGCTGAGCGTATCTGCCTGCCGCCAACACTGCTGCGAGTACCAACCATCCTCCGGTGGTCGTACTGACCAACTGCCGCAGGAAAAAACTCGCTGAGAATGAGGAGTGGAGCCAGTTGATCAGGAGGGCCAAGGCTTGGGTGCATGCCACCAGTAACCAAGAGAGAACAACCTTATCGGTCAGCGGTTGGCTCAGACGATTTCGAACGAGCATCCAGAGCAGAAGGAGTATCCCGGCAGGCAGGAGGATGCCCAGCACCCACAATACCGGTGTAAATAAGGCATAGCGCGTTATCCACCTATCGGGGAGGTTCGACGGTTCCTGGACTATGGCTTCATGCAAGAGCGGCATGTCCGGGGCCGACAATCTTGTCCTGACCTCCGAACCCCCCTGACACCCGTCGAGAATGTTCATGACATATTACTTTTCTGCTTGCAGCCGGTTAGGAGAGAGGCATACACGCCTTCATACATGTCCGTGATCCGGTCCCAGTTGTATGTGTCCTTTAGCAGTCCTTCAACTTTCAGTTCCATTCGCTGAACGGCGTCAGGATTCTCGAGGAGGAACCTCAGTTTTTCCGAAAGGTCTCCAGCGTCCCCAACTTTGAACGAATACCCGCAATCCTGAATGACTTCCAGGTTCTCCGGAATGTTACTCACCAGTGTGCAGCGCCGATGGCCTATGGCCTCAAGGAGCGCATTGGACAAACCTTCCACGTGTGAAGGGAGTA
>CAZURN010000471.1:0-2298 GCA_964623165.1 uncultured Syntrophobacteraceae bacterium
AATGGAGGGTCCTCAAATCCGAAGTCTCAGTGCGCAGATAACCGCTGATGTCTCTCGATTCCCCAGGGAGGACATCCAGGAGGTTCGGCGGATGGCGGAAAAGGGCCACGATGCCGTCCATGACCGAAAAGAAGAGCAGCAGCGAAAAGACGGTGCAAATCTTCCCAGAGAGGTTCCTCCAGGAAGTAACCTGTTCAAGCTTCATGGGTGGGCTCGGTTTCAGGGGTTCTCATGCGCTTGATGATGACGCGGCCAAGGATGAGGGTGGGAATGACCAGGATGAAGAAGGTCTTCATGAAAACCGGAGTGAGGTTTTCCGGATCCCGATTTCCCATGTAGATGCTGACGCATACCTCGGCAATGATCACCACATCCAGGATGCCCACTGCCACTTTCTGACGAAAGTTCATAGTTCCTCACTGCTCTTCAATCAACGCACGATTGGTGCGACCACCACCTGCTTTCCCGTGATGAGGTTTCTCAATTTACCCTCGAACACACAGAGGTCAAGGAGGAATTGCCATGGTGCATTCTCATCGCCGACCTCAACTGCACACCCCATCGTGTTCCGACGGGCAGTCTTTTCCAGGGGATTTGCCGCAGTGAGTTCCGGCAAGTGCCTGGTCATGGGCTCTCATGCGAAGCTGCAGTCAAGCTGTTGCAGCCCAGGGGTTCGTGGCCGTCCGTTTGGCGGCCCCACCAGCGGCCATCCCACCTCTTTAACCCTGCACCGATCGATGTGGAACCCAACTCCGCATCAAATGAGAAGACTGGACCGCCATGGGACCGGGTTTTCAGTCCCATGCAGCGGTCCAGTCTGAATGGATCAACCGTCAAAAAACCTATGGCTACTTCTTGAAGATGTCCGTCCTCGTGATGTTCATGAGCCTCAAGGCCTTGCCGTCTTCCTTGTAGTAGATCCGCACTTCGTCACCGGCATCCCAGGTACTGTCGGGAAGCGCGAAGTACTCTTCGGGCAGCGAGAACGTGGTGAGGATCTTCTGCCTTCCAGAGTACACGGTGATGGTCTTCTTGGCCTTGTCCACTTCGGGGAACTTCCTGTCCTTCACGGCCGGATCATCCCTGCCCACGTTCTCTTTTTGATCGATGAGGGTGTAGTCGATGGTCTTGAAATCCTGCTTGGCCATGTCGAAAATCGTGATCTGCTTGGCCTTGGTGTCGAGCTTCATGCGCTGCCCGGCCTTGGGTTCCGGGCCCATCTCGTTGGGATCCTTGGGAATCTCGTAGGTGACGGGCGGCAGGTGCGTGTAATCCGGGTTCCCCACGTCCGCCTTCCAGTCCCGAATCATGACCAGTTCCTTCTTGTCCTTGTCGAACTTGATGACCCTTCCCTGATCCACCTTACCGAACTGGCAGCCCCCGAGAAAGACCAACGGCACGATCAGCGCGATCGCCATGAACCAGTTTCTCTTCATTGACATATGCAACTCCCTCCTGAATGTTAGCCGGATGGGCTTTTCCATGTGATTCGATTCTTCCACTAGGCTGCGGTGACCTTACTTGCAGCCTTCTTGGCAGCCACTTCCGCGGCGGCGCCCTGGAACATCTTCACGGCGATGTACAGAGACAGTGCAGCAACGACCGCCAGTACGAAGAAGGTAGCGAACGTGTCGCAGAATGCCTTGGCAGACGGCACATATGACGGATACAGTTTCAGGGCCACCGAGATGAGGCAGCCGATGACGGCGAGACCGAAAGCGATGCGGATGCCGTAGCCCTTGATGTACTTGGTGGCGACGGTACCCACCTGGGCGCCGATGGAGGCTCCCACCAGCATGATGATGGCGGCCACGAGCTCGGTGCGACCCTTGTAGGTGTATGTGGCGGCGCCATAGAGACCGGAGATCATGACCTCAAAGAGGTCCGTCCCAACGGCCACGTGAGTCGGGCACCCAACCATGTAGATGAGGGAGGGCATGCGGATGAGACCGCCGCCGATGCCCAGGATGCCCGCAAGCCAGCCCGTGAAGAAGCTCACGAAGATGGGGAGCCATGCGGAACAGTAAATGCCGGCCACATTGAGATGCACCATGGGGGGGATCTTGATCTTGTGGAGGGTCTTGTGCCACTCCACACCCGTAGCGAGCTTATCAATTTCGCGCCCCGCTGCGATGGCTTCCTTTTCCTTCTGCCTCTTCTTGTTCACATCGTGAAAGACCATCCATGCAATGAATGCAAGGAGAATGATATAGAGCCAGCGAACGATGAACTCCACCCGCCCGATGCGCTCCAGCCACATGACCATCTGGGCGCCCACTTCGAAGCCCACGACGGTGC
>CAZURN010000472.1:0-2290 GCA_964623165.1 uncultured Syntrophobacteraceae bacterium
CACCCATGACCATGGGCCCCAACACGGCAGCGAATTTCCCCATGAGATTGTAGAAACCGAAGAATTCGGCCGCTGCACTCTTTGGAATGATGCGAGAGTAGAGCGACCTGCTAAGGGATTGGACCCCCCCTTGAACCAGACCGATGACTCCAGCGAGAACAAAGAACTCGGACACTTGGTCCATGAAATAGCCCCAGATCGTGACACCCAGGTAGATTGCAATGCCTGCCAAGATCCCCTTCCTGGCGCCGATCCTCTCGCCCAGTTTTCCAAACAGGATGGCTGAGGGGAATCCCACGAACTGGGTGATGAGCAGTGCCAGAATGAGATCCTTGGAATGGAAGCCGAGGGATACACCATAGTCGATGGCCATTCGAATGATGGTGTCCACTCCGTCGATGTATAACCAATAGGCTACCAGAAACACAGCGACCACCCTGTAGCGCCTCACATTGCGGAAGGTCGTCGCCAACTGGCCGAACCCATCCCTCAGCATTCCTCTTGGAGACTGACCTCCGGGGATTTCCGGTTCTTTGACGAAGAACATGATGGGTATCGAGAAGACCGCCCACCAGAGGGCCACTGTTGCAAAGGACACGCGGACGGCCTCGCCCGGACCTGCGAGCCCGAAGAAACCCGGTCGAAGCGTCATGCAGACGTTCAGCGCAAAGAGCAGGCCGCCTCCCAGGTATCCAAGGGCGAATCCGAGGGCCGAAACCACATCCATCTTGTCCTCGCTCGCCACATGAACCATCAATGAATCATAAAAGACGTTGCCCCCGGCAAAACCGACATTACCAAGGATGTACAGGATGGTTGCGGTTTGCCAGTCTCCTCGGGCAACGAAGCTGAGGGCGCCGGTCACCGCAATGCCCATGGACGCGAAGAAGAAAAGAAAGCGCTTCTTGGAGCCGCCCCGATCGGCAAGGGCCCCAAGAAAAGGGGCGAGGACCACTACTGCCACACTGGCAATGGAATTGGCCGTCCCCAGCTTGAAGGTGGTCACCGTCAAATCGGCATCGGCACTCCAGTATTCCTTGAAAAAGATGGGGAAAAAGGCTGCCATGACTGTGGTGGCAAAGGCCGAGTTGGCCCAATCGTACATGGCCCATGAGAGAATTGTGCGGTTCGCCGGATGATCGTCCATGGGGACCTTTCCAATTGGTGCTCTCGCAATAATGAATGGAATTGACACCGTTCCCTCGATCTGCCGGGCTGAATCAGCATTCGACCGAAGGGGATTCAAGTCCTGGGCGGGGTGTTTCGGATCACCTTCCCGACAGGGATTCGGCTTCCTGGACACGACATGTTGGCACCTGAAGCCGGCAACCTGCTATAAGGATTTGTGCAGATTCACGCAAAAGACTTCCATGCTCCTGCCCATTGTGCGGGAAAGACCCGTTGAGCTCGGACGGGACCATGATGGGCGTTCCACTCCATAGCGACAACGGAATTGTCGAGTATGTCTTTGCTTGGACCTGTACTAAACAATGAGCAGACACACATGTCAACGTCCTCAGCCAGTGTCCGGAAACGGAGGTCACGATAACCGCCGAGTCCAATCGACCCCCGAGACTGCTGAGCATGAACCCGGAGACCATTTGGATGCTGGGGAGAGGCCCGAGACATTAATCGAGGGCTTATCCCTCGACCAAGCGATTCCTTCAAGGAGCGACCATGATCAGGCGAAGAAGCGGAATCCTCAATCACATCACCTCCCTCCCCTCACCCTACGGTATTGGAGACCTCGGTCCAGGGGCCTACCGGTTTGCTGACTTTCTCCACGAAACCGGACAAAGCCTTTGGCAGATTCTGCCCCTCAATCCGACATCGACCGCGTACGGGAATTCCCCGTATTCGAGCTGTTCGGCGTTTGCCGGAAACCCTCTCCTCATCAGTCCCGAAGTTTTGGTGGATGAAGGTTTTCTCGACAGGGAGGATCTTGATCATCCGCCAACCTTTTCCGCGGAGCGGGTCGATTTTGAAGCCGTGACCAAATACAAGACGGAAGTGTTAAAGCATGCAACGGAGCGATTCAGGGAATCCAGGCCCAACACCAATGGCCGGTTTGAATCGTTTCTTCGGGAGAATGTGAAATGGCTCGTGGACTACGCCTTGTTTGTCGCGCTGAAGGAGCGGTTCGGAGGTGCTCCTTGGGTAGAATGGCCCCATGAATTCCGGGACAGAAATGAAAATGCCCTGGCGGAGGCAAAGGAGGAACTGTCCGATCGGCTCTTCCACGAATTCGTCCTTCAGTACTTCTTTGCCCGACAGTGGGGAGCGCTTCGAG
>CAZURN010000473.1:0-2289 GCA_964623165.1 uncultured Syntrophobacteraceae bacterium
CCATCAAGGACAGCGACCACGACCTGAAGGTGGACGCCGTCATTTCCGCCATCGGACAGGCAATTGACAGCGCTGGACTGACATCCATGGAGAACCTCAGGTGGTCCAAGCGCAGCACCATCTCGGTGAACACGGTGACCATGGAAACGTCCGTGGAAGGAGTGTTTGCGGCAGGAGACGTGGTTACAGGACCCGCCACTGTGGTGGAGGCAATCGGAGGCGGCAAGAAGGCCGCAGAGGCGATCGATCGTTATCTTCAGGGCATTCCTCAGCCCAGAACCCCCCAAGTTCCCGTTCGCCGCCGAAGGCTTGACTGTCTTATAGTCCCCGCTTCGAGCAAGATGATTTTTCAAAGGCCCCATATGCCGCTGCTCAATACCGACCGGCGGCGCATAACATTTCAGCAGGTTGAACTGGGTTATTCCGAGAATGCGGTGAGGGAAGAGGCGCGCCGCTGTCTCCGTTGCGACATTTGCCGGCGCTGCGGTCTTTGCGTGGAAATCTGTCGCGACAAAATGGGCATTGATGCATTGCAGCTGGGGTATCTTGAATTCGATCATCCCTCTCCCACGGACTTTCGAACGACCGCCGAACGGTGTATCGCCTGCGGGGCCTGCGCCGCCAATTGCCCCAATGAAGCCATGGTGATCAAGGACCAGGACGGTCAGAGATGTCTGTCTCTCTGTGGCACGGTACTCAATCGGCTCAATCTTGAGTATTGTGAAAAATGCGGCGCGGTGCTTGGACCTGCCCGATACCATGACTTCATCGCCAAACGCACCCAGGCGATGGCTCCACTCTTACAGGGGCGCACCTTGTGTGTACAATGCGCCAGGAAGATCGCTGCCGAACGCCAGGCCGAAATACTGCTGCCGGCTCGTTAGGATTGCTCTGCACGGAGGGGAATGGAGATGTCATTTCGCAGAGGCCAGAAGGTTGAGGTCTACAGAAGGTCCGACGACGAATGCTGGGAGGAATACATGGATCAGTACATCGGTCTCCATGGCATTGTGACGGACCCCGACACGGCCAAGAATGATCCAAATGCCCTCATCGAGATCAGCCTGGATGAAAAGGGAACCCACCGGCTGCCTCAGGATTGTCTGCGCGTTCTGCCGGATTGACCATCGACGGAGAGACCGAATGCGACTTGATGAGGTACTTGTCAGGATCGGTCGAGAACCAGTCACTGTCTCTCCCAAATCCACAGTAGCTGAGGCCGTCCGACTCATGGCTGACAAGAAGGCCGGAGCGCTGATCATCCTTGAAGGGGAAGAACCGACTGGAATCTTCACAGAAAGCGACCTTGTCCGAACACATGTCAAATTTGAAGGGCGACCTCTCGCAAGTGTCGGCATCCGCGAAGCAATGACCAACAGACTGATTGTGGGGGAAACTCAGTATGATATCGGGAAGTGTCTGGACATCATGCTGAAGACTGGAGTCAGCTGCCTTCCGCTCGTCCGGGACGGCAGGATCACCTGCGTGGTTTTCCTTCGGGACCTTTTGCAGCATGAGATCGAGAGGCTCACTGCGGAACTCAACACGCTGCATGAGTATCTCGCAGACTTGCAGGACGCTGGGGTTGACTGACCGGCGATTCCATGGAGGCTTTCAATTGGAGACCTGGCCATGGTGAGAATTGAAATCGATGATCGCCAATTTGAGGTGCAGGAGAATACCACCGTGCTCGGGGTCCTTAGGAAAAACGGCATCAAGGTGCCGACGCTGTGCTTCCACCCTTCCCTCAAACCCTCGGGGTCTTGTAAGTTGTGCGCCGTTGAATTGGTCGGAGCTTCAGGCCGATCCCTCATCTTGCTTTCATGCGTCTTGAAGGTCAAGGATGGCATGAGCATCAGGACCCATGGCAAAGCCGTTGATAAAGCACGATCCAAAGCTTTCGCAGACTTGCTGCGGATGGCTCCTCTGGCTCCCGTCATCCGTCAACTGGCTGCCGAATACGGAATGGATCTCGGGTTGCCGCCCGACGGGTGTATCCGGTGCCGTCTGTGCATAAGGGTCTGCGGGGAGATCGTTGGAGCCGGCGCTTTGAAAATGGAGAAACGGGGAGGGGTGAGCCTCGTCGTCCCGAATGCTGGATCATGCATCGGCTGCGGCACATGCACCAACATGTGCCCGACAGGAGCCGTCAGGCAGGAGGAAGGGGATGGTGTGAGAACCATCCTGATTCGGGATGAAATCATTGGAAGGCACATGCTGGAGAAGTGTGAAGCGTGCGGAGGTTGAAACGCTCTATGCCTACGCAGGCCATCGTGGAAGGATCGATAT
>CAZURN010000474.1:0-2273 GCA_964623165.1 uncultured Syntrophobacteraceae bacterium
TACACCTCACCCTCCATGGTCTACAACGAAAAGGGTGAACTCATCGACGATGCCAGCAAGGCCCTCCTGGAGGAGATCGACTGCTTCCTGCGTTTCAGGCAGAACTGGCGTTCCGAAGAGGACAACTACATCAGCGTGGTGGCAAGGGAGGCAGATCACTGGCTGCGCGAAAAACGCATCAAGTCCCGTCCTTTCTTGCTCTGGATCGACTCGTTCGACCCCCATGAGCCGTGGGACCCACCGTCAGTGTGGACCGGAGAGCCCTGCCCCTACAATCCTGATTACGACGGAAACCCCATTCTTCTGGCCCCTTGGACCCCCGTGGAAGGGCGGATCACCGATAAGGAAGCCGAGCACATCCGTGCGCTTTACGCGGAAAACATCACGCTGGTGGACAAACAGGTCGGCAAGCTGCTCGACTCCATCAGGGACCAGGGACTCTGGGACGAGACCATGATCATCATCACCTCCGATCACGGCCAGCCCATGGGCAAAGGGGAGCACGGTCACGGCATCATGCGCAAGTGCCGTCCCTGGCCCTACGAGGAATTGGTGCACGTGCCCCTCATGATGCACGTCCCCGGCATGGACTCGGGGCAGCGCATCAAGGGCTTCGTGCAGAACGTCGACATCGCGCCCACCATTTTGGATACCCTCGGAATACTTGATGCGGAAAGCATCGACAGCGGCCACGGATTTCCGGTCTACGACCCGTCGGATATGCAGGGGCAGAGCCTGCTGCCTCTCATCAGAGGCGAGACGGACAAGATTCGCGACCATGCCATTGCCGGGTATTTCGGCATGTCGTGGTCGATCATCACCGAGGATTACAGCTACATCCACTGGATCCTCAAGGACGCCAGCCAGAGGGATTACACCAGCACCAGCAACCCAGGCAAGGAAACCATGAAAGATGAGGCAATGTGGTCGTGCACGGCCGGCGCCAAGCAGGAAGTGCCCGACAGCGACGAACTGTACGATCGCCGAAAGGACCCGTTCCAGCTCAAGAACGTCATCAAGGAGCAGCCCGGCAAGGCAGAGGAGCTCCTCCGGCAGTTGAAGGAGGCTATCGGCGAGTTGAGAAGCTCGTAGAGGTCACCTGCCCTGGGCCGGTCCCCATTAGGGGCGCCGGCTCCGGGCAGGACCAGGGAATCCCATGAAATCCAAGTCACACCCATCAATTGGATTCAATGAAGGAAAAGAGAAGGAGAAGTCATGGCTCAGGCAATCACGGACAACGAATTTTCCTCCACGGTTCAGAGTGCTGACAGTGGTGTGGTGATCTTCGTCAAGAAACTCTGCCCGCACTGCAAAAACATGCTGAAAATGCTAGAGAAATTTCAAAAGATCGTCCCTGGCGTCTCCATATTCACGGCAGACATTGAGGAGTGCCCGGCGTCCATGGCTGCGTTGGCGGTGGAGAGGGCGCCCACGGTTTGTGTGGTGAAGGGCGGGAAGATAACGGCCCAGAAAACCGGCCTGATGAATCCCAGGGAAATGGCGGCATTCTATGAGGGTGCCTGATCCATTGATGTGCAGCAAAGAGGGGGCAGACTCATGAAGGAAAACCATTCATTTGATGTTTTGATCATCGGCGGGGGTATCGCCGGCATGACGGCGGCCATCTATCTTGCCAGGGCCAACGTCAGGACCGCGATTCTGGAAAAGGCCATCTGCGGCGGGCTCTGCAATTACACCTACGTCGTGGAGAACTTCCCCTCCTATCCCTCCATCCACGGCATGGATCTCATGCAGAGAGTTCGCGAACACGTGGATCACCTCGGGGTTGCCGTCGAGGAGGTGTGCGAGATCGAGCGGATGGAACTCACCGGCAGGGAGAAGATCGTTGAAACCGATGAAGCGATTTACAGGAGTGCAGCAGTGATCGTGGCCACGGGTCGAAAGCCCATACTGCTCGACGTTCCGGGGGGCGAAGCGATCCATTACTGTTCCGTGTGCGACGGCTTCGCCTATGCGGGTAAGCGGGTGCTTGTCGTGGGGGGCGGGAACAGTGGTTTTGACGAGAGTCTCTACCTCCTGCGGATAGGTATCAAGCACATTACCCTGGTGGAAGTGATGGACCGCTTTTTCGCGGCTCAGTCAGCACAGGATGAATTGTTGAAGAACGGCAACGTGGACGCACGCAAGAGCACGAAAGTGATTGAAGTTCTTCTGGAGAACGGCAGGGTCAGAGGGGCGGTTCTGGAGAACGTGGCCACGGGTGCAAGAGAAACCATCGAGGTTGACGGCGTCTTCGTGTTCATGGGCCAGAA
>CAZURN010000475.1:0-2268 GCA_964623165.1 uncultured Syntrophobacteraceae bacterium
GCGTAGAGGAGCATCTGGAAGATGGCATTGAAAGCCACCAGCCCGGCACAGTACTCTCGGTTGCCGCAGGCGAGCTCATTCCATACGATCACCATGGCAATGCAGCGGGCAAGCCCCACCAGGATCAACCCCACCGCGTAAGCAGGATAATCGGAAAGGAAGATCACGGCGAGGGCGAACATGAGGATCGGTCCGACGATCCAGTTGAGGATGAGGGAGAGGCTCAGGATCCGGCGGTTGCGAAAGACGAGGTGCAGTTCTTCATATTTGACCCTTGCCAGGGGAGGGTACATCATCAGGATGAGGCCGATGGCAATGGCGATGTTGGTCGTGCCCACCTGGAACAGATTGATCACCCCGCGAACGCCTGGGAAGAAATATCCCCAGCCCACGCCAACAAGCATGGCCAGCACGATCCACAAGGTCAGGAAACGGTCCAGGAAGGAGAGCTTTCTGGTTACAGAGGCCTCCATGGTATTCCTCCTTATTCCCTACTGCTTTTCATCCAACAACACTTGGGGGAGCTTTTCCACGAATTTTCCGATTTCATCCCGCACGCGCCGGTAATGGGCCATGGCCTCTTCTTCTGTACTAGCAGCAGCGGCAAGCTTTGGGGGGTCGTCGAATCCCACGTGCAAGAGCCTTGTCCTGGCCGGAAAGACGGGGCACGACTGATTGGCCTTGTCGCAGAGGGTGATCACGTAGTCGAATTCGATCTGTTCCAGCGTGTCGACGTCCTTGGACTCCTGGGCTGATATGTCGATGCCGACCTCAGCCATGGCCTTTACGGCCCTCGGGTCCACTCCGTGAGGGGCGACTCCCGCCGAGTAGGCATCAAGGCTTTCCTTTTTCAATTGCCGGGCCCAGCCTTCAGCCATCTGACTGCGGCAGGAATTCCCCGTGCACAGGAACAGGATCTTCAACTTTTCCGACTCTCCCCCCATGAATCTCTCCTCTCCTCAGCTTTGCGCATCATCCGTTCATTCGAACCGAAATTGGCCAAGGTATTCTTCCAGCTTCCTCTTGTTCTCTTCGCTGATCGGTGGACAACTCTCGGCACCCTTCCCTCCTTCTGCCACCTGAGTGGCAAAGACCATGCATGTGGGTTGGCCGCACTCCCTGCAGTTGGTCTTGGGAAGGAGCTTGAGGATTTCGATCACCCTGGGTTTGGGAGCCCCCTCGAAACTCGGCCGGATTTCCGCCCGCCTCTCCCAGGCACTGTTGATCTCCGTTTTGAGCCATTCCAGGATCTTGTCCCCTTCGGCTTCATCCTTGAGAGCGTTGACGCAGATCATGGACGGATGGACAGCGATGAGTTTCCCGTGGACTTTGAACGATACCGAAGGGGGGTCCTTGGTGTACTGAAAACCGCCCAGCACCGCGTTGAGGTAAGGGAGCACCTCGGCGATGTCCTGGTCGAGGTGGGCGACGCAGTGCAGGGACTCGGCTTCGCGCCTGCACTCGGGCCTGATGATTTCTTTGCGATACCCTTGGAGCAACATGGGACACCCCCTGTGTGACCCTGTGATCAACGGCGACTCGAGGGTCAAACAGGCCCTCGAGTCGCCGTTGATCATTTTGGCTTGAAACAGGCGGCTTTCACGGCCTGTTTCACCCTGTCGATTTCATCTCGCCCGAGGTTGAAATCCTTGTTCTTTTCAATCCCCAGGTCCGTCAAGACCAGGTAATTCCTCACCGGGACTTCTGCCTGCTCCAGGCATGCCTTGGCGCACCCGACGGAACAGCCATCGACCACGAGCATCTCAGGGACGTCCCTTGCCGACTGGACAAAGCCGCTTAGCCGCCCGCCAATCCCCGCCAGACAGAACATCTTCCCAAAACCTTCCTGGGTCAACTCCACAGCCGCCTGGTTGGAGAGCTGTCCGACGTTGGAGCCCCCCGAGCACGTCAAAATCATGATGTCTCCGCCCGCCACGCAGCATTCTTCAGCCATTCTGGTTGTCCCTTCTTGAGCCAGGATTGTTCACTTTTTGATCCAGGTTAGGACCTCGGCCTTGCTGGGGATCTTCCCCACCGACTTGACCTCGCCGTCCACGACGACCGCCGGGGTTCCGAACACGCCATACTCGCCGATTTCGAGGATGTTGGTGACCTTGTCGACCTTGGCGTCCACGCCGCATTCGGCAACGGCTTCCTTAACGATCTTCTCCGTCTGTTGACACTTGGGGCACCCAGGGCCAAGTACTTTGATTTCCATGAGATTCTCCTTTCAAGTTCGAGTTGTGTGCGCCACTTTGGCGCTGATGC
>CAZURN010000476.1:0-2266 GCA_964623165.1 uncultured Syntrophobacteraceae bacterium
TCTTGGGAATGAAGTCCTCCGGTTTGAATCCCTTGACCTGCCCGGCAATCTTGGTTGCAAAATTGGTGGTGTCGAAATAGGTGATCAAGCCAATACCAGACCTGCCCTGGCAGAGGTTGGACCAGTTTTCCTCAACCCCAATGCCCAAGGGTGAAACCAGCCCGATTCCCGTGACCACGACGCGGCGGCGTCTCTCGAAATCCATGAAAATCTCCCTGATTCAATGATGGATGGCGTTTTCCTGTTGCCTGGCCCCGGAGGTGCCTCTCGAGAAAACAGACATGTGTGGACGGGCCAGCGTTGCTATCCCATGAACATGCCCCCGTTGACATGAATGACCTGCCCGGTGATGTATGCAGCCTCATCGGATGCCAGGAATTTCACGGCGGCGGCCACTTCCTCGGGGGTCCCCGCGCGGCCTGCCGGTATTTGGGCGAGGAGTCCCTCTTTGGCCGAATCAGGCATGTGCTGCGTCATGTCCGTGGTGATGTACCCGGGAGCCACGGCGTTGACCGTGATGTTACGCGAAACGAGCTCACGCGCAAGCGAACGTGTAAAACCCATGAGCCCCGCCTTGGCGGCGGAATAGTTGCACTGACCGCCGTTGCCGATGAACCCAACCACTGACGTGATGTTGACGATCCTGCCGAATCGCTGACGGAGCATGGGTTTGATGGCCGCTTGAGAACACAGAAAGGCACCCTTGAGATTGGTGTCCAGGACTTCCTCCCACTCGGAGGGCTTCATCATGGCCACCAGATTGTCCCTGGTGATGCCGGCATTGTTGATGAGGACGTCAATCCGGGAGAGGGTCTTGGTGATCTCCCTGAATGCCTCTCTAACGGAATCAGCGTCTCCAACACTGAATTGGCGGAGATGGGGAACGGCACCTTTGGCTTCCACCGCTCCAGCGGTCTCCCGGGCCGCGTCGGCGCTCGAATTGTAGTTCACGATGACGTCGCAACCCGGTTCACTCAGCGCCGTCGCAATGGCGCGTCCGATTCCACGGCTGGCCCCGGTGACCACAATGACTCGCTTTCCACTCATTAGAGCTCCCCTCTCTCCTGCCTCACCTTGCGGACGAAGGCGGGAACGAATTCGAAGAGGTCCGCAACGACGCCGTAGGTTGCGATGTCAAAGATGGGAGCCTGGGGATCCTTATTCACCGCAACGATAATACTAGATCCCTGCATCCCCACCACATGCTGGATTGCACCAGCTATCCCCACCGCCATGTACAGGGTCGGAGCGACGGTGCGCCCCGTCTGCCCCACCTGGTGCGATGGTGCGATCCATCCTTCGTCCACGGCACCCCTGGAGGCCCCTACCGCAGCCTTGACCATTTGGGCCAGCTCTTCGATGATCACAAAGTTCTCGCCCTTTCGGAGGCCACGGCCGCCGGAAATGATCACGTCGGCTTCGGTGAGCTTGGCTGTCTCGTCCTTTTCAGGAATGACTTCCAGAACCTCTATCCGGGTGTTGAAACAGTCATCGGGCAACGCGGGGAATTGTACCTGACCCTGGTGTCCAGGCTTCATGACGGGCTTCATGACCTTTGGTCGCACGGTGGCCATTTGGGGCCGCCTGTGGGGACACATGATGGTCGCCATGACATTCCCGCCGAAGGCCGGCCGCGTTTGAAGGAGCAAACCATCCTCACTGACGCCCAGTTCGGTGCAGTCGGCGGTGAGCCCCGTGCGGAGGCACGCGGCGACCCTGGGAATGACCGATCTCCCGATGGTCGTGGCTCCAGCAAGGAAAACCTCCGGCTTCTTCTGACGGATCAGTTCCACGAGCACGTTGCCGTATGCTTCGTCGCTGAAGTGAGCCAGCCTGGGATCGTCGACGGCGTAAACCACATCAGCACCATAGGAAATGAGCTCCTGGGTCGCTGCTTCCGTGAAACCATGCCCGAGCAGAACCGCGGAAAGGGGGACTCCCCGCTTGTCGGCCAGGGTCCGCCCTTCGCTCAGAAGCTCATGGCTCACCTTGTGCACGATCCCTGCCCGCCATTCCGCGTAGACCCAAATCCCCTTGTAGGATGCGAGGTCGTCTATCGGGCCGGAGCCGGCCTGAGGGAGCGAGAGCGCCCCGAACTCGCAGGTGTCCACGCACATCCCGCAAAGGGTACACTCTTCGGATATTTCCACCGATGTTTCTGTGAGGGATATGGCTCCAAATGGGCACGCATCCACGCAAACACCACAGACTGTACACTTCTGACGATCGACAACGGCTTTCATAGACCTGGCACCTTGGCTTCCTT
>CAZURN010000477.1:0-2258 GCA_964623165.1 uncultured Syntrophobacteraceae bacterium
TCCTGAAGCTCCCGAGAAACAGTTTGAATGACTTGCTCTCCACGATGCGATCCTCCGGAACATAATCGACAATCATGGTCCCGAAATCAGGCTGCCCTGTTATGGGGCACACAGTGGTGAACTCGGGGGAGGTCAGGCGAACCACGTAGACCATGTCGGGGTGTGGATTGGGAAATGTCTCGAGGATGGCATCATCGGGATTCTGCGGCAAGGTGGCGTTGCCCCCGAGCTGCGTCAGATCCCGGTATCGCTCCTGGTTCATCCGGGTCTCCCTGTGTTGAAGGGCCGGTGGCTTGAATAAAACGGACTTCTCAAGGGGCGTAATCTGTCGGATCGGGAACGCCTGCCTCCTCGAAACCCCTTCTGCGTAGTTGGCAACTGTCACAGAGACTGCAAGCCAGCCCTGCAGGGTTGGGATCATAACACGAATGAGTCAGCCCGTAATCTACTCCCAATCCGCTTCCAAGCCGGATGATCTCCGCCTTGGTGAGCTGGACGAGGGGTGTATGGATGTGGAGTCGAATTCTACCCTCGACCGCCTCTCTCGTCGCCAGGTTGGCCATTGCCTCAAAAGCCCTGATGTACTCAGGACGGCAATCGGGATACCCGGAATAGTCCAGCGCATTGACCCCGATGAAGATGTCCCCCGAACCGATGACCTCACTCCATGCCAGGGCCAGCGAAAGAAACACCGTGTTGCGGGCGGGCACATAGGTGACCGGAATGCGATGGGCCATGTCCTCCAAGGCAACTCCCTTCGGGACTTCCATAGTCGTGGTGAGCGCCGACCCACCGATGACATCGAGGGGTACGTGGAGGACAAGGTGTTGGGCAACCCCAAACGCTGATGCAATCCTTGCTGCGGCATGGAGTTCATGTCGATGCCTTTGGCCGTAATCGAATGCAATGGTGTATGGAATGAATCCCTGGTTCTTGGCCACCGCGAGACAAGTGGTGGAGTCGATGCCTCCGGACAGCAGAACAACTGCTTTGGGTTGTGTGATTCTCATTGTCATGGGGCTGACCCCCTCGCCTCAGCTGGAATGCGACCTGTCACCCAAGTTCCTCTTTCAAATGGAGAAGAAGGGCGTGGAGGTATTTCATGGTCTGACACGCCACTGCTGGTGACTATTGACCACGTTGGTGGGGATCCCAGATGACCTTGTGAAGCTGGAGATTCAGGAGAACGCGGAGGCGATCAGCGAGAATCCAGTGGGCCAGTTCCTGGAAATCCATCCTACGGCGGATCGGCGAAAAATGGACCGTGTTCATCAGCCCCATGAGATCATTATGATTGCGGTGGTCCACTCTGGCCAGGAGCATTAATGCGACGTTGCGGTCATGCTGGTGCAGCATACGGCCTTGCGTCCCTTGACGCAGATTTCAAATACTGCCGCCATCGAACTCTCCCATGGTGACGCACGTCTTCAGGCAGTAAACAATCTAATGGATATGGGCTGGAAAAGGAATAGTCCACTGGAAGGAATTTCTCTGCAAATCGATGGGCCGACCCCATCAGAGCATCTGATACGCAGTTTCAGTCAAGCTGGTGTAGCATAGGGCCTTGTGCCCGTCGCATCTATCACGTCCACAAGGGGCTATGCTACGCTTGTAACTCTGCTGGGTACGATCTTGAAAGCAACTCCGTATGAGGTTTGCAGAGACTCTCATTAAATGGGGATATGGTCACACTTGGAATGCCCGACCGGGTGAACATAAAAAAACCCGGCCCGGCGCATGCTCCAGTGGCCATGCGCTGGGCCGGGGTCTTCATGAGTCCTCAGATGCCACCACTGTCCTCAGTTACCCCACGGGGGGCACCGTAATGGAGCGGGTGTCTATTTCTTCTTGCTGAACACTTTTCCAAACAGGTGCTGTACGGCACTCCATCCCATCTTGCGGCGGAGCATGCCGAGCTGATCCTGCAAGGGCAGTTTCTTGGGGCACACGTCCTCGCAGCCGAGCAACCCAAGGCATCCGAAGATACCTTCATCATTTCCGACGACCTCGAAGTATTGGTCGCTGCTTCTCATGTCCCGCGGGTCCAGCATGAAACGGGCCACGCGGTTGAACGCGGCGGCGCCCATGAACTGGTCGGGCACCATGTTGGCCTTGCCACACGCTGCCACGCAGCATCCGCACTCGATGCAGCGTTCGAGTTCATAGATTTCCTCGGCAAGTTCGTTGGTCATGGGCTCTTCCGGGGCCTTGGGATCGAAGGTCTTGTTTGTGTGGACCCAGGATTCCACCCTCTGGTG
>CAZURN010000478.1:0-2254 GCA_964623165.1 uncultured Syntrophobacteraceae bacterium
GGGGACCAGACCAAGGAGTTCACCGCCATACGCCAAGGGGCCATCGACTTGTCAATCGGATCGACGATCAACTGGTCCCCGCAGGTGCAGCAGCTGAATCTTTTTTCCATGCCTTTCCTCATGCCCGACTACCGGGCAATCGACGCCCTGACGGGCGGTGAGGTCGGCAAGGAGCTTTTCAACATCCTTGAAGCCAAGGGAGTGGTGCCTCTCGCATGGGGCGAGAACGGCTTCCGGGAACTCAGCAACTCCAAGCGCCCGATTCGCACTCCGGAAGACCTGAAGGGGTTGAAGATCAGGGTTGTGGGGTCACCCCTCTTCCTGGAGACATTCACCGCCATCGGAGCCAACCCCACGCAAATGAGCTGGGCCGACGCGGTCCCGGCCCTCTCGAGCGGTGCAGTCGACGGGCAGGAGAATCCGCTGACCGTCTTCATGGCGGCGAAACTCCACAGCGCTGCCAGCCAGAAGCACCTCACGCTCTGGGGCTATGTGGCGGACCCGTTGATCTTCGTGGTGAACAAGGATGTCTGGGACAGTTGGACTCCCGAGGACCAGAAGGCTGTTCGTGAAGCTGCCCTCCAGGCGGGCAAGGAGTGTGTCGTGGAGGCCCGCAAAGGGCTCGTGCCTCCCGAAGAAACGCTGATCAAGGAAATCGAGGGATTCGGCGTCAACGTGGTCAGAATGAGCGATGCAGAAAAGGCCCCTTTCAAGGCTGCAACCCGGGACGTTTACGACAAGTGGGCGAAGCAGATCGGAACCGAATTAGTCAAGAAGGCGGAAGAAGCCATCGCTTCGCGCAAGTGATACGCAGTTGCGTTCCGGATTGTATCGAGCAGAGTTGAAGAGGTGGCATCGCTCCTTGTGGACACCGCGAAGCTGGCAGGCACAAGGGCTTGTGACACAACAGCTCGATTGTGGCTCCACATGAGCCGCAGCTCCCAAATCGTCCATCGAGCTGACTGGAAGGCGCGCATCGGCCTCTTGCGCCATGCGCGCCTTCTTTACATTCCGCCCACCAGGTCATGCCCTTGTGGATGCTGCCAAGGAGCCCCCATGGAATGCGAATCACCCCACAGTGTTGGGAAACCCAGAACCCGAATTCCCCTCTCCATTGAAGAGAACCTGGCGGGGGTCATTCTGGCCGCTCTCGCGCTCATCACCTTCGCCAACGTCGTGGTGCGCTACATGACCAGTTTTTCCTTCGCCTTCACGGAGGAATTCTCCATCTTCCTGATGGTAGTCATGGCCTTTCTGGGCAGTTCCAGTCTCATGGCCAAGGGAGCCCACCTCAACATCAGCTACTTCGTGGACCGCCTCCCTTCGAAAGCCAGGCGGGCCACCAGAATCGCCGCCACTGTGATGACCGCTTTCACCTTTCTTTTGCTGACCATCCTGGCCGCCCGAATGGCCTGGGATGAGTACCGATTCGAAGTGACCTCACCTGGGTTGGGCGTTCCCACGTGGATCTATACGATCTGGCTGCCGATCCTTTCCCTGGCCATCACGGGACGAGCCCTCGGGGCGATCATCAGGATGCAGAAGGGAGAAGATTGATGCACCTGGCGATCCTGCTCTTCGGCTGCTTCTTTGTCCTCCTTTTCGCCGGGGTCCCCATCGCGGCCTCGCTCGGTCTTGCCGGCACCCTGGTCATTGCCAAGGCCAAACTGGGCATCATGGCCGTTCCAACCAACGTGTACACTGGAATTGCCAAGTACCCTTTGCTGGCCATTCCCATGTTCGTACTTGCGGGCTCAATCTTCGACCGGTCCGGTGTGGCAGAGCGACTGCTCCGGTTCACCACGTCCATGGTCGGCCGGGGACGGGGTGCTTTGGCCGTCATCACCATTCTGGTGGCCATGGTCATTGGAGGCATTTCGGGTTCGGGCCCTGCCTGTACTGCCGCCGTCGGGGGCGTCATGATCGCTGCCATGATGCGCGCGGGCTATCCCCCTGCCTTCGCCGCCAGTGTCACCGCCGCGGCAGGTTCCACCGACATCCTTATCCCACCCTCGGTGGCGTTTATCATTTACAGCGTGCTGGTCCCATCGGCCACAGTGCCTGCACTCTTCGTCGGCGGCGTGGTGCCGGGGGTGCTCGCTTGCATCATGCTCATCGTGACCGCACTGGGCCTCAGTCTGTACCACGATTTCGGAGCCAGTGAGTCCGATCTTCCTAGGCCGAAGATCTGGCCGTCGTTCAAGGAGGCGTTCTGGGCGCTCATCGCTCCTGTGCTCATCCTGGGAGGCATGCG
>CAZURN010000479.1:0-2247 GCA_964623165.1 uncultured Syntrophobacteraceae bacterium
GCAGGTTCACCACATACTCCCTGTCGGCGTGCATGGTGAACACAATGATGTGAATATCGGGATCTGCCTTCTTGATCTGCATGGTGGCGTCCATGCCATTGAGGTCCGGAAGGCTGATGTCCATGATGACGATGTCAGGCTTGAGCTGCTTGGCCTTCCTGACTGCATCACGGCCGTTGGAGGCTTCATCCACCACCAGAAAGTCCGGATGGTCTTCCAGTGCACTCTTGATTCCCCCTATGACCACCTGATGGTCATCAACCAGGAGAATCCTGGTCCGTTGATTGGTCTCCTCTACCAAAGCCATCGATTTCCACTCTCTGTGACTGTCTCCATGACGTGCGCTCGACACGGCCAAGGAGACATCGTTCCACAAGAGCCTCTCGCTGACCTCAGCCTATATTCCGCTCCCTGAAATAATCCTGCACAAAGGTGATGTGCCGTTTCATCGAAGCATAGGCCTCAAGCGGATCTCGCCGGCGAATTGCATCCAGAATGTCTGTATGCTGTTGAAGGACTATATTGAGATTGATCGGTTCCGTATAAAGGTGCTGGAGGTTCTCCTGGATTCCATGGAAGAGAAGGTCATAAAGGCTTTTCATGATGTGGATCTGGACGACGTTTTTCGTGGCATAGGCAATCGCCATATGAAACGTGATGTCAGCGTCGCTCCCCAACTTTCCCTCGGCAACAGCGGACCCCATCTCCTGAACGCTCTTCTCAAGCTCGCGGAGATCCTCATCGGTAGCCCGTTGAGCGGCCAGAGCCACGGCATTGCATTCCAGGCCGAGCCGCACCTCCAGCAGATCCATCAGGCTCGCATTCTGCCCGTTGATGACTGCAGCGAGAGGATTTCTGTCAGCGCTGGCTGTTGGGGGATTCACAAAGGTTCCCTGCCCCTGACGGTGCTCAAGCAAATGGATGGCCACCAGTTTATTGATGGCCTCCCTCACCGTGGGACGGCTGACTCCAAGGTTTTGAGCCAGTTCCCGCTCGGTCATCAATCGATCCCCGGGCTTGAGGTGTCCCCGAAAAATGAGGTCTTTCAATTGCTCGAAAACCTGATCCGACATCCGTTTGGGTTTGATCGGCTTCAACATGAGTGCGCGTCTCGGCTATCCTTTGGTGTGTCCGGCCGGGCATCGACCAGGACCAAACACACAGACTTCAACGGCCGGAATCAGAGGGCGGTCGCCTCACGTGACGCAAACACCGTGCAAGAGAAGACGCCACCGTGCGTTGCAGCCACTGTCACTGAGGGAAGATCCCTACCGCAATGATTCCGCATACACTTCAATGGCATGCTTGACCTGAACTCGGTCTCCGGCTTGGGAGAGCATATCGGTCATCTGCATCATGCACGCCGGACAACTCGTGGCCACCACCTGGCAGCCCGATTGCACAATGTTCTCGCGCTTGCGCTTCCCGATGGCTGCGGAGATGTCATAGTGCTGCAGATTGAAACTACCGCCCATTCCACAGCAACGGTCAGGTTCGACCATCTCCCTGAAGCGATACCCAGGACTGGCTTTCAACAGGGTCCTCGGCTGCATCGCCACCCCAAGCGATTTCTTCAAGTGACAGGGATCGTGGTAAGTGAGCAAGATCTCTTGATCATCAGATCCTGAATCTACCTGACGAACACCCACTTTATCAACCAAGAACTGGCTCACCTCCAAGGTTTTTGATGCGATTACCGCCACCTGTTCCTGTTCCTCCCCGGAAAGTTCCTCGGCCATCACCGGCCAAAGCTTCTTGATGGTGGACGTGCATGTGGCACAGGCGGTGACGAGAAAGTCAAAAGACTCGGCGGTGAACTTTCGCAGGTTGTACCGAACCAACTTGTTGAACGCCGTGGTGTCCCCGGAAGACAGGGCCGGAATGCCGCAGCAGGCGAAATCGTCAGGGAGGAACATCCCGACGCCGTGATGCTCCATGGCGCGCATCACCGCCTGCCCAACGTTTGGAAAGACCTTGTCGATCACACATCCGGCGAAGAAGGCCACTTTCAACCCGGATGATCCCGGCTTGGTGTTCATGGGCTTCACCATCTTGTGGAAAGCCGTCGGAGCGAGTGCCTTGAAGTGGCGGTCTCCAGTGGGCGAGAACATGCGGCCGCAGGAGGTTCCCAAAAGGTCGTCAACAGGTCTCACGAAAATGCCTTGCAGCTTTGAACCCCATTCCATGAGGCTGTCGAAGAATTCGGGCCGAACCAGCATGCCCCGGAAGATCGCCTTCTTCAATGGA
>CAZURN010000480.1:0-2234 GCA_964623165.1 uncultured Syntrophobacteraceae bacterium
CAACATGAGCACCAACTGCTCCTCGACCCTGAAGTGCATCTCTCACTCCTGGACACTTTTGGACAGACGGAGGCAGACTGCGCGGAAGTGAGGGCCACCCATGGTGAATGGCTCGCCGCAAGGGATGAACTCCACAAGCTTCGTCGATTCAAGCAGGATGAGGCTGCCAAACTTGACTGGATGCGATTCCAGCTCCAGGAACTTGAAGCGGCTCAGCTCCAGCCAGACGAAGACAAAGACCTGGAAAACGAACGGAATGTCCTTCGTCATGCGGCAACCTTGTCTGAAGCGGCGAAAGATGCCCATCAAACCATTTACGCGGGCAAGGGGGCGATCCTCGAACAGCTTTCCGTGGTTGAAGCGAGACTCGAAACCCTCCACAGCATCGATCCGACGCAGTACCCACTGGTGCACCAGTGCGAACAGGCCCGCATCCATCTGGAAGAGCTGGCCCATTCCCTCCAACAATACGCCAATCGCATAGAGTTCGATCCCCGGAGCCTCAAAGCGGTGGAGGATCGGCTCGCCACCATCCACAGGTTGGGGAAGAAATACGGCGGCACAGTCCAGGATATGCTTCTACGAATGAATGAATTGAAGGATTCCCTAGCCATGGGGGAATCCGTTGACATTCGTGAAGAAGAGCTTGCAAGGCTGGTGGAGAGCCGCTCGATGGATTATCTGGAAAGGGCCGAGGTCCTGTCGTCAAAGAGACGCCAGGCGGCTTTGAGCCTGTCGCATGAGGTGGAGAGGGCGCTGGGCCGTCTGGATATGCCCCGGGCCCGCTTCATGGTCCAATTCGTAGCAGGCGGGGGCGGTCCAGGGTCCAGGGAACCCCTCTATGCTCCCACCGGCATCGACAAAGTGGAGTTCCTCCTAACCGCCAACCCTGGAGAGGATTTCAAACCTCTGGCACGGGTCGCATCTGGAGGGGAACTCTCCCGCATCCTTCTGGCGCTGAAGAGTCTCCTGAGCAGGAAGGGTGAAGCGGAAACCCTGGTATTCGATGAGGTAGACGCCGGAATTGGTGGCAGGACTGCAGAACTTGTTGGGCTGCAACTGAAGCACTTGGCAGGCAAGCACCAGGTTATCTGCATCACGCATCTGCCACAAATCGCATGTTATGGCCAGACGCACTACAGGGTGGCCAAAAAAGCGGCAATGGGGGAAACCAAGACTCTCATCTCCCTTCTGTCGCAGCGGGAGCGGGTGGAGGAACTCGCCCGGATGCTGGGCGGCATCACCATCACCGAAAAAACTATGGAACACGCCGCTGAATTGCTCAAACACGCCATGAATCATGGACGGGAATGAGCCATGCATGCCCAGTGCATTGGTGAGATGGTCTCCTCTCAGAGGTCCATTTGCCCCAGGATTTCATAGAGATCCATGCCCATCTGCTTAAAGCCTTCAAGGCCATAAACCATGTTGGCCTCAATGACAAAGTATTGCCCGTCAACCCGGCACACGTCCATTCCGACCTCGTCAAATCCGCAGCGTTCGGCCACGGTCCTGGCGAACTCCAGGGCCTCCTCGGGGACTGTGTCAGTGGAGATCTTGGCACCAAGAGAGACATTGTTCCTGAACTCCCCCGGCGTTGGAAGGCGCCAATAGGCATGTACCACGCGACGATTGACCAGGACGACGCGGAGGTCGCGGTCAATGGGCAGGTATTCCTGGATGTAGGCGGGGCGATGTTCTTGCAGATAGGCAAAAAGTGACTGCTCATCCCTGATCAGCCAGACTCCGGCACCCCGGGATGATCCTACAGGGGTCTTCGCCACCACCGGAAGGTTGAATTCGTCCAGGATGCGCCTCACGACATCGGAACCATAGAATAGCCGGGTTTTTGGGTGGGGGATTTCAAGGAGCTGAAAAAGAGAGGTTTGCCTGATCTTGTTTCCCATGAATTCGTAGTAGTTACCCGGGAAGGCCTCCTTACCTACAGCCTCAAACACCACGTTGTAGTGGGGACCTGGATAGCAGACGCGATCCGCCTTGCGAATGACCTCCCTGGCCGCCTCCGGATAGTCCTCCCAATTGGGCAGAATCCCCAAGCATTGTACCGATGGGGATTTCCTCAATCGCTTTCCAAGAGAAAACAAGCCTTTCACTCATCGTGTCCCGTGAGGCCCGCACTCCAATCACTCGCCCGCCGTATGTTCAATGGCGGACGTGGATGACCTTGGCCGAATCTAACTCAACAGAAGGACCTCTCCAGTGTGAATTCTAGT
>CAZURN010000481.1:0-2233 GCA_964623165.1 uncultured Syntrophobacteraceae bacterium
GCCGATTACCTGCGCAGCCATCCAAAGGTCACCTGGGTGCGGTATCCCGGACTGGAGGACCACCCGCAGCATACACTGGCACACCGCCAGATGGACGGGCCTGGAGCCATGTTATGCTTCGGAGTGAAGAGCGGTCTTGAGGGCGGAACGATCGTCATGAACAGTGTTCGACTCATCATCCTGGCCGTGTCGCTGGGAGGCGTCGACTCCCTCATCGAGCATCCCGCGTCCATGACCCACACGTCCATCCCCCGGGAAGAGCGGGAAGCGGCGGGCATCACCGACGATCTCGTGCGCCTGTCAGTCGGGTGCGAGGACTTCGAGGACTTGCGGGACGATCTGGAGCAGGCCCTGCAGAGAATCCCATAGCCTTGAGAACCAGGATCAAAAATCGATGCCGGGTTGCGGGTCGAAGCCCTTCCTGTATGCGTGCTTCACTTCCCGGACTTCACTCACCGTGTCCGCCAGTTCCACCACCTCGGGATGGGCGTCCCGGCCCGTGAGGACCAGGTGGGTGAGCGCAGGTTTCAACCGGATGGTGTCGAGCACCTGGTCCAGGTCGAGCAGCTTCAGATGGAGAGCGTTGTTGATCTCATCGAGAATGATGAGACCGTACTTTTCCGAAAGGATCTTTTCCCTTGCAAGGTTCAGAGCCTTCTGAGCGGCCTCTCGGTGTTCCCGGTGCGTGAAAGGATTCCCTTGGATACCGCAGAATCCCATGCCTGCAGGGAATAACTCCACATCGCAGTCGAGCTTCCCGATGCCGTCCCACTCTCCCGAATAGATGTCGCCCTTCATGAACTGGATCATGCACACCTTCATGCCATGCCCGCATGCGCGAAGGAGCATTCCAAGGGCCGAGGAGGTTTTTCCCTTGCCGCAGCCCGTCAGGACAACGATGAGACCAACCCGCCTCTCCGGGGTCAACCGGGTGACAGTCAACTCAGGATGAAGCCTTGTAACAACCGATCCTCCCACCTGTCCACTCCTTGTCATGGCTCCACATAGCGCTGGATCGCCTGGGGCACCCACCATTCCCTGGGATAAAGCCCCATGGGATATACGTTCACGTTCTCAAAGCGGCGGGCCACCGCCACCAGGGCCTCCGTAGTGAAGAGAAACGTGTAGGGCTGCTCCTCGTGCAGGATTTCATGGAACCGATGGTACAGCTTTCGCCGTTTTGAGGGGTCGAATTCCCTGCGTGCCTCCTCGATGAGTCGGTCCGCCTCGGCATTCCTGAACCCTACGAAATTCGAGCCCTTTTCCACCATGGAGGAGTGCCACAACTGGTAGGGATCCGTTTCCCACCCGAGACTCCAGCCCATGGTGCACGCGTCGAAATTGCGCTCATCGATGCGTTGGATGAAGACCGCCCATTCCAGCTTTCTGATTACCATGCGGACCCCCACCTGTTTGAGATTCTCCTGGAGAATGGTGGCAAGTTGCTCTCCAAATTTGGAACTCGATGAAATGAGGAATTCGAATGAAAATGGGGTCCCGTCCCTGTCCAGGATTCCGTCCCCATCACGATCCTCCCATCCCGCGGATTTCAGCAGTGCGACAGCCCCGGCCGGATCATAGGGATAAGGATGAATGGCATGGTTGTATTCGGGGCTCTTGACATAAAAGGTCCCAGTCACGACCGTGCCCAAACCGAAAAGGATCTTCCTGAGAATGGTCTCCCTGTCAATGAGCATGGTCATGGCCCGGCGCACCTGCGGATCCGAGAAAAGGGGCCTGCGATTGTTCCAGCCCACATAGCTGTAACTAGGAAGATAATACTTGAGCTTCTGGAAGTTCTCCTGGAAACGCTTGCTTTGGGTCTGCCTCATCCACTGAATGGGACGCAGGTTCATGAGGTCCAGCCCTCCCTGCTTCAGAACCTGGAGTCCAACCGTCGAGTCGGTGATGATCTTGAATACAATACGGTTCAATTGAGGCCGTTCCCCCCAGTAGGTCGGGTTGCGAACGATGACGATCTCCTTGCCCGTGTCCCATTTGAGGAAGCGATAGGGACCCGTTCCCACGGGAGCCCGCCCGATGGGGTGCTGGTTGAAATTGTATCCCTCCTTGAAAACATGAGCCGGCACGATGGGAATGCCGCCGCAGAACTCGAGAGCTCGAAAATAGGGAATACGGTAACGGAACCTGACGGTGAAGTCATCCAGCAACTCAAGCCTTTCGATATCCTGGTAATAGTTTCGCAGATGCGCCGAATCCACCTTGGGATCCC
>CAZURN010000482.1:0-2231 GCA_964623165.1 uncultured Syntrophobacteraceae bacterium
CCGATGGGTGAAGACCTGGGCTACCTCCCGGGCACCAAGGAAGAGAAGCTTCGGCCATGGATGCAGCCCATCTACGACAACCTGCAATTCATCATGCGCAATTTTCAGGATTCACAGGACACCTTCCAGGAATTGACAGAACGGGGAGTTCTCGAAATGGAGGCCCTGACTTACATTCGAGGCAGGAGCATTCCGAAGCAGTTCATCATCTGTGACGAGGCGCAGAACCTCTCCCCACATATGATCAAGACTCTCATCACCCGCGTGGGTGAGGGAACGAAAATCGTCTTCACCGGGGACCCGGAACAGATCGATCACCCATACCTGGATGCGAGTAGCAACGGACTGAGTTACCTCGTCGAGAGGCTCAGAGGCGAAGATCTGGCCGGCCACGTCACACTATTGAAGGGAGAGCGGTCAAAGGTGGCCGAACTGGGGGCGAGGTTGTTGTGAAAGACCAGGGGGAGTGAACCTGTAAGAGCTGCATGCCCATGGTCATGCTTTGCCCTGGCCAATCAGTGGATGGTGAAGTGCGTGACCAACGATACCCTTTGGCCAGGTCTGGCATGGCGGTGATTCAAAGGACACTCTCAGGAGCGTTTCAACGAGCAGACCGTCATCTCAGGAGATGCGCCTTGTCGGTCCTCTCCCAGGGGAGGTCCATGTCCATCCTCCCCACGTGGCCGTGAGCGGCGAGCTTTCTGAAAAAGCCTCCCTTGGTTCTTGTGGGGAGGGAGCGCAGGCCGAATTCCTTGAGGATGCCCCCCAGGCGGAAATCGAAGTGCTTCTTGATGAGGGCTGCGAGTTCCTTGTCGGGCAGCTTGCCCGTGTTGAAAGAATCCACCTGGATGCTGACAGGTCGCGAGAGGCCTATGGAGTAGGAAAGCTGTACTTCGCATTCCTCAGCGAGACCCGCCTCAACCAGGTTCTTGGCTGCATAACGGGCAGCGTAGGGCCCTACCCTGTCAATGCGGGTCGGATCCTTTCCGCTCAAGGCCGAGTCACTGTGGCGCCCGTATTCCCCGTAGGTATCCACGGCGTTCTTCCTGCCTGTAAGGCCGGAGTGGATCGCGGGACCTCCAAGGAGCAGGGTCCCTTCAGGATTGACGAAAATGCGGGTCTGGTTGTCGGGCCGGATGGGCTCCTCGGCAAAGGCCGGCTTGACGACATAATGCAGGATCTCGTCCTCGACCTTCTTCAAGTCGAGCTTCCTGGGCTCCCTCAAACTGGCGCTGACAGTGATGGTGTGGATCCGATGAGGCTTGGAGTCACGGTATTCAACGCCGACCTGGCTCTTGCCGTCCGGGGCGAGGAAAGGCAAGATACCCTGGCGCATGGCAAGGGTGAGCCTTCGGGTGAGCCTTTGAGCCAGCCAGATGGGCATGGGCATCAGTGAGGGTGTCTGGTTGCATGCAAACCCAAATACGGTTGCCTGGTTCCTCACCGGGATGTTCTCGATTGCATCGTTCGTGAGGGAGGCGTCGTCAAAACAGGTATAGTCTTCGGGAGGCAACTCCTTGAGGCTGGTCAGAATGCTACACGTCTTGTAGCTGAAGTCCCGATCTTCATAACCGATTTCCTTGATGACGCGGCGGGCCACATTGGCAAAATCCACCGTTGCCTTGGATGCAAATCTCGACGCAATGAAGAGTACTGATGTAGCCACGGCACACTCGGCGCGGACTGCCGAGCACGGGTCCTGTTCCAGAAAGTGATCCACAACGGCATCGCTGATCTGGTCGCACAGCTTGTCGGGATGCCCTTCGGTCACGGACTCGGATGTAAACATGAAATCTTTCTTCATGGTGAGGGACTCCGTATGAGTTGCCGAGAGGATGCCTCAAGGCTTCGCGGCCGATGGACATCAGCCTGCGGCCTCAGGTGCGGCTTTTCTTGGTTGCCTCATTGACGAGAAGGGGCAATGCCGCGGAGCCCCCGATGATGAGGCCGTCGGCGATGCCGATGGGGGTTGTGCTGAGAAGTCCCCGCAAGCCGGGCACAAAAAGAGTCATGGCCTGAAGGAAGAACGAACCGGCCAGGGCAATGTTCAGCTTGCGGTTGGATGGCAGCGGATCCTTGTCAAAGAGACTGTGTGCTTCAGAACGACAGCTCAGGGCATGGAGGAGCTGTGAGGAGGTCAGGCTCTGGAAGGCGATGGTTCCCGCCTGGGGTCCCATGCCATATCGCATGACCCCCCATGCATAGGCTCCCAGGGCACTGAGGCTGATCAC
>CAZURN010000483.1:0-2229 GCA_964623165.1 uncultured Syntrophobacteraceae bacterium
CGATTTCTATGCATTTCTCGATGGCGATGCCTGTGTATATGGATTCAAATTCCCGGCAGAACCAGGAGATCGTCGGTACGATGCCAAGGTCGTCCAGCAGGGAGGGGCGAAGGTCCATGTAGATCCTGCGCACCTCCTCGATGGTGTTCCGGATGAGGGGAACCAGGGTTTCCAGCGCTTTCGACACCATGTCTGTGTCCCCCATCTGGGTCATCTGGAGGAGATTCTCCATGCCGTACTTGATTGCGCTCAGGTACTGCCCAACGCTGTCGTGCAGTTCATGGGCAATGCGCTTCCGTTCCTTCTCCTGAATGTCCAACAACTGGGAGGAAAGATGGCGGAGCTGCTTCTCGGACTCCGTCAGAGCCTTTTCCGCTAGCTTCTCCCTGGTGATGTCCCTTCCAACCGACTGGATTTCCTTGAGACGCCCTGCTTCATCGAAAATGCCCCGATCCGTCCACTGCTGCCACGAGGTCTCACCTGTTGGCATGACGAGCCGATGCACAATGGTGGCGACGGGGTTTTCCGGGCTGAGGGAGCCGTAGTGGTCCAAGAGCCTCTGCCTTCCCTTGGAAGGAACGTGATTCCACAGGCTGGAACCGATGAGCTCATCCCTGGACATTCCGAAACGACGGCAATACGCTTCGTTGACAAAAGAGTACGTATAATCAGGCCGCAGGCGGGAAACCAGTTCGACCTGATCCTCAACAATAGCCCGATACCTGGCTTCACTCTGTCTGAGGGCTTTCTCCATCTGTCGCCGTCGGGTGATGTCCACGAGCATGACCACCGCGGAGTCCGGTGTGCCCCCGGCGCCCCGGATGAGCGACACCGTCATCTGGCACCACATGAGGCGGCCGTCCTTGAGGATATAGCGTTTCTCCATCTGGTAATGGTCTTGGAAGGGCCATGGTTCTGAGCGGGTAGGGAGGGCGTCCCCCGTGCGGGTAATTTCACCCAATGCCAGTGGGTTGCAGAGGCTCGGCGGGAGATCGTCGACGCTACCGCCGAAAAGATTCAGAAGAGCCGGGTTGACCGTAATGGGGGCTCCATCCAGATCCACCAGGGCAATGCCTATGGCCGCTCTCTCGAAAATGGCCCGAAAGCGCTTTTCCGTGTCCTGGAGTGCTTCCTCCACGAGTTTGCGGTGAACGATTTCCTTTTGCAAGGCCTCGTTGGCTTCAAGCGCATCGTCCCTGTCCCCTGGTGAGGAGGGATCCGCCGGTGTCTTCTCTGCTCGCAGGCTCTCAAGGCGGGCCTCGGTTTCGGCGAGCTTCGCTCGCAACGCTTCCACTTCCGCCATGAGATCCTGTTTTGTTTTTCGAGCCGATTTCATGAGAAAAAGGGTTTCAATCAGTCCACATTCAACCGAGTTCGGGATTCCGTGAGTTGTGCGACGGGCCGTTCTCGCCCCCCCACGTCACCTCGCAGGTCTTGCATGACCCCACGGGCCACAACCAACAGTGAAAGGTTTCCATCCGTCATGCCGACGGAAGCCGGAAGCGAACGCTTCTGAAATCATCAGGACCCAGCACCAGCCTTGGACTTTGGTCTGGGGTGCGTGGGGATGACGACAGAAGATGCTGATGTCGCTGGAAAACTGATGCAATCTGGAACTGGTTGGACCAGGAAGCCCATAGGTCAAGTGCCTTAACAAATGACCTGGAGAGTGGGAGTCTATTCTGACAGGGAAATCCCTGCGACGCTGCTACACAGAGAGATTAAAGAAGATACCCCGTGAAATCAAGGAGGAAGTTGCCACGACAATCGGTCAGGAATCCTCACCAGTTGAATGCATGCCCGTTGATGGTTTCCGGATGCCAGTTGACGCTTTCGCAGCGCAGGACATTGAGACAGCCGTAGTCCTGCCTGATTTCCAGGACCCTTCCCATGGACCAGCCCAGGGCCTGGCACAGAATGGTCCGATTTACGCCAGCGTGACCGACCACAAGAACATTTCCCGGGTTCCCTCGCAGGATTTCACACAGGACCGGGATGACTCGGTGCGCACAGTCGAGAAAGCTCTCTCCACCCGGCGGTTTGCAGTGAACGATGTCCCGCCCCCTTTCCTCGTAGAGCTCAGGGAATCTGGCGCGCACCACGTCGAAAGTCAGGCCCTCCCACTCGCCGAGGTGGATCTCCCGCAGGCCGGGAATGGCCTTGGGCCCCAGGCCGTGAGGTTCGCCAATGATGGCCGCCGTCTCCAGGGAGCGCTTCAGGTCGCTGCAA
>CAZURN010000484.1:0-2228 GCA_964623165.1 uncultured Syntrophobacteraceae bacterium
GCCGTGCGCACCTCGAAGTGCCCCTTGCTCTCTTCTTCGAACAGACGGCAGATGAAGTCTGTCGTGTAATGGTTTGAGGACTGCTCATTCCTGAGGTGGATGAACATGCGCTTCCCCTGAGAGAAGCTCTCCTCCATGATGCTCACATCCCGGCTGAGTTCAGCCAGGCTGATGCCCGTTTCCGGAAGATAGGCCTTCTCAGCTCCCGAAGCCATGGCGCCCAATAGGGCCAGGAAACCGCACTGACGTCCCATGACCTCCACGATGAATGTGCGGCGGCTGGCACCCGCCGTATGACGGATTTTGTCAACCGCTTCCACGATGTTATTGAGGGCTGTGTCGGACCCGATGCTGAACTCGGTGCAGGGAAGGTTGTTGTCAATGGTGGCGGGAATGATGACCATGGGTATGTGGAAGGCATCAAAGACCTCTCGGAGATCCACAAGCTGCTGGATCTTGAGGTAGGTTCCCCAACCTCCCACCGAAATGATGGCCCGTATGCCCCGCTTTCGGATGGTCTCCGCAATTCGCGGAAAATCGGTCTCTTCAAAATCGAACCGGGCGGTTCCAATCTCCGATGCGGGCCTGTTCACCCAGCTCACCAGTTCGTGCCAGTCCAGTTCGAGGAAGTCATTGCGGATGAGGCCATAAAAGCCGTCCTTCGAACCGAGCACGGTCACTCCATGGTTGAGCAGACACCGGGCGGCGACGCTCACTGCGGCGTTCATGCCTGGCGCGTCTGCTCCTCCCGTGAGGATGGCGACGGCTCCATCGGACCCCTTTTCCTGGGCGGGAGTGATTCGGGTCAGGGTCTTCACCAGTGCGAGGGTGTTTGTGAACGTCTCGCCGCGCAACTCCTGGGCCTTGGTGTAGTTGCCGTTCTCGATTTCCTGCCTGACGGCCTGGCTCTTCTGAACCACCTCCAGGAGCGGGGTTGCCACCACCTTGTTCCTTATGAGGCCGAGCATGTGGCAGTGAGTGGCGTCAGGATTCTCCACCAGGAGATCCACCGCAGCGACCCCAAGTCGAGTGGCCAGGATCCGGTCAAAGGCAGTGGGAGCGCCTCCTCGTTGAACGTGACCGAGGACCGTCACCCGCACGTCGATGCCCAGCCTTTCTTCGAGGATTTTCTTGATATCGCTCGAACTGATGAGGAGCCCGTCGGCGTGGCGAGCTCCTTCCGCCACCACCACCATCTGATGGGGCCTTCCCAATTGTCTCGCCTTTTCAATCGATGCGACCATCTTTTGATGCCACCGGAGCTCCAGTTCTTCCTCGGGCACCAGGACCCAGGATGCCCCGCCGGCCAGGGATGCAGCGAGAGCAAGGTATCCGCAGTGACGTCCCATGGTCTCAACGATGAAGGTGCGCTGATGGGAGGCTGCGGTGGAGGCCAGGTTGTCGATGGCCCTCACGATGTGGTTGAGTGCCGTGTCAGTGCCGATGGACATGTCGGTGCCGTGCAGGTCATTGTCGATGGATCCGGGAAGGCCGATCACCTGAAGGAACGGGGGGAATTCGCTGTTTGCCAACATCGGTTGGGTTTTCGCGAGGGTCTCCAGATGTTCCGACCATTCGGAGGCGAGCACATGAGCCCCCATGAGAGAACCGTCGCCCCCGATGACAACAAGAGCCTCGATCCCAGCCGTGAGGAGGTTCAGGACGGCCTGCCTTCTTCCATCCTTGGTGCGGAAATGTTCGGATCGGGCCGTGCCGAGGAATGTGCCACCCCTCTGAAGGATGCCGCCCACGTCGTCCCAGCGGAGGGGCCGGATTTGCTCCCCACCGTTCACGAGTCCCTCGTAGCCGGCGTAAATCCCCAATACCGTGAGGCCACGGTCCAGGCCCCTGCGGACGACCGCACGCACCGCGGCGTTCATGCCCGGTGAATCGCCGCCACTTGTCATTACTCCTACTATTCTAATCATGAATATAACTCCTAAGTTATAGGGCTCACTGCAGGCAGTGGCATGAGCTAACATGGAAGTCATCGGTTTTCATGATGCATGACTTCAGACAGGAATTGCAACAGCGAATGCCTGGGCACAATGCCGGACTTCTTAAGAATTCGGATGGTTGCTTGGGGTTGGTTGAGTGGTCGACGAATAAAAGAAATATTTTCCAAATGCCTTGACTTGGGGAGGGCGTTTGGATTATGAGGATTCCTGTAAGTCTTCTGGGTTGAATATGTGTTCGTTAGGATTGTCGGCATTTTTGCACTCTACTGC
>CAZURN010000485.1:0-2224 GCA_964623165.1 uncultured Syntrophobacteraceae bacterium
AAACTGGACGCTGATTTCCCTGGCTTCGACGACAGTTTTGGGACTGTCGGGCTTGGGCCGGCCTCGGCCGAGGTATTTTTCTTTGAACGTGAGTGTCATTTGCACTTCCACAGTGATGAGACCCTCGCATTTCCTGTTCTTAAGGATTTTCTCCGCCCTCTGTTGAAGGTGTTCGGCGGTGTCATCCTTTTTGGGTTTGAGGCGTTGTAGGTCAGCTTCTGCTTTCTCGATTCGGGTTAAGATCGCCTTCTTCTGGATGTTTGCGAAGGTATGGCTTTGGACAACAAACCATTGCTCGATCCAAGTGTGGGAGTCGTTGGATTCCGGCTGAAAGGTCAAGGTTTCTCGAATGGCAAATCCTCTGCCGACCTCTTTGACGGTCTCCCTGCCTTTTTCGAGTTTGGGAAGATGAATCAGCCTCGGCTCTTCAGGTGGATTCATCACCAGTTGACAGAGCTTCTCCGGGATCTCACCGGTCATGGGAAGAGGAAAAAGATATCGTCCCTTTTCCTGGTCGATGGTGGCGCGGGTGCTCAAGGCAGCGGCCTTGCAGTCCGCCACATAAAGGAAATCGGCATGACCAATGGTTCTTGCCAGCTCTCGCCACGCCGGAACATAGCAAATGTCGTCCGCAGTGTTGCCCGAGAGCGTGTTGCTGTAGAGGGGAATGCCGGCCGGGTCTAGGGTCCCCAGCCCTTGTTTAAACTGAAGCAGGTCCGGACGATGGTCCTTGCTATGTCCAAATTGCAGCAAACCGTCGGGATCTTGGGCCGAGCGAGCGTGATGTACGCTGAAGCTTGTGGTGTCGTAGCGGGCAACATGCGTCGGCAACGCATAGGCTTGGATCAGGTGCTGTCCCATGTCTCTCTGGAATTCGATTCGCACCGAGTCGTCGGCACCGAGGGCTTGAATCAGCGTGGCCAACCGATCATCAGTGGCGTCCTTGCTCGTGAACTGCCACCCAGTGATTTGTTCGATCAAGGTTTGATGGTCCGCGAGCCATGGTTCCATCTTGTAGAGGCTATGGTTGAGCGAATGCAGAACGTAGGTGAGAAAGAGCTGGGCCAACTGCCCATAGCTGAGTCCTTCCCAGTTACCATGCGGTTTCCAGAGGGAGTCGATCTTCTCCTGCACGCCCATCTCAGCCAGCCAATGCAGGAGCAACGGAATCTCGTCGACCCTCTCGATCCTTTGCTGCATGCTGTCACCTCGCCCAATGTAGTCTCGGGATCATCGCTTAACACAGTTGGGCGAAAATGTCCATTACTTTCGAAGTCTTGTTCCTCCAATCGATGAAATTCTATATGATCAATGAAAATGAGCGAAATGAGAGCTATCACTTCACCTTACCTATTCATGTGCATCCGGCACATCAACGGGGTCTCCACGCAGGCTGGGCGCTCAGCTTACCAACCCTCATTTCAGGAACCAGGGGTAAAAACAACCGAGTACTTCAAATACATGCGAACGGCCATAGATTGCGTTTTTTGCAGCAGCACTTGTTCGCGAAACCACTTCTGGGGTATCTTGAAATGAAAGTGAACGGTGAATGGTGAATGAGAAAAAACCGCTTTGATGTTTCGTTGTGCCTGCCAGGGCATGGCGGTTGGCCGGCAAGCATGATGAATTGTGCATCGGGATTGGAAGAACTGAGAACTTTACAGGAGGGGCTGCATGAAAACAAAAGGAAAGACACCATTGCATCTCATGATGGCGGTTTTAGCGACGGTCCTGGTCATAAATCCGCTGAGCGGGTTGGCCATGGACTTCAAGGGGGTGAATTTTCCCGATGAAGTCAAGATAGGCCAGGATGCCGCCAAACTGAATGGCGTCGGAGTGCGCAAGAAATTCATGGTGACCGTCTACTATGGGGCGCTTTACCTGCAAACCCCAAGCAAGGACCGAAAAGCGATCATTCAGGCGGACGAGCCGAAAGAGGTGCTACTACACGTTGTCTATAAGGAAGTGGGGGCGGACAAATGGGTTGAAGGCTGGAAGGAGGGCTTTGCCAACAACACTCCGAACCTCAGCCCCGAACTGCAGGCAAAAATCGACCAGTTCCTGCAGGCCTTCAACGAACCGGTGAAATCGGGCGAGACGGTGCGCCTGACTTACATTCCCGGCAAGGGGACTCAGGTGGCCATTCGCGACAAGCAAAAAGCGGTCATCCCCGGCAAGGATTTCATGACCGCCCTGTTCAGCATCTGGTTTGGTGACAAACCGG
>CAZURN010000486.1:0-2216 GCA_964623165.1 uncultured Syntrophobacteraceae bacterium
TCCTTCAGGAAGACCTTACCCTGTACGAGGACAGCCAAATAGGAGCTGCAGTGCGAAGCATCCACCAAGGCTGCCGTGACACGCTTCGTGAGCACATGGAACTCAAACCCATCTTTCAGGAACCGGAAGGAACCCAGGTTAAGGTGCCGACCGACTTCGATCCCCGGGCAATCCGGCTCACGGGAAACATTACTGGAGATCCTCCGTTTACGGGAGTGTTGCGGCACCGGGGTTGGCGTGCGGAACGCGTGGAACTGCCTCAGCCGACCGTCGAACAAAAGAAGGACTGGGTGGTGGCCCCCGCCGAGGTGGAAGTGGAGGATCAGGACCCCAGGCGTTGATCACAGTGACGTCACTGGTTTCTCTCTGAGTGGATCGGAGGGTGCAAGGCATTAAGAAACATTCGGGCGGGCGGACAGCTCGCCCGCTGCTTTATTGGCACATTGCACGACGACGTCTAAGCCCATGAGCTTGAGTGTGCATGCAATAGGGGTTGCGATTCCCGGATTTGATCATTCCTCAGGCCCGGCGTCTGAGAGAATTCATGATAGAGGAGTGGAGTATTGAGCAATGCCAAATATACCATCGGAATCGATCTGGGCACGACGCATTCCGTCCTCGCCTACGCCCCCATCGAAACCGAGCCCGGTTTAAACTCTGAGGTGCGGATTCTTTCCATTCCTCAGCTCGTGAGTCCCGGGGAGGTGAGGGCCCTATCCCTCCTGCCCTCGTTTCTGCTGCTACCGGGGCCCCACGACGTGCCGCAAGGGAGCCTCGCACTGCCCTGGGATTCCGGCATGACCACCGCTGTGGGCGAATTTGCCAGACAACGGGGGGCCGAACTGCCCACCCGTCTGGTCTCTTCGGCCAAGTCATGGCTTTGCCATGCGGGCATAGCCCGCACCGACCCAATCCTTCCATGGGACTCCCCCCCGGAAGGCCGCCGGGTCTCTCCGGTCGAGGCCTGCTCACTGCTGCTGCAGCACCTGCGCAACGCGTGGAATCACCTGATGGCTTCGGTAGATCCCAGAGCACATTTCGAGGACCAGGAGATCGTCCTCACGGTCCCCGCATCCTTTGACGCCGTTGCACGGGAACTCACGGTCATGGCTGCGCAGATGGCGGGCATCGAAGCCCTGACACTCATCGAAGAGCCCCAAGCCGCATTCTACGCTTGGATAGAATCGCAACGGGAATCCTGGCGAAAGGCCGTCCGGGTGGGCGAGTCCATTCTCGTTTGCGACATCGGAGGAGGGACTACCGACTTCAGTCTGATCCAGGTTGCCGAAGAAGACGGGGAACTCACCCTGCACAGGGTCGCCGTCGGAGACCACATCCTTCTGGGCGGGGACAATATGGATTTGACTCTCGCCTATTCCGTGCAGGCAAAACTCGCTCAAAAGGGAAACAAACTGGATGCGTGGCAGTTCCGAGGCCTTTGGTTCAGCTGCCGTTCAGCCAAGGAGCGCCTCCTTACGGAACCTGGCCTCGATGCGGTCCCCGTGGTGATCCTCGGCCGGGGGGCATCCCTCATCGGAGGCACGATACGTACAGAGTTGCTTCGGTCTGAGGTGGAACAAGTCCTTCTGGACGGTTTTTTCCCAGTGACGGAAAAGGATGAACTTCCAAAGGAGAAGCCCAAGGTCGGCATGCGCGAAATGGGTCTGCCCTACGAGGCCGATCCCGCCGTTTCCAGACATCTAGCCGGATTCTTGAGCCGACAGGCCCAAGATTTCACCAACGGACCCGCCGAGTTTCGAGCCTCCTTTCCTGCCGCCATTCTATTCAATGGCGGTGTCATGAAGTCCCCGCTGATTCGCCGTCGCGTCCTGGAAGTTCTCAAGAAATGGAACGGAAAAGAGGAGCTTCGGGAGCTGGCGTCCCCAGACCTGGACCTGGCCGTGGCTCGGGGAGCCGCCTACTACGGGTTGGTCAGGCTGGGCAAAGGGATCAGGATCCGGGGAGGTTCTGCTCGCCCATACTACATCGGAATTGAGAGCGCCTTACCCGCTGTCCCGGGAATTCCTGCTCCCATGAAGGCCCTCTGTGTCGTTCCTTTTGGCATGGAAGAGGGGACGGACATGGAAATCCGTGAACGTGAATTTGGACTCGTGGTGGGAGAACAGGCGGTCTTCCACCTCCTCTCCTCCACGTCCCGGCGCAAGGACCAGGCGGGAGAGATTGTCGAGGACTGGCAGGGGGAGATCCAGGAAGTG
>CAZURN010000487.1:0-2216 GCA_964623165.1 uncultured Syntrophobacteraceae bacterium
AGTGAACCCAATTTCTGGGACAAGATGTCCCCCTTCTACAAGTCCATTTAGGACGCACCATTCCAGGGACCGTTCAAGCGTTTTCAGTCAGCGATAACCGATGGATAAGGAGAGAGTAACGATGGCAGCTCCTCAGAAGAAGAAGGCAGAACCGGCAGCGGCCGCTCCGGCAGCTGCTGCGCGGCGTGTTGTGATCGACCCGATCACCCGTATCGAGGGTCATCTGCGCATAGAGGTGGAAGTGGCCAACGGGAAGGTGGCGAATGCATGGAGCAGCTCAACCCTGTTCCGGGGCATCGAGATGATGTTGAAAGGCAGGGATCCGAGAGACGCCTATCTTTTTACGCAAAGGGCCTGCGGCGTCTGCACCTATGTCCATGGTCTGGCCTCGGTTCGGGCGGTGGACAACGCGGTGGGGCTCACCATCCCCGACAACGCCCGCCTCATCCGCAACCTCCTCCTGGGTGCCCAGTTCCTCCACGACCATATCGTCCATTTCTATCATTTGCATGCCCTGGACTGGGTCGACGTTGTGAGTGCGCTCAAGGCGGATCCGAAGAAAACCGCAGACCTCGCCGCCGCGAAGGTGCCCAATGCATCCAAGAGTGGGCTCTCGGATCTGAAAGCCGTGCAGGAACGCCTGAAGAAATTCGTGGAAAGCGGTCAGCTCGGGATTTTCGCCAACGGATACTGGGGGCATCCTGCATATAAGCTGCCTCCCGAGGTCAACCTCCTCGCCGCAGCCCACTATCTGCAAGCCCTCCGGCAGCAAGCTCGCACGGCCCGGATGCACGCCATTTTCGGAGGAAAAAACCCGCACATCCAAAGCCTGGTCGTCGGTGGCGTGACGTGTGCCACGGACTTGACACCGGATCGCATCGCCGAGTTCAAGTTCCTGTGGAAAGAAACCATGGACTTCGTCAAGAATACCTATATTCCGGACCTCAAGGCCGTGGCCAGCTTCTACAAGGATTGGGGAAAGATCGGTGGAACCACGAACTTCCTCGTTTACGGCGAGTTCCCGGGAAGCGCCAAGGAACCCGACAGCTTCCTGTTCCCACGCGGTGCAATCTTCAAGCGCAATTTCACCCAGGTCCAGCCAGTGGATGTGGCTCAGGTCGAAGAGCACGTGAAGCACAGCTGGTACGAGGGTGATCAGGCACTTCATCCGTCCAAGGGCGAGACCAAGCCCAAATATGTGAAGATGGACGTGAACGATCGTTACAGCTGGATGAAGGCGCCCCGCTACAAGGGTGAGCCCATGGAGGTCGGCCCTCTCGCCCGGGTGCTCGTTGCCTACGGCAAGGGGCACGAAGGCACCAAAAAGCTGGTGGACGGCGTGTTGAAGGAGCTGCAGGTTCCTGCCGACGCTCTTTTCTCCACCCTTGGGAGGACCGCTGCCAGAGGTCTCGAGACCGTGATCATCGGAGAGGCTATGGAAGGCTGGCTGAACCAACTCGTGGAAAACCTCAAGAAGGGCGACACCAAGATCTACACCGACTATCAGATGCCCAACGAGGGCATGGGAGCCGGCCTCAACGACGTCCCCAGGGGGGCCCTTGGGCACTGGATCCAGATCAAGGATCAAAAGATCGGCAACTTCCAGTTGGTGGTTCCCTCCACCTGGAACCTCGGACCAAGGTGTGCCCAGAACAAACTCGGTCCCGTGGAAGAGGCCCTCATCGGGACCCCGGTGGCGGATCCGAAGCGGCCGGTGGAGATACTCCGCACGGTACACTCCTTCGATCCCTGCATTGCCTGCGGCGTGCACGTCATCGACCCGCAGACGAACGAGGTGTACAAGTTTAGAGTTGTCTAGCGTTTTGTTTTCGGTTAGCTAGTGAACAGGAATCCGGCTAGAGGGCCGGGTTCCTGTTTTTGTGTGACGGAAGGGGGCGCGGGGCGCTGCTGATGGCGGAAAACAAGATACTGGTCCTGGGGGTTGGAAATATCCTCCTGCACGATGAAGGAGTGGGCGTTCGGGTTGTGGAGAAACTGCAATCGGAGTACGATTTTTCTGCCAACGTGGAACTGATGGATGGAGGGACGCTGGGACTCAGGCTCATGGAGCCCATTTCTGAGGCGGATGTCCTCATCGTGGTGGACGCGGTGAAGAACGGAGAGCCACCGGGTACTCTGTATCGTCTGCCAGCCGATGTCCTTGCCAAGCGCGTCGCGTTCAAGAACTCCCTTCACCAGCTGAACCTGGTGGAGAC
>CAZURN010000488.1:0-2213 GCA_964623165.1 uncultured Syntrophobacteraceae bacterium
CCCAGGGCATGGTCATCAAGGACGGGGCCAAGATGAGCAAGTCCAAGGGCAACGTGGTGGATCCCGACGAGATGATCGAAGCTTATGGGGCTGATACGGTCCGACTGTTCTGCCTTTTTGCATCGCCACCTGAAAAGGATCTGGAATGGAATGACCAGGGAGTGGAAGGGGCGTTTCGTTTCCTTTCGAGGATCTGGCGCCTGGTGGCAGACAACCGGGACTCTATTGTTTCCGCTCCCATGTACTCAGGTGACGGGCCTCTCCCCCCGGATCTGGCATCACTGCACCGGAAGACGCACCAGACCATCAAGAAGGTGACGGAGGACATCAGAGACCGATTTCATTTCAACACCGCCATCGCCTCCATCATGGAACTGGTGAATCAGATCTACCAGAACCTGGAAGGCTCCAAGAACGATCCACTTTTCTGGCCTGTCATGAGGGAAGCGGTCGAAAGCATGGTGCTCCTGGTTTCCCCCATCGTGCCTCACATCGCGGAAGAACTCTGGAATGCCCTGGGCCACGAGGGGAACCTGCTCAAGGAACCATGGCCCAGTTGGAGAGAGAAAGCCCTGTCGGCTGAAGAGATCCTCATCGTGGTTCAGATCAATGGCAAGCTCAGAAGCCGGATCATGGTCCCCGCCGACGCAAACAGGGAAGCGGTGGAACAGGCCGCCCTCCATGACCCCAGGGTCCAGGAATTCATTGGGGGCGCACCGGTTAAGAAGATTGTGGTGGTACCGAACAAACTCATCAATGTGGTGATTTAGGATTCATCCGCAATTGACGCTGAGAACGGCCCTGAAAGGCCACCTCAACTTGATGCGAGCATAGACGATTCGTTGGGTCGCCCTCCGCGGCGAGCCAGATTCAGTTGGAGGAGGATGATGTACCGTCTCATGACCATCCTGGTTTTCGGGGCGGCTGTACTGGGTTTCAGCGGGTGCGGCTATCATTTTTCTGGCGAAGGACCTGGACCTCGTCCCGGATTGAGGCGCATCGCCATCCCCATTTTCGAGAACAGCACCGGGGAGCCGGAACTGGGGAGTCTCTTTGCGGGGGCACTTAGAAAGGAATTCATGCTTAGGGGCAACCTTCAGGTGGTCCCGGATGATCAGGCGGAAGTCGTCCTTCGCGGTAAAATCACGGACATCCACACGTCGGCGGTGGCTCACATTCAAGTGCAGCAGACCATCCAGTCCCGCCTTTACGTGACCCTGGACATACGGTGTCAAGATGTGGAATCGGGAAAAGCCATCTGGCAAGACCCTCAGTTCACCTATTTCAAGACCTACCTGCAGAACCCGGACCCCATCTCAAGCTTCGACAACAGAAGGCAGGCCCTTGAGTTCCTTGCAAAGGAGATGGCCGCAAGGATTCATGACCGTTTCCTGAGCAACTTCTGAGAATTTCCAGCCATGCATTTCAACCGGTTCAAAGCCCATGTGGGGGAAGGCAAATGGGCCCCCGTGTATCTCTTCACCGGGGAGTCGCAACTGCTCATGGAGGAAGCCTGGGCCTGCCTCCTCAATGAGATCGTTCCACAGAATGCCAGGCAATTCAATGGCGAGCGCCTCGACGCGAAGGAAGTTCAGGCCCAGGAAGTGCTTACGCGACTTCGAATGCTCACCATGTTCGGTAAACGACGACTCATGATGGTGGAAAATTTCGATGCCTGGCCCAAAGATCAAAAAAGAGCCATTCTCGATTATCTCAAGCGCCCCTCGCCCGCCGCCTGCCTGGTCCTGACAAAGTCTCAGAAAAAGGGAGGGGAGGAGATCAATGCAGCAGTGGAATCGGTGGGAGTGGTTGTCCAGTTTCCGGCCATTTCTGAACGGGAACTCCCACGATGGCTCCAGGAAAAAGCCATGGGGACTCAGAAGGTCCTGAGCCCCCATGCGGCTGCATTCATGGTGGAACAGGTCGGCTCGGATCTTCACCGGTTGGAGCAAGAACTCCAAAAGCTTGTGGCATATGTGGGGGAGAGGGAGAAGATCACCATCGAGGACACACGGGAAGTGGTGAGCTGGCAGCGGAACTTCACGGTTTTTGAGTTGCTGGACTTCATCTCCAAGCGGCAACGAGGACAGGCGGTCGCATCACTGCGGAGACTCCTTCTTGCCGGCGAGCCCCCCTTGGTGATCATCTCCCTTCTCGCAAGACAAGTCCGCATCCTTTGGCAGATCAAAGAGGGGCTCGAACGCGGTTTTAAC
>CAZURN010000489.1:0-2210 GCA_964623165.1 uncultured Syntrophobacteraceae bacterium
CCTCGATGGTTTGCTGCATCACTCCGTCGTCCGCTGCAACCACCAGGATCACCAGATCCGTGACCTTGGACCCACGGGCACGCATGGCCGTGAAGGCCTCATGACCTGGAGTGTCCAGGAACACCACATCCCCGCTGTCCAGCTTGACAAAATAGGCGCCAATGTGCTGGGTGATGCCTCCAGCTTCACCCTCGATGACCTTGGTGTCCCGAATGGCGTCCAGGAGCGACGTCTTTCCGTGGTCAACGTGTCCCATCACTGTGACGACAGGCGGGCGAAGCACCATGTCCTCTTCCCGGTCTTCCTGGACCTGGAGAATCTCCCCCTCCTCGAAACCCACCTGCTCCACCTCGTATTCGAATTCGGAAGCCAGAAGGGCCGCAGACTCAAAATCCAGGGATTGATTGATGTTGGCTGGAAGCCCTAGGAGAAGAAGTTTCTTGAGTAACTCACCGGCCTTGATTCCCATTTGCTTGGCCAGATTGGCCACCGTGATGGCTTCATCCATGCGGATCTTGCGCTTGCCGGGCTTTGGCACCGCTGGCTCCGCCTTCATGGCCTCCTTTTGGTGCATCCTGTCCCGGTCCCTGAATCGGCCACGATCCGCTTGCGCAGCCAATTCCTTCTTCGAGTACAAATCTTCACGCTCGAAGACCTCCTTCCGGGGCATCGCCTTCCGTTTACTCTCGGCTCCAGCCTTCTGAAGATCCTCGGGCTTGGGACGCTTCTTGCGGGCAATGTCTTTAGGTTCTTCCTCCTCGGTCTTGATCTGAAGACGCGGGGTCAACTGCTGAAGCAACTCGACTTCCTTGGGCTCGGGCTCATCGGGTTCCTCGGGAATGAACTCTGGGAGCTTGATGATCCTCGCAGGCTCCTCCTTGCGCGCCTTCTTGCGCCTTCGCTTCTTGGTCTTCTTCTGCTTGGCCTTGCCCTCTTCGTCCTCCTCCTCTCCTTCGGCCACTTCTTCGGCTTCCACGACATCGCCATACGAGAGTTGAGGCTCCGGAACAGGAACCCGGGGGACACCATCAATGACGGATTCTGCCTCCTGGGGGCCAAAGGCGGCGGCAGCAAAGTCGGATACGGCTTCCAACGGTTCGGAGGGGATTTCAGGGGGCGCCACCGGTTCCGGGATCTCCCGGGAGAACTCGGCCGCCGGGATGTCTGGAATCGGGATCTCGACCGGGGAGGGCTCTATAACCAGAGGAATCTCTGGAGCGGCCTCAGGCTGAATTCCCGTAATGACTTCCACTTCAGGGGAGACTTCAATGGGTTCGGGCATCACAGGTTCAGGGGGGGCAGGAACCTCCTCCATGGCCGGGGCAGCCACTTCGGCTGCCTCTTCCAAAACCGCTTCAATCCCTGGCATCTCCTCCTCCGCAGTCCGCTTTCGCCTGCGGATCACCTGCCTTCCGATCCGCTTCTCTTCCAGCTTCTCCGGCTTGAGCTCTGCAAACTGCTGGCGGACCTTCACCACGGCGGCACTGTCCAAGATGCTCATGTGGTTCTTGGCCTGAATGCCCAGCTTGAGGATCCGGTCAAGGAGATCCTTGTTGTTCATATTGAGTTCTTTTGCAAGTTCATGCACCCTCATTGCCGACATGAAAGCATCCCCCTGTCATGCTGAAACCCTGTCCCGCCACTTCTGTTCTCCTGCCCTTAGTTGAGCGCCCGGCTCCCGCTGTGCTGAAGGGCGGGCCGCACTGACACCGCAAGCTGATGGCATCGCCACCCGGCACTTGAACCGTTCACTTCCAAAGCCGGCCCGACGCGCACCCAAGCATGTCGCGACAATACGACCAGCCGCCAGACTCAACCCCTCTCTGCGCTTGGATTCCCCAACGGCATTCGCGAAGGCAGTAGCGCAGTCAATGACCTGACCACCCGCAGGAGCACCGACATGTTTCCGGGTCATGCCCTTTCCTCCGTTGTATGAGAGGAACCGGCAGTCCGCGGTTCCTTGGCCAGGGCCCTCACCCTGCCCCGGAAAGCCTTCTGGACCCTCTTGTTGAAATGCAACCGGGGAAAGCATTGAGGACAAACATAGGCACCACGGCCCAGGGCATGCTGAAGAGGATCCAAGAAAGCCGTTTCGCTTTCGCAATCCGCGGCAATGCGCAGCAGGGACCACTTGGATCCTTTTCTTGAGCAGACGATGCAGGTGCGAACCGGTTCATGCCCACGGGCACCCATCTTCACTCCCCCGGTTC
>CAZURN010000490.1:0-2208 GCA_964623165.1 uncultured Syntrophobacteraceae bacterium
TTCCAAAGAACATCCTACCCCCCGACACCATCCCACCACCGCCAGGGAATTGAGAGGTTATCACTAATCTTTCATCGGAGTCAAGAAGCTTTTCCTACACATGTCCCTGACGCCACCCTGGAAAACCTCTCAGGACTGACTGCCACGGGTTGCGGGAACCTTTCCACAGCCTTCCGTGTTCCCGTGACAAGTGCGGCATTCTATTCATTCTCGATCTTCTGTCAACCACAAATTCACATTTTTTTCGATCGCTCCCGTTTGGCGTATCCGGCGGCTTCCAGACCCGCCACGCACCCCTCGCCCACCGCCTTCGCCATCTGCCAGGGCGGCCCGCAGATGTCTCCGGCCGCATAGACTCCGGGTAGATTGGTTTCCTGCTTCCTATTGGTCACTATGTACTTCATCGTCTCCGGATCGAGGGCGATTCCCATGGCGGCGGCCAACTCAAGAGCACCTTTAGCCCCCAGTTCAATGAATACTCCGGTGGCCTCAATCACTTCCCCATTGTCCAGTTCCACCCCTTCCACCTCGCTCCCCCCCCGGATTCTTTTCACTTTTCGACCCGGATGTTTGACGATGTGGCTCCGCTCGATCTGGTAACGCAGGTTCTCGTTGACGGATAGGTCAGTATAGACCAGGTGAACATCCCGGGCAATAAGGAGGAGGCTCATGGCACCAGAACAGGCGGCACTTTCGTTCCCCACCACCACGACAGTCTGATCCCGAAAGAAATTCCCGTCACATTCCACGCAGTAACTCACTCCCTTGCCCAGCAACTCCTTTTCCCCTGGGACATTCAGGCGATTTCTGGAAATGCCCATGGCGAGGATGACCGACCAAGCGTTCAGTGCCACTCCCGATTCAAGATCTGCCACGTAGCTGCCATCCTCTCGTTGTTCGAGCTTGAGCACATCCTCTTCGAAAAACACCGCCCCAAACTTCTCCGCCTGCCTCTTACCCTGCTCCAGAACCTCACTTCCCGCGAGTGTGCTTTCCATACAACAGTAGTTTTCAATATGCGCCTTATATAGGGAGCTTCTCGCCATACGTCCCAGAACCGCCACTTTCACGTTGGCCCTCGCTGCGTGCACCGCGGCCTGCAGCCCTGCGGGTCCGCTGCCCATGATGATCACGTCATAAGATTGAACTGCGTCACTCATCCCCGGCTCCCTTTCTTGTTCATGGGTTGTCAAGACTTTGCAGCGTGTCTCAACAAACGCGGCTAACGAAATGTTTAAGGCGAGCTAAAACATAAGCATTGCCGAATTCAACTTCAGCACTAATTTTCGATTTCTTCCCGACATTGTGCTATTGTGCGGGCATTCCCAGGGCTTATGGGAAGAATCCTTGAGCCACTCACCCCCGGCTGAAGCACCCCCCTGGGCTGGCACGAGTGGGCACATGCTTCACCTCTCACGCGTTCGGGTTGCTCGCGATTTCCATATCCTGCACGTGGCAGAGCAAGGGGACAACCAATGGATACGAAGACTCCTGGAACATTCAAAGTGACCGCCGCACTGATCACCTCCGAGGGGAGAATATTCATCGCTCAGCGTCCTCCCAACAAGAAGTTCGGCCTGTGCTGGGAGTTCCCTGGAGGCAAAGTCGAATCTGGCGAGAGCCTTGAGGCATCCCTGGTCAGGGAGATAGGCGAGGAACTGTGCTGGGAAATCCGGGTAGGAGAGCTTTTTGAACACGTGCATTTCAATCTCCAGGATTTCATCCTCGATCTGTTTGCTTTCTGGTGCACCATCGAGGGTGGAACCCTCCATCTGCGGGAGCATGTGGCTTACCGCTGGGCAACCCCAAAGGAACTCAGGCAGTTTGACTTTACGCTTGCCGATCAGCGCCTTGTTGCCTCCCTCGAGAAGGTATCCGCCGTTCCTTAGTCAAGCCTATCTGATGGAACTGGGGGCTCCCGGCGAGGTCCCCCGTCACTTGGGGTATCGTTTCCACATTTTCCGTCAGACAGCTTGAGACCCCTGGGATTTCGGTGCGGGGACAATCGCACCGATTCCCCAAACTTCCCGCCCGCAGTGCTGCTTCCGCTTGCCATCGATCAAGTCAAAGGTTATTAAGGGGCTGCAATCGCTGCCTGAACTGACCAGAAAGGTTTCCAAGCAATGCAGCAAAAGACCGGATTGTTGAGCACCGTCACCCGATTTCTCGCTTCCATCAAGCTCACTGTGTTCGTTTTCTTTGTCCTGG
>CAZURN010000491.1:0-2202 GCA_964623165.1 uncultured Syntrophobacteraceae bacterium
ATAACCACAATTCTCCTGTCTTGATGAAAAAATACTCAGCCGCCAGAACCATGAGGAGGCCAAAAAACTTCTGTATCCGCACCATCCATAGTCCCGATCGCGGCAGGGAAGTCAAAAGGCCCGTGAAGGTTCCCACCACGATGACCAAGCTGCCCATTCCATATGCAAAGGCAAAGAGCATGCCCACACCCCAGAGAAGTTGCCCCTGGGTTGCCACGACAGCCAAAAGAACCCCGAGGATGGGGGTTGTGCAGGTGCTCACCACCAATGCGGATGCCCCGCCGAGCAGAATGCTGTTCAAAATCTCGTGCCCTGGTAGGTCCTTGACCCGAAGTTGATTCAAGAAGCGGGGTGGAGGCAGGGGAATGGCACCGATCATGACGAGGCCGAAAAACAGGCAGATGTTCCCCACCAGGAGGTAGGTCCAGCGGTTGGTGGTCATTGCCCCAAAAAGCTGTCCGGACAGCGCCGCAAAAGCACCAAGCATGGCGTAGACCGTTGCAAGCCCGAAAACATAAAAAATCGCGAGGACAAAACCCCGCCAGCGTCTTCCCTCCGTCTTTCCACCGATGAAGGCGACTGTGATGGGAATCATGGGGTAGGAGCAAGGTGTGAAGCTGGCCAGGACTCCTCCAAAGAATGCCAGCAAGATCGCCGCCAAGGGATGTGAAGAGGCAATCCCCTGAAAATGACCGCTAAGATCCACTCTAATCCTTTCAGCCTCCTACGATGCCGGGGAGGACTCCAGTTGCCCGAGCATCCTCAGTGACTTCAGATCCTTTCGGATGTGTTCCCGCACCCAATCCAAGAGCATGTCCAGAAGGGAAGTTCTCCTGCCCCGAGAGAAGCGGAGCCTCCACATCCTCTCCAGGGGAAGCTGTCTTGCTCTGCGGATCAGCATGACCGTGCCCGGATCCAGGGGGATGTGATCCTGCGCCAGGGCAGCATGCTCCGCGCATGCGAATAGACCCCTGCTGAAAGTCCATGCCCACCGTGATCTCTGGGTGATGGGCTTTCCACAAACGGTACAACCATCCAGGGCTGGAAGATAACCCATCAGATCCAAGAAGCGAAACAAAAACAGCAAAAGCACATTGAGAGAGTCCCTCTCTTCGGACAAACGGGCAAAGGTTTCTTTCAAGAGCGAAAAAACCTCAGCGTTGGGTTCCCCTTCAGGTACCAGTTCGAGAACGAGTTCAGTGGCAAGGGCTGCATAACTCCATCGTTCCAAATCATGGCGCAAGTCCAGGAATGGCTCCAACAGCTTGCTAGATTCAATCCAGAGCCCTCCCTTCCTTTCCAGGTACTTCAGGACCACCACACTGAACGGTTCAAAGCCATTGACAAAGCGGCGACGGCTCTTCCTGGCTCCTTTGGCGAACCCCTTCAGTCGTCCTCTGTGTTCAGAGATGAAACTAATGAGGCGATCTGATTCTCCATGGTCTTTCGTGGAGAGTATAATCGCCTCGGTTTCCACGATATTCATAACGCTCGCGAGACTAAAGGCCCAAAGCCTTCGGTGGACATTCCGTTTCACAGGAAATGCATGGGCCCATGATCTTCCTGCCCGGAACCATCCGGACGAGTCCTCACTGGAACAAGCTGAAAGAACTCGGGCGCACACTGCCGATCAAGTGGTGGGCAGCAGAGGCTTGGCATGGTTCAAGTTCGGTTCTCTCCTGGGCTGCCCTGATCGGGGAGCCTGAAGCGAAGCACCGATCCAGGCTTTCCGGGAATGTTGAGGGCGGTTCCGTTCCACATCATGCGTACTCCCCCTGCATTGCCCACCACCACCTGAATGCTCTCCTCAGCTTCCCATTCCCGCTTTTCGCCTGGCTGCAGAAGGGCTTCCTGTGGGGCCTTGTTATCGATCCTCACCTGAATCCAGGTCTTCTGTTCCGCGTCCACTGAAAACACCTGCTTCTTCCTAGTCACCCTCACTTGCCTCGATGGTTCTTCTTCGGGAAGCACCTCCGAGGGACTCTCCCCGACTCCAGTCGGCTTGACAGCAACACCCTCAGCAGGTTTTGCCGGGGATGTCGGGCGGTCGGTAGTCTGACCGCTCTGCGGTTCCAAAGGAACCTGCCGCACGACCTCCTTCTCATGGACAGGAGGCTTTGGGGTGGCAACGGAGGGGTGTTGGGTCTTGGCGTCCTTTTCAGGGAGATCCGTGGGAAGTTCCTGTTGGGTGTAAACACCGGA
>CAZURN010000492.1:0-2183 GCA_964623165.1 uncultured Syntrophobacteraceae bacterium
GTCTTCTCGATTCCCTCGGTGGAAAGAAGAACTGAATCCAGTCATCTGGAGGGGACAAGCCGTTCTTCATCAAAAGCGGTCGCCCCTCTACCGGCCCAGCCGCCAGGACAGCCTTGATGAATTCCACTGCCCTAGAAACATCGTCGAATCTTGCGAATACCCTCCGGAACCCCTCCGATCCGCGCACAACATAGAAGTGCATCCAGTTTGCCGCCTGCCGATAATCGGAAGATACCAACGGAAAGGCGTTGATGAAGGACAACTGCCCCCCGTGGAAGGTCCCATCACTGATGGTGCCCCTCCGACTCCAGTACATGACCGGGTACCCATGGTCCCACCATGCCCAAATGACACTGTCGGGAGCAGTGTCCTCCCGGGCGAGGGCCATTCCCTCAACCACGCTGGGAGGTTCGACCGGGTTGTACGTCCCCGAGAGGTTGACCACGCTGTTGGACCAGATCCCATGGGCCGCCCCGAGGCACACGAGGATGAACAACGACCTCCAGACCCACCTGTGGGCCGCTTCTGTGCATCGAGCCCACAGGGTGAAAAAGAGATGACCCACACCCAGAGCCACAAGAGGGGTCATGAAAATAGCGAACCTCCTGGCGTAAAAGGTGAGCAGACCCAAGACCAATGGCACCATCAACTGCAAAGCGAACCGAGGATTCTTGACGAGAAAGAGGGCAATCCCAGCGATGGAAGCCAGGAAGAGAAACCAGCTGCCCGCGGATAAGGCGACCATCCCCTGGAGGGAGACCCGAACCTGTTCCGAGATGGTGACCCCGATGTTGGGGAAATGAGGGTCCTCAGCCTTGGAAACATAGTGAAACAGACCCCAGATGACGTCGATAAAACTGTGCCAAAACGCGGGGCCTTTCCAGACTACCATGATGAGGATGGGAACGATTGTCGCCGCAACCAGCGCAAGCATATCCTTCTTTCGAGGCCCAATGAGGAACACATAACCAGAAATGATGGGAGCAAGGCCCACGGTCAATGCCACTTCCGGCGCCGTATCCCACCACATGAGGAATACCGCCAGGTAGCATGCGACCGCCGCCATCCAGGCAAGCCTCTTTCTGCCGGTGCTGCGTGCAACCAGAAACGACAGCAAGACCCCTGTCATGGCCAGGGTCACTACGCCGCAATCCGTGTCATACCAACCGGCGCTGGTGCGGCGCACATAGTATGGCGCACAGAGTGCGACCAATCCCGCCACCAGGGCGGAGCCCGTATTTCCCCATAGACGGGCTAGATTGAACACGGGAATGAAGAGCAAGACACCCAAATAGGCGGGAAGCAATGCGGCCACCCACTCCACACTGCCCCCCGTGAGTTTCGCCACGACGGCGGTCAGCATAGAGAGAAGCGGAGGGGGCAAGGGGCGAGGAGGGCGGTCAGGAATAGCCCTGAGCTCATCCATCCGCGCATACGACCGCTCGTGCAGATCTCTCGCATAACGGAGATAGTAGTAGCCATCAAAGGTGGTGAGGATCGGATTGCCCTGAAAGAGGACCTTGGTTGCGTTCTCCCGCCAATCAATGAAGCAGGCGAGGCGAAGAAACAACCCGTAGCAGATGACCACAGAAATGACAGGAATCTTCAGGTATTTCCACATTTGTTCATGAGCATGTCAGGTTGGCTGGTCATCCCCAGGAATTGAGGTCTCTTCGCGGCGTTTCGAAGGGTCAAGGTTCTTTGGGAGTGGCCGTTCGCAATGCGTTGCCCCACTCTTCGCGGACCATTGGCCGGACAAAAATAGCGTTTCTAAGACGAACCCTATCGGGTTGATGGCTCGGGCTCTTCCGCAGGAACTGGAAAAACGAGGCGGAAGGTGCTCCCTCCCCCCGAGATAGTCTCCAGTTCCATGATTGCACCATGTTTGTCCATGATCTGACGGGAAATACTGAGCCCCAGACCTGTGCCTTCCGGTTTTCTTGTGAAGAAGGGATCGAAGACGCGATCCTTGTCCTCTTCCATGATTCCCGGCCCAGTATCGCTCACCTCAAGAACCACGGCAGCCGGGTCGTTCTGCAGGTGGGTCCTCAGCTCGATTCTCCCGCCATCCGGCATGGCTTCGATGGCGTTAAGGAGAAGGTTCATCACAACCTGGGTGATCTGATTGAAATCCATCACCAGGAGAGGAAGGCCTTCGGCCAGGTCAACAAAGATCTCCACGT
>CAZURN010000493.1:0-2179 GCA_964623165.1 uncultured Syntrophobacteraceae bacterium
TGACGCCGACCCCGGGCACCCAGTAGTTCATGAGCGGTACGAGGACGGCGCGGTCGATGGCGCAGATGCAGGCCAGCATGTTCACATCGTGCTGCTCTTTGACGTGCTTGACGGCGTTGGCCCTGGGGAGACCTCCCCGCATCCGCGTTTCCATGAACTCGTCGGTGTTCAGCCCGGAACCGCTGCCGCAGCAGAAGGTCTGCTCGCGAGTGGTGTTGGGCGGCATTTCGAAGAAGTTGTTGCACACGTTCTGGATCACATACCGGGGTTCTTCGAACATGCCCATGCCCCGGGAAGTGTTGCAGGAATCGTGGAAGGTCACCCGCAGGTTGTCGTTGCGGCTGGGATCGAGTTTGAGCTTCCCATGCTTGATGAGGTCGGCCGTGAACTCCACGATGTGGGTCATCTTGGTGGATCTGGCGTTCTCGAACACGGTCCCGGTGATGGGGGACTTGGGGACTTCCAGGAAGTCTGCGGGTCCGTTCATGGTGTCCATGTACTGGTTGATGACCCGCCACATGTGCCCGCATTCCCCGCCGAGGATCCACTTGACGCCCAGGCGCTTGGCTTCCGCGTACATCTTGGCGTTGAGCCGCTTCATCATCTCGTGGGAGGTGAAGAACCCGAAGTTGCCGCCTTCCGAAGCGTAGGTGCTCCAGGTGTAGTCCAGGCCGATCTCGTGGAAGAGCATCATGTAGCCCATGAGGGTGTACGTGCCGGGGTCGGCGAACACGTCTCCGGAAGGTGTGATGAAAAGGACTTCCGCCCCCTTCCGGTTGAATGTGGGCTCGACCCGGATGCCCGTCACGCCTTCGATCTCATCCACGAAGAACTCGATCATGTCCTTGAAGGCATGGGGTTGAATGCCCAGGTGATTCCCGTTCATGTAGCAGTTGGCCACGGGGCCCAAGATCCAGTCGATGTTGCACCCGATGAGATTCAGGAGCTCCCGGCCAATGATGGTGATCTCCGCCGTGTCGATGCCATATGGGCAGAACACGGAGCAGCGCCTGCACTCGGTGCACTGAAAGAAGTAGTAAAACCACTCCTTGATGACATCCTTGGTGAGTTCCCTGCCGCCGGCAATCTTGGACATGATTTTGCCCGCGGTGGTGAATTCCTTGCGGTAGATCGACCGGAGGAGCTCCGCCCTCAGCACGGGCATGTTCTTGGGGTCTCCCGTGCCGATGTAAAAGTGGCACTTGTCGGCACAGGCACCGCAACGCACACAGATGTCCATGAAGATTCTCAGGGAGCGGAACCTCTCCAGCCTCTCCCTCAAGCCCTCCAGGATGATCTCCTTCCAATTGTCCGGTAGCTTCCAGTCATCATCGGGCGGTGCCCACTCCCTCGGGTTGGGGAGCCCGACGACGTTGAGGTTCTTGGCCTTTCCTGAATAACACCAGGTGCCCGGTCTGAACTCGACGGGGGTCTCCATCCAGCCCGTCAGCGGGACCTTGTGATCGATAACGAGTTCGTTTGCTTTTGGGACGGTTGCCATTGTTGTCTCTACTCCTTCTCCACAGGTAGTCCGGCCTCAATCATCTTTTCCCTGAAATGCTCCTCGTACTCTTGATAGGTGTGAGTCTTAACGGGGTAGTTCCAGGGATTCTCGTGCCTGACCTCCCGGCTGTTGTTGGGGAGGTTTCTGGTCGGGCTCAGGAAGACACCTCCCAAATGCATCAGTTTGCTGAAGGGAAAGTATGCCAGCAGGACGCTCACCAGGAAAAGGTGCATGTAGAACAGCACCCCGATGCCCTCCGGAGATGTGGGATGAAAGGTGACCAATCCCATGGCGAGTTCCTTGATCTTCAAGAGGTCCACTTTCGTGAAGTAGCGCATGAAGACCCCGGTGATCCCTATGGCGAGAAGCAGGAAAAGGGGAAAGTAGTCTGCAGGCAGTGAAATGTACTTCATCTGGGGGATGACCACTCTGCGAATGAAGAGGTAGGTCACTGCCAAGAGAAAGAGCAAATCGGTGATGTAAATTCCGGGAAGGCCCAGCTGAAGGAATCCATCCGCCCGTTCTGTCATGTGGACGAAGAAGGGCACCGGTTCAGTGAAAAACCTGAGGTGTCTCAAAAGAATGATGAGAAACGAATAGTGAAAGAGCAACCCGGCCAGCCAGAGCCATTTCTCCCAGTGGTAGGTGATCTTGGGCCCGTTGTGGAGCTCCATC
>CAZURN010000494.1:0-2165 GCA_964623165.1 uncultured Syntrophobacteraceae bacterium
CGAGAATCAACAGGCTTTCGGATCACTTCACCATTGAAAGGCTGGGAAACCTGCTCGGCCACTGCCCGAAAGACCGCCTTCTCGCGTTGGAAAGGGCCTGGGCCGGTTTTGCATGTGCGGCGGTATCGGCAAGAGTCGAACCCGGCGCGGTCAGAGACGCCTACAACCACTTCAAGCTCGAACTCATCCGCGCAGCGCAGCACCATGCCGCCCACGAGGACCTCGGGACGGTCCTGGACGATCACCGGGATCAATGCAGGGAATGGGACCTCCCCCCCCGGTATGATGGTTCAGTGCTTTCCAGCCCCGAAACCGACCGGGGCGCTTATTTCAGATCCCTGGAAACGGGCAGGCAGACCGTCGCCGGTGAGCATGGAGTCGTGCCGCTGCACATCCTGTGGGAATACGCAAGCAAGGCCTGCCTGCTGGCCTGGGGCATGCTGAACCGGTCTCTGGGCGCACCCGGGAGGAAAGTGAGTATTCTTGGTTCCGGCCCGTTCCGCAAAGCCCTGCGCAGCCCCATCCTCTTTTCACACCTCCTGGTGCTGATGATGCGAAACGAGAAGAAGATGTTCCCGTCAGTCTTGATCGCCATTCTCACCGCGCTTGCCACCTGGACGGCATTCGGCCTCCTTGTGGGCCATACATCCTGGATTCTCGCCCTCTTTCTTCTCATCGTTCTTGTCGCGTTCGTCAACTTCGTTGCGCCTGGGCGCTCCGAGACAAAGCGATCTTTCCGAAAGTGAGTACCTGCCTGCTGCGAAAAAAGCATACAATGCCGATGAGAAAGAGAGGGGGAAGACGTGAGAGGCTCCCTGCGGATCGTTTCTGTATCGGCTGGTTCGTCACGTTTGTGTTTTGCCGTTCGGGGCATCATGCCGGGATCGAGACACGATCAACTTTCACACCATCGTCCCGGCCCCCCACTTGTCGTCCATGAGACGAACAGGGCCGGCAAATGACCCGCAGGTGCCGTCTGCACAGCCTACTGGTCCACGAAGTTTGCCCCCGCTCCGAAAAAGATCACCCGGTGGCTCATCATCTCCACGCCCGCATTGATCTTCACCGAAATGCCAAGGCCTTGATTGAACCTTGTCACACTTCCCAGATTCAACGTCACGGTTTTGTTCCCGGACCAGCTTCCCTTGAATTCCTTGATCTTTGTGGGCCCATTGTACACATGGACGTCGGATACCCAGGCGTCGGCACTGTATGTACGAAATATAAGCCTCACATATTGAGCGCCTACCTTTTTATCCCCCAGAGTCGGGACAGCATAGTGCACCCAGTTGCTGGTGCCCGGTTTTTGAGTGATGTCGAGACCCCAGCCCAGGTAATGGATGACGTTTTCCACATTCGCCTCCCTTTCAACATGGCCGCTGGTCCCGTGAGTCATGTGCCATGCAGCATGGGCCGGACAGGACAACGCCAGGACACCCGTCAGCACCAGAGCGGCAAACAACAAGAAACGATGATTGCGTACAAGCTTCTTCATGACTGCTCCCCTTTTTTCACGTCGTTCCCCCCTTCAGCAGCAAGAAACCTTTCGAGCCACTGTACCGAGAATGCCACCCCCAGGAAAAGCCTCACCTCCTTCTGTCAGAAATTCCGCCAAGTTCGATGATCCCGAAAAATGCCGTCTCCACCTGCATCAACCTGGTGGTATTCAGCTTCTGACCCGCGCCTTCGGACTCCCTGCGAGTTCACCCATATTCGCACAAAAATGATGAGCAGAAAGAGATGAGGTGTGGAGCATAGGGTTGAGAACCTAAGGGCAAATCCTTGCGGATCATCAGTGCAATGTGAGCTGGAACCATTAGAAAAGTAAAGGGAAACCCGATCCTCAGGAATCGCACGACATGCTGCCGCTCTCACACGCTCTGCCGGGTCGAAACTTGACATAGCACCCCTTCAAGTTCATCTCCTGCCCGGAATGAGGAAATGGGGTATCGGCCTCATTTGAGCGGTGCGGAATACCGTATTTTAGACCTACATACAGTATGGAACACGTGAGCAGGAGAAATCCGCCTTTGTGAACGGAACGGAAACGAAAGAATCGTCTGGATCCGATGTCTCACACCCTGTAAACTCACAGCAAACTTCATTCCCGCAGCAACGTCAGTCTCACAGCAACGTCAGTCTCACAGCAACGTCAGTCTCACAGC
>CAZURN010000495.1:0-2164 GCA_964623165.1 uncultured Syntrophobacteraceae bacterium
GAAACAGGAAGACATCCCCTATCTGTTGCAGCATACTCATATTCCGTCCCCTTTCTAAAACTCCGATATAAGAACGTACGTCTTTTATTTATAAAATTAAATATTTGCATCTAAATACTTATCATTATTATATAAAATATCTCTGGACATTCCTTTGATTCCGCGGGACAATAGAGTGGATTGGCTTGGAAGCCATCTGAATCCTTCAATTCCAGCTTGGGATTTGGGCATGACCACTCGACAGCAGCTGCAACAAACCATTCTGGAGCGGCTCTTCTGGCATACCGCAGAGCGAGACGATGCCAAGGTGGCTGATCATCTTTTTCGTCACAGGGAGATGAACTTGGTCTTCACGCTTGATGAAGCCACCCTCTTCGACTTCTTCTTTCAGTATTTACGCGAGATCGAGGTCTTCCCCCTCCTGGAAAATATTACCCCCAAGAGCCAAAAGAGAGAGCACATCCCTTTCATTCAGTTTATCCTGGTGTTTCTGATGAAAGTCATTGGCTCCATTCCCAAGATGGACACCTTGCATGATCTCCTTCTTACCGATGAACTCCTAATGGGGATCTGTGGCTTCAACGCCTATCAAGTCCGAAACGGCATTTGCCAAAGGGGTATTAAGCTCCGGACCACACCGCTTCCCGAAATCAGGGGAGCCGTTTGTGTCGATACTTTGGCCAAGCAGATCGTCAAAATCACCCCCAGGACCATCGAGGGCTTCTTCAATCGCTGCATTCAGCAACTGGCCAGGTTGAATACTTTTCCCAAATACATTCACGCGGCCTGTGACGCCACTGATTTTGAGACCACCAATCAGTTCAAAGGCTGCGGCAAGGTAACGCGCGAGCGCAAGGTCGAGGCGAGGGGCCGCCGCAAAAATGGTGAGCTCAAAGCCGTAAAGGTGACCGTTTATGGTTGGAAAGTCTGGGCCATTTACGAGCTCAATACCGGAATCCCACTCGCCATCAAGATCGATACCATAGAAAAGCCCGATAACCTCCACGTGCTTGCCGTGTTGGAACAAGCCAAGGAGAATGTCGGTCCCAAAAGCACGATCCGTTCCTTGGTCGTGGATCGCGGGTTCCTCGATGGCAAAGTGCTTTTTGCCATTGATCAACAAGACATCGAGTTCGTCATCCCACTCAAGAGCAATATGAGTGCCACTACCGACGCTCGCCAACTCGCCTTGGAAGCCATTGGATCCCACCAAGCTTGCCGCGAAGTGGAAGTCACTCATGGCTATGGGAAGAAAAAATATACCGAAAAGATCCGCACGGAGCTCATCGGTATACCCGGTCTTTTAACCTGTGACTGGTTCAACCCAGAAGGGTCCGAAGCCAACACCACCAAGAAAGACTTTGTGCCCACCCCACTCAACGCTGTCGTGGTCAAAACCTGGGACAACAACAAACCTCCTATCGATAAGCAGGTGGTATTGGCAACCAATGGCGACGTAAGTAATCCCTTCATCGCCTTTGATCGCTATGATGATCGCAGCCTCGTCGAGAACAACCTGTTCCGTGACACCAAGCAAAACTGGTGTCTGGAACATCCTCCCAGGAAGACCAAGGAAGGCGTATGGGTACAAGTCTATGTCGTCATGGCCATGAAGGCACTCTCCACAGCCTTCATGATGTGGCAGGAAGAACAAGCACGACTCCACCAGGCAGGAGAGCAGACCACATGGAACATGTACCGCCGAAAACTCAAAACCCTCAATCGCAACAAGCTCATTGTCTTCGTCGGTCCGTGTTTCGGCATCTTCTCTTCTCATGAAGTGTTCATACTAGCCGGAGTACCGGTCCACGACGCCGAAAAGGAGTTGAAGCTCTCGCGCTCTCAGATCTACACCCAGTACACAGGCTTGACTCCTCCAAACTCATCCTGAAGGCAGGTCGTTATTCCACATAGCCAAACTATCTGGCGCTCATTTCCTTATATCGGAGTTCCAGGTGAGCCATTAACGATTCTCTTCACCTAAAATGCGTGTTATACGTAAATCACGGGTAAAGATTTGACGGGAACGGGGGACGAAAATGAAACAAAATATAACCTGAATCCGTGGCATTAAATTTGCTAATCCAATTCGGGCACTCGAACGACGGGACTCACCCGCCATACCCACGAAAAGGGGGGCGTTTCCTGGCCCAGTGGGGCACAA
>CAZURN010000496.1:0-2157 GCA_964623165.1 uncultured Syntrophobacteraceae bacterium
GCCAGCCTTCGAGCGGCGGACAAGTGGCTTCAGTTGGCCCTCGGCATATCTCCAAACGTGATCCTGGTCATCGAGGCGGGGCTTCTCCTGGCGGTCATCTGCCGGCCAGGAGCACTTGTTGGAAAATGGAAACAAGCTGCGGGAACCTCGAAGCAATCCCGTGAGAGGAGTCTCCCATGATTCAGGAAGCCTTGACGTCCTTGGCGCATCTGGTTGTGTTCTCCATCGCCAGGACAGTGCCGATCTGGCTGGCCTGTCTTGGGGGCGTTATGGCGGAGTTGAGCGGCGTCATCAATTTTGCCCTGGAGGGCATGATGCTCATGGGAGCCTTTGGAGCGGTATGGGCTGCTTTCTGGAGTGGATCTCCCTGGGTTGGGATTGTGGGGGGCGTCCTTGGAGGAGGGATTGTGGGGGTTCTTCACGCATTTGTGGTTCTCGGCATGCGGGGCAACCAGGTCGTGAGTTCCATCGCTCTGAATATACTCGCAGCCGGGGTTTCCGGCACTTTGCTCAATCAGGTCTTCGATGCATACGGGACGTCTCCTGCGGTGAGAAAGCTTCCAAGCCTGGCGGGGATGGCATCATGGCTTGACGGTTGGGATCCAGGAGCTTGGGGGAGGCTCATTGATGGGGTCTCGGCAATGGTGCCGATCACGATAGTCTTGAGCCTGTTTTTTGCTTGGTTCCTTAAGAGGTCCGTGTGGGGTCTGAGGATAAGAGCGTGCGGGGAGAACCCCCTGGCTGCTGAGGCGTCCGGGCTTTCCGTCGCTGGGATCCGATGGCTTGCAGTGGTCGTGGGAGGGGGATTGGCAGGTCTGGGCGGAGCCGCTCTCTCCATTGGGGATCTTTCCCAGTTCGTGGAGCACATGACGCAAGGGCGTGGCTACTTGGCCATCGCCGCGGTCATTCTGGGCAGGTGGGTCCCATCGAGAGTGATCCTTGCCGCTTTCCTTTTCGGCTTCAGCGGGGCTTTTTCAGAGTGGCTTTCCGTGCGTTGGCCCGCTCTCCCCAAACAGGTCTTTCTGGGGATGCCCTTTGCTCTCTGTCTTGCCGTGCTTCTTTTCCAGACGGGGAAACAGAGGCCCCCTTCCGCATTGGGCCACCTCAACTAGGAGCCTGATTCCCGGGAACCTTTCTCCAAACTGGGTTCAGGTGAATGCGTGATCAGTTCCTTGGTGCAATTTTCGTCAGGGCCCCGTAGAAGAAAAAGGCGAGAATTCATAGGCTTGTGGAAAAAATGTTCTTGTAAAACTTTCAGGAAAATGTGATTAGACAACAATTGATAGATATAATTGCCAGAATCAGTTTTTGTGCTAATCTCGGAATCAGTGGTTGACGAACGAGTATTCATCATTCTTGGTCATTTGTCGTGTCAAAGGAAGTTGTCATTGGCGTCAGGGGTGTAATGAACAGGGGCTGCAGTGTTGAAAAGGAGGAGAAGATGAGGGGTTCAAACCGTTTACTGGGGCTTCTTGCATTGATCTGTGTCGTTTCCATCGCCTTTTTGCCGTCTGTGGGTGAGGCGCAGAAGCGCACGAGTTCGTCGTCTGCGGGTGATACGCAGAAGCGCACGAAAAAGTCCGTTAAATTGGAGCAGATGAACACGGACCTCATATACGCCTCATCGAGGGGGTATGAGGACACCGTGAGCAATCTGATATTTCAGGGTGCCGACGTGAACACCAAAGACCCCGATGGCATGACCCCACTCATGAGGGCTTCGGTCATGGGATACAAGGGGGTTGTGGACATTCTCCTGCAGGAAGGGGCAGATCCAAATGTCCTGGACGTCTACGGCACCACGGCCCTGATGCAGGCCTCGTGGGCAGGACATGTGGACATCACCAAAGCCCTGCTTGCGGCAGGTGCCGATCCCAACCTGAAGGGCCAGGAATTGCTTCCGAGCCTTAAGAAGAAGGGCATGACGGCCCTCATGGCTGCTTCCATGAACGGCAACACGGATCTTGTCCGACTGCTCATCAGCAAGGGAGCCAAGTTGAACCAACAGGATGATGAAGGTCAGACCGCGCTTATCCTTGCTGCCAAAGGTGGTCATGCCGAGGTTGCGAAATTGCTGGTTGCGAACAAGGCGGACATGGAAGTCCGGGACAAGTTTGGAAGGACGCCCCTCATTGTGGCGACCATCTATGGCCACAC
>CAZURN010000497.1:0-2157 GCA_964623165.1 uncultured Syntrophobacteraceae bacterium
GGGAGGCCAGCTTGCCCGTCTCAAGCATCCGTTCGTTCATGAGATCCTTCTCATGATCCGCCTGAGCAATACGGCCCACCATGCGCCGGGAAAGCACCACCGCCTTGATGAGGATCGCGATGGCTCCTATGGCAAAGATGAGGAACGCGAGTCTCCTGGCAGAAATGAGGTCTGCAAAAGCGTCATGGATCTCTTGCTGATAGACGAGAAACCATTCCCCGTTCTTGATGGGCGTGAGCACATACATGGACGCGGTGCCCGAAGGGCTGTCCGCCTCCATCACCGTGATCCCGTTACCCTTTGCCCGGCTTTCCCTGCCCTTCCGGTCTGCAGAATCCGGAGAGGCAACTGTGTTGAGACGCTCCTGTTCAATGTATCGCGCAATCAAGCGGAGGAAGAATTCCTGCTCGCCTCGTGACTCCGAGGTGCCTCTCGTTTGAAGCTCCCCTCGCCGATTCAGAATGAAAGCGTTGCCTGTTTGACCCAACCGTATGTTGGCCACAAGGTGGTTGAAGCCTTCGAAATCCACCGTGCCCCTGAGCATCCATGCTCGGCCGTTTGCCTGCTGCTTGACACTGACAACGAAATGGGGGGTCCCCCTGAGTCCCAGGAACACATCACTGATGAAGTGTTCCCGCTCCCTTGCTATTCTGAACCACTCAGCGTCCTGATATCGCGCGTGATCGAGGGGATAGGGGCCGGCATAGGCCACCTGGACACCCTGGTCATCGATGAGACCGAGGTCGACAAAACCGCCGCCGGAGGCGGTTTGAACTCTTTCCAACTGCTTGCGGAGAAAAGGCTCGTGCATCAATTGTTCGAAGCTGCAGGTGGCGGCGAGGAGCCGGATGGTGGCGAGCCTCTCATTGAGAAAACCGTTGACGTTCTGCTGATGTTTCTGAATGAGTTCCTTAAGATGGGCGCGGACCTCAAAGCGGTACGACGTCTCAAAGCGATATCCGATGATCGCCATGATGAGCACCAACGGGGTGAAGGAGACGATGATCATCAGGGCGATGAGATTTCTGTTCAACGACTTGTAATACTTGTCCCTGTTCATGACTACCTTGCTGTGCGGCATTTCAACCCCGTGCGCGAATTCAAGCTTTCACCTCGGCGCAAGTCAGGGTCCAACGACCTGTGTTGCTCTCGGAATCACAGAAAACGATTTGGGTAGCATTTCCGGAGAACCTTTTGGACCACCCGTTTAAGGTGGTCCGTATCACCGCTTTTTTCCACCAGGGCCACTGCGGCTTGCATGAGAGAGGGATTGGCGGATTCGTCCGCCAGGCTGTGCACTACCACGGGAACAGGGGGTGTCCTTCCCGATAGGCTTTCAATCACGGAGACTCCCTCCAGGTTGGGGATGTCCAAGTCCAGTATCAGGAGATCGGGGATCCGGTTCCCCTGCAAAGAGACCATGACTTCCCTGCTGTCCCTGGCCAGTTCGACGGTGTAGCCGTCAGCCATGAGTTCTCGGCGCAACAACTCCCGAACATGGCGGTTGCGGTCTGCCACCAGGATGTGGAACTGAGGGCTCATCTCCTCACCTGCGGTTCAGTCCTCCCACCCCCCTGAAGGGGAGCGAAGGAGGGGTTCTGCTTCCACAGCGCCCGCCCGTGAAACACGGAATCCAGCGAATTCACTGGACCCCGGCTTTCACGGGATAACGACATTGAAACAGGAATGTGGAAACGCCTTCCTGTGGACTCGTTCTCAGCACGACCGTGGAAGGTTGCACACCCATCTGGCGGGCGCGGCCAAGTCACCTTCCGGGACCAAGACGGAAAGGCTCTGACGGCGTGGTTTCATGCCAGGCCCTTCGATTGGGGTTCCTGCACTAACCGGGGATCTTCACAAGGTATACCGAACAGGGACTGTACTTGGTCACCTGGCTTGCCACGCTTCCCAGCTTGAACCGGGCCGATGGACTCAACCCGCGGCTGCCCATGACGATCAGATCCACCCTCTCCTTTTCGGCGAAGTCGATGATGGCATCCGGCACCGAAGCGGATTCGACCACTGTCTTGCTCGAATTTGCCGCAAGACCTGCCGCGCCAAGCACTTCCCACCCCTGATTGATGATCTCTTCGGCACGTTTCGAGAAGCCTTCCATGTGCCTCTGCATTCTGGCGGGTGAAATCTCGTGATCATCCA
>CAZURN010000498.1:0-2155 GCA_964623165.1 uncultured Syntrophobacteraceae bacterium
GACCACAAGGAACCGAAGAAGATCGCCTGGCTCCAGTGTGTGGGTTCCAGGGAAATCAACCAATGCGACCATTCCTATTGCTCCGCCGTATGCTGCATGTATGCCATCAAGGAAGCGGTCATCGCCAAAGAACATTCCGGAGGGAATCTGGATACCGCCATTTTTTTCATGGACATGCGCACTTACGGCAAGGACTTTGAACGCTATTACGATCGGGCGAGAGAGGAAACGGGGGTTCGCTTCATACGTTCGAGGATCCATAGCATCGAGCCTGCTGGTCCTGGGTCTGATGACCTGAGATTGGATTACGTGGACGAGGAAGGACAGGCCCACAGTGAAGATTTCGACATGGTCGTCCTCTCAGTGGGTCTGGAGATTCCGCGTCAGGCCCAGGAACAGGCGGTCAAGCTTGGGATCGAGCTTGATGGCAAGGGGTTTGCCAAGACCAGCAGCTTCGCCCCGGTGAGCACAACCCGGCCCGGCGTGTTTGTGTGTGGGGCCTTTTCCGGTCCCAAGGACATTCCCTATTCCGTCATGGATGCCTCTGCGGCCTCTGCGGCCTCTGCGGCGTTGCTTGCTGATTCAAGAGATTCCCTCACCCGAGAGAGGACATATCCCCCAGAGGAACCGGTGACTGGCGAGGATCCGCGCGTGGGCGTCTTCGTGTGTCATTGCGGAATCAACATCGGCAGTGTCGTGGATGTCCCGGCTGTGCGCGACTATGCGAAGACTCTCCCCAACGTGGTCTATGTGGCCAACAATCTGTTCACCTGTAGTGAGGACACTCAGAAGCTCATTCGGGAAGCCGTCAAGGAACACCGGCTCAACCGCGTGGTCGTTGCGGCCTGCACGCCGAGAACCCATGAGCCCCTTTTCCAGGAAACCATCCGTGAGGCCGGGTTGAACCGCTATCTCTTCGAGTTGGCCAACATTCGCGACCAGGATTCGTGGGTCCATCAAGCGGAGCCTCAGAAAGCCACCGACAAGGCCAAGGATTTGGTGCGCATGGCCGTGGCAAAAGTGTCATTGCTTGAGCCCATCGAAAGAATCCGCGTGGACCTTAACCAGTCCGGTCTGGTTATCGGGGGCGGAATTGCGGGAATGAGCGCCGCCCTCAATCTGGCTGATCAGGGCTTCAAGACATTCCTCGTGGAAGAAAAAGGCCAGTTGGGTGGACATGCCCTGAAGGTCAAGCAGACTTGGCAGGGTGAGGAGGTAATGCCATTCATTGCCGATCTCCGCGATCGAGTGTCGAACCACGAGAAGATTGAGGTCATCCTGGAAAGCAAGGTCGTGAACGTTCAGGGATTTGTGGGACAGTTCACCACCACCGTGGAGGCATCCGGTGTCCAGCGCGACATTGAGCATGGAATCGCGATCATTGCCACCGGAGCCCATTCCTTGAAGCCCGACCTGTATCTTTATGGGCAGAGCGAACTGGTCACTCGGTGGCATGAACTGGAAGCGCTGTTTGATAAGGAACCGCAGCGCCTCGAGGATGCGGAAGCCGTGGCGTTCATCCAGTGTGTGGGTTCCAGGGAGCCGGAACGTCCCTATTGTTCCAAAATCTGCTGTACGGCATCGGTGCAGCATGCCATCAAGTTGAAGAAGCAGAAACCCGACATGGACGTTTACATCCTCTATCGGGATATGCGGACGTTCGGACTTAGGGAAGACCTTTACAAGGAAGCCAGGGAATTGGGAGTCCTCTTCATCCGTTTTTCCAGGGAGGAGAAGCCCACCGTGGAGAAGGTGTCCGTGGGGGGGAAGGAGAAACTGAAGATCACCGTGAAGGATCACATCCTCGGGAGGCCTGTCAGTTTCATCGTCGACTACCTCAATTTGGCCACGGCTATCATCACAATGGGAGTGGAGGAGCTTGCCAAGTTCTTCAAGGTCCCCGTCAATGAAGACGGCTTCTTGTTGGAAGCCCACATGAAACTACGCCCCGTGGATTTTGCCACTGACGGCGTATTCGTGTGCGGCCTTGCTCATTATCCCAAGCCCATCGAGGAATGCATTGCACAGGCCCAGGCGGCTGCGGCACGGGCGGCCAGTGTACTTGCCAGGCCTTATGTCGAAGTAGAACCAGTGGTCTCAGTGGTGGATCAGGATCTGTGCATCGGGTGCGGACTCTGTGAAGCGTCATGTCCCT
>CAZURN010000499.1:0-2154 GCA_964623165.1 uncultured Syntrophobacteraceae bacterium
TGAAGCGTCTCGATACCGATTCATCAATGACCCCAGGAAGGGGAGACGAGGTGTATTATGGGAGACGAAGAAAAGAAAAAGAAAGAGATCAATTTCCGAGAAATGAGCACATGCGAGGCGACAATCCAGATGCTGCAGAAAGCGGCAGCGGACGGAGTTGAGACGGCCTTCACCAGGGCTGCGGAGATGAAGGCGTGTCCCATTGGAGCCGATTCCGCATGCTGCAAGCACTGCTTCATGGGCCCCTGCCGATTGAACGCCAAGGACCCCTATTCCCGGGTTGGAGTGTGCGGAGCCAATATTGACACCATAGGCGCCAGGAACTTTGCCCGCATGGTGGCGTCCGGGGGTGCTGCCCACACGGACCACGGAATGGGGATGCTGGACGTGTTCCGTGAGGTCGTGAAGGGAAACATCAAGGGATATAAGATCACCGATGAAGCCAAATTGCGGAGTGTGGCGGCAAGTATCGGCATCGAGGTTGCCGACCGGGAGTTGGCGGACGTTGCAAAGGATCTTTACGAGGAACTGGAACGCACCTACACCCAGGTGGAAGGAGAGATCCCCTTTGCCAAGCGTGTGCCTCCCAAGACTCTGGAAACCTGGCGTAAGGCAGGGATTGTTCCCCGTGGAGCCATGCGCGAAATCATGGAGCTTATGCATAGGACCCACATGGGCGTGGACCAGGATTACGAGAACATCGTGAAGCAGTGTTCCCGTACCGCCCTTGCTGATGGATGGGGTGGATCCATGGTGGCCACGGAAATCTCGGACATCCTCTTTGGCACACCGGTTCCCCATGTGGCCGGGGTCAATATGGGATTCCTTAAAGAAGACCAGGTCAACATCATCGTTCATGGTCATGAACCCCTTCTGTTTGAAGCCATGATTGCCTCCTGTAATGAACCGGTCAACATTGAGAAGGCAAAGGCGGTGGGTGCCAAAGGCATCAACCTGCTTGGGATGTGCTGTTCCGGGGCTGAAGTCCTTGGCCGCCATGGTGTTCCCCACGCCGGGAACTTCATGAGCACCGAAGCGGTGTTGGCCACCGGCGCTGTCGATGCCATGGCGGTGGACGTACAGTGCATCATGCAGGCGCTTCCCACTGTGGCTGAATGCTACGGGACCAGGTTTTTCACGACCAACCCCAGGTGTCGCATTGACAAGGCGATCCACATTGAATTCCACGAGCATCACCCGGAGCAATGCACTGACCAGATCGTGGACATGGCCATTCAGCGTTTCCAGAACAGGCCCGGACGGATTGTCATTCCCAACCGCAAGGATATGGGAGTGCACGGATTCTCCCATGAGTATGTGAACTACATGCTCGGTGGTAGCTTCCGCGCATCTTACAGGCCTCTCAATGACAACATCATCAACGGGCGCATCCGGGGTGTGGCGGGTGTTGTGGGATGTACCAATCCCCGGATGAAGCAGGACTATGTCCATGTGGAACTGGTCAAGGAATTGATCAAGAATGATGTCCTAGTGGTTCAGACCGGCTGTTCTCAGATAGCCCTGGCGAAAGCTGGCCTCATGAAACCTGATGCCGCGGTGATGGCGGGACCGGGACTTCAGGAAGTGTGCGAGACAGTGGGCATGCCCCCTGTCCTCAGCCTCGGATCCTGCGTTGACAATAGCCGCATCCTGATCGCCTGTGCGGAAATGGTCAGGATCGGCGGACTCGGTGAGAGCATCGCCGATCTGCCTGTGGCTGGCTGCGCTCCGGAGTACATGAGCGAGAAGGCCATATGCATCGGCCAGTATTTTGTGGCGTCCGGTGTTTTCACCGTGTTCGGCGTCACGTTTCCCATTGTTCAGGGAACGAACTTCCACAAACTGCTCTTCGAGGGTCTGGAGGAGCAGGGCTTTGGGAAATGGGGATTTGCAACGGATCCCCATGACATTGCCCACATGATGATCGATCACATCAACAAGAAGCGAGTGGCTCTGGGCATAATGGGCGAACGCGAAAGGAAGCTCTTCAGCATGGAAGACCGCAGGGCCGCTGAAGGCTAAGGGCTTGGCCGGGCTTCCAGCGGGTACCATGAATGTCGGTCGGAAACCGATGCTGTTTTCTTGGAAGCAACAGGAAGATGGCCCTTATGAAGAGGAGTGAGTCATGTCTAGGTTAGTCGCTTTTGCTGTCAT
>CAZURN010000500.1:0-2143 GCA_964623165.1 uncultured Syntrophobacteraceae bacterium
TTGTCGTTGAGTTCGATGGACTTCTGAAGATCGTTCAGCGCTTCCACCGGACGATTCTCTGTTTCCTTCGAAATGGCGTCATAGTAATAGGGGGTGGGATCCTGCGGATCCAGTTCCTTTGCGAAATTGAACTGTGTGGCCGCCCTTTTGCCGCGTTTTTCCTCAAAGTATGCCTTGCCCAGGTAGCTTCGCACGAGGGAGTTGTTGGGATCGAGGACCACCGCGATCTCAATTTCCCTGCGCCCTTCCGCCAACTTTCCCTCGCGGATCCTGGCCAGACCCAGCCCGACCCTGGGCAACGGGTCCGCCGGATCCAGACGAATGGCCGTTTCAAAGGCTTCTATCGCCCGATTGGTCCTGCTTTGGGTGAGGTAAGCGAAACCCAGAACCGTCTGGGTGCGCCCGAGCCTGGGATTGAGCATCACCGCCCGGCCAGCCTCACGGACCGCTTGGTCGAGGTATCCGAGGGAAAGGAGCAATTCCGACAGTCGGGCTCGAACCAGAGCGCTTTCAGGGCTGAGGCTCGCTCCTTTCTTTGCGCTTTCAAGGGCACCTTTCAGATCAAAATGGGCCTGTCGAACATACGACAGGGCCATTCTCGCCGTGGAAGACCCAGGGTCAAGCGCAACGGACTGCTTGGCCAGTTGCATGGCCTTGACTTTGTCGTTTTTCACCAGTTCAATGATGGAGAGCAGAGCCAGGGCACGACTGTCCGTGGGATCGAGGGCCAATGCCTCCTTGATGTCCTTCCGTGCCTCCCCTATCCTCCCCACCGTGAGGTAGAGCGCAGCACGATGAGTGAAGAAGCGAGGTTCACGCACATCCCCCGACTCTCCCTGCAAGGCTCCGAAGGCCCCTGTCACATCGTTTTCCAAGTAGGCGGCCAGCGAGCTTCGGACCTTTGCCTGCCATGGGACTGCCGGGTTGTAGTCATCAAGACGCTCGTCCAGGACGGCGGGAGAATAAATGGCCCACTGCACGGCATCCCTGGGGTGCAGGACGATGGTCCTGGCGGGAGCCTTTCCGGGGGCGGCCACAGCAGATTCCCCTTTTGCCAGGGGCAGTGTGCCCAATTCATTCTCGACCGTTACCAGTCCATCATATACAGTGACCTCGGTTCCCCCGCTGTCCACTCTCACCAGGAACTCAGTCCCTCCTATGGTGGCGTTGACAAACGGCGTGATGATCTTGAATCCCCTAGGGGTGCGACTGAAGAAGTGAACGGCTCCCGAAAGCAGCCGCAAGAGGAAGTTTTCCTCACGGTCCTCGCCCGCGAAGGTTACTGTGGTGTTCTCATCCAGCCTGAGCACGGTGTCGTTTTTCAGCAGGACTCCCGCCCTGCTCAAAGGCCCAACCCGGATCATGTCCCCCGGACAGTATGTGTCGTCCAGTTCCACCTGGGCCCAGATCGAATCACCTTCCTTGCGGCTCTGGACTTCTCCCTGGACCGAGATGACTCTCCCCGCCCAATCGTCGCAATTTTGAGCGGCCCAGGAAAGGCTGGACAGGCATCCGCCGAGCATGAGCATCGTGACCCCTAGGAGTCCTGTCAGCCTCTTGATCTGTTTCATGATTTCCCCCCTCCCTCAACCACGTGCACCACATGGTGAATGAACCGGAAAAATCCCGCAGGGATCATGAAGCCCGCTGACAACCATGAGAAAATGGTTGACCGTTTCTTCCTTGAACCCCTCCAAGGGCTACTTCGTTGTCACCACAAAAACACCATCCCAGTTCTCTCCTGGCGGACTCTGTTTCAAGAGTTCAGACTGGCCAAGGAAAAATATGGAGGGTCCGTCGTCCCTATCGGTCTCGAGACAAGACTGAAATGCGTGGATGGCTTCGTCCCAGGCTCGCTCCAGGTAAGCCGACAAGCCCTTGGAGAAGCGTTCGCACAGACGCCTTGTCTCGTCTCCTGCTTCCCGCAAAAGGCCAATGAGCTCAAAAATGGCCACAGGCTTAGTTTTTCCGGGCAGGATGAATCGGCCGAGTCTCCGCAAGAGCAAATCCTCCAGGCCTTCCACGACCTCCCCGGAGACCAGTACACGGGTCCTGAGCAGTTTGTTCAGGGTTTCAATGCGGGAGGCGGTGTTCACCACGTCGCCCACTGCGCGATACTCGTAATGGTCGATGCCCCCAATGC
>CAZURN010000501.1:0-2136 GCA_964623165.1 uncultured Syntrophobacteraceae bacterium
CTCACTCGCGCTTACGGATATGGCCAGACGCTGCTTGCAGCCAACCTCAACTATGTGGGCATCCTGTTTGCCACCCTCTGGGGTTGGTGGTTCTGGAACGACCGCACTCCGTGGATTGCCGCGCTCGGTATGCTGCTGGTGGTCGGAGCCGGTATCGGCGCAACCTGGCTCACGGCCAACATGGGCCATCCTGCGCCCGAAGCGGAATGATCGCCGGACCGTGAGCGGGCTCATCTCCATGCTCCGTCACCCCTACGGATGTCTGGCGCTTTCATGATGGTGACCCTGGCACGTTCTTTGTTGACTGGCATTCCCGCGGAAGATCATGGTCGCCTTACAGGGAGTTGCGATCATGGAATCAAGAATCGCCAAGGCCGTTGGACTCCAGCAAACTCCCGTTGCCATCCTTCTGGCGGACGAAAGACCGGCGAATCCCGTGCCGTTCAAGAAGGGAGAGTGGGGCTGTGTCATGTTCATGTTTGCCAATGCCGCAAGGCAGCTCACCATGAAGCCACCAATACAAGAGGGTGAAAGCCAGTGGTCTGTTCCTCTGACTCCCCTCCGGTGGTGCGAGGGGAATGGGGAGGGAGGAATCCTTGACTGATTTCCCCGGGTCAAATTAGATTCCAGACACAGTGAGAACGTTCTTTAGATGGCTTCCACAAAAGGAGAATCCATGCAGGTGCCCAAAGAGAAGAAGATCGAGATGCTCAGGTCCATGCTTCTCTCCCGTCGATTTGAGGAGTCGCTCACGGAGCTGTGCCAGGTTCAGGGAAAAATTCCAGGGATGATGATCCTTTGCACCGGCCAGGAGGCTGTGGGTTCCGGCGTTTGTGCCGCGCTGAGTCCTGAGGACGTCATCATCTCGAACCATCGCAGCCACAACCATCTCCTGGCGAAAGGGGCCGATCCGAGAGCCCTCATGGCGGAGATCTATGGCAAGAGGACCGGCTGCAACAAGGGCAAGAGCGGCACGCTTCACCTTGCGGTGCCGGAGGTGAACGCCCTTTGCACCACCACCGTGGTGGGTGGAGGACTGCCCATAGCCGTTGGAGTGGCTTTCGCTCAGGAGTATCGGAAGGAAAACAGAGTGACGGTGTGTCTTTTCGGAGACGGCGCGGCCGATGAGGGCTCTTTCCATGAGGCTTTGAATCTCGCGAGCCTGTGGAGTCTTCCCGTCATTTTCGTATGCGAAAACAACCTCTATGCAGGCGCTCAACGCTACGAGGAACACACCAGGATCAAAGACATGGCGGAAAGGGCCGTCGCCTATGCCATACCCGGCGTGGTCGTTGACGGCAATGACGCAGTGGCGGTCTACAGTGCCACTCGGAAGGCCAGGGACTTGGCACTGACCGGGGGAGGCCCCTCCCTCATCGAGTGCAAGACCTACCGCTGCCGCGGACATGGAGAAAGTGACCATCAGGTTTACCAGCCCAAGGACGAGATTGCGGCGTGGAAAGCGAAATGCCCCATCCCGAGGCTTCGCGACGAGGTGCTCTCCCAGGGGCTCGTTTCCGCCGAGGAAATGCGGCAGATGGAAGCGCAGGTCCAGGAGATTGTGGAGGACGCTGTGCGTTTTGCCGAAGAGAGTCCCTATCCCAGCCCGGAGGAGGCCCTTGAGGATGTCTTTGCTCAATGAGAATGTCCGATTCACCCATGATCATCAGGAAAGGAACATAGAGCCATGCAGCAGTTAGGAATGGGACAGGCTGTCAATCAAGCGCTTCGCGAGGAGATGTTGAGGGACGCCGGGGTTTTCATTGCCGGGGAAGGAGTCGGGGTGAGCATCCATGACAGCCCGATGCTCCCCACGGCGGGGTTGCTGAGGGATTTCGGCCCTGGCCGCGTGAAAGACACGCCGGTCTCGGAGGCGGCCATTGCAGGGCTTGCCGTCGGTGCGGCGGTGGCTGGGCTGAGACCGGTGGTGGAAATCATGTTCAATCCCTTCTTCACACTGGCCTCGGACATGATCGTCAACCATGCTGCCAAGCTCAGATACCTTTCAGGGGGGAAATCACGCTTCCCAATGGTTGTGCGCATAAAGAGCGGGGCAGGTTTTGGTGCTGGATGTCAGCACTCGCACAATTTGGAGGCCTGGGCGGCACACTCTCCCGGGTTGAAAGTGGTGATGCC
>CAZURN010000502.1:0-2134 GCA_964623165.1 uncultured Syntrophobacteraceae bacterium
GAGATCTTGCGACGGTCCTTGAATACGAATCCCTTTTCTTCCTGTTCTCCCATCCTCCACCCCCGTGAAGCGGCCAATGCTCCAGCCGGTTGATCTGATGCCTGCCTCCCCCCCTCACCCTCATCCACCTCCCGAATGAGAGGAGGGCTGGACCAGGGGGGAGTCCTTGCATGAGACACGTGTCTGATGGACGATTAGAGCTCCATCACTTGCACCACGTTGACATTTTCCATCGAAAGAAGCTCATCAATGACATGGTTGGGGACCTGTGTGTCCGTGCGAAGGAATATGATGTTTTCTCCCCTCTCCAGGACTTGTCCCACGTTCATCTTGGAAATGTTGATATTGTGTCGGCCTAGGCAGGTACCGATGGCCCCGATGGTCCCCGGTGTGTCAATATTGTAGATGAGCACCAAATGACCATCCAAAGCGGCTTCGAGGCGGAAATCGTTGATGCGGACCATCCTCGCCTCACGCTTCCCCAAAATGGTTCCCGCCACCAGGTTCTCCTCTTCGGAGGTCTTCACGTGGACACTGATGAGATTTGTGTAATCCTCGGCCTCACTCTTGACCGATTCCTTGACCTTGATATTCCTCTCCTTGATATGAACCGGTGTGTTCACAAAGTTCACCATGTCACCCAGTATGGGCGTCAGCATGCCCTTCAATATGGCAAGTGTCAGGGGACGGGTATCCAGTTGGCTGGCATCCCCAATGTATTCAATGTTGACCTCCTGAATGGCCCCCCGGGTGATCTGCGGCAGAATCTGCCCAAGTCTCTCCGAGAGCATCAGGTGCGGACGGATCCGCGCCAGCACAGCCCCGTCAATGCTGGGTGCATTGACCGCATTGCGTATGGTCCCACGGAGCAGGTATTCAATCACCTGTTCCGCCACGGCCACGGCCACGTTCTCCTGTGCCTCCTCCGTTGAGGCACCCAGGTGAGGTGTCGCTATGACTTGATCGAGAGCAACCAAGGGGCTTCCTACGGGAGGTTCCTGGACAAACACGTCCAGCGCAGCTCCTGCAACGACGCCGGACTGGATGGCTGCGTGAAGGTCATCTTCCTGAACGATCCCGCCCCGCGCACAGTTGATGATGTAAACACCCTTTTTGCACTTGGCAAACGCTTCAGCATTGAGAATATGCCGGGTTTCCTTGGTCAAGGGTGTGTGTACCGTGATGTAGTCTGAACGCGCAAGAAGCTCATCCAGCTTGACTCGCTCAACCCCCAGTTCGTCCAGTACATCCGGGCTGATGAAGGGGTCGTACGCAATCACGTTCATCCTCAGACCCCTTGCCCGGTCAGCGACAATGCGCCCGATCCTTCCGATCCCGATGATGCCCAAGGTCTTGTTGAAGACCTCATGCCCTTGAAATCGCTTCTTTTCCCACTTTCCGGCCTTCATGGACTGAGTCGCCTGGGGGATGTTGCGGCTCAGGGCAAGGAGCATGGCCATGGCATGCTCTGCCGTTGTGATGACGTTCCCCTCCGGAGTGTTCATGACCACGATGCCACGCTTGCTGGCGGCAGGGATATCCACGTTGTCGAGACCAATGCCGGCGCGGGCTATGACCTTCAAGTTATCGGCAGCTTCGATGATTTTGGACGTCACCTTGGTGGCACTGCGGATAACCAGTGCGTCGTAATCCTTGATGATTCGACACAAATCCTCGGGAGCGAGGCCTGTATTCACATCAACCTGGAACTCGGGAATGTTTCGCAGCAGCTGAATACCTGACTCTGCCAGGTTATCGCTCACCAAGATCTTCATCATTTCCTCCTGAAAAGAAAAACCCTCATGGCATTCGGGTCAATTCCGGCTTTGCCCGAACGTGGACCCCCCCACTAGAACGGAGCTCCATTCCCGGACCGGGGTTGAACCAGAAACCTGAAATCATCTCAAAAAAGGTTGAGATCACGCGGGGGTAGAGCTGTGTCACCAGATTCTCAAACGGGGCTAACGCTAGCATCACACCGTTGCGGTGGTCAAGCGCTAAACTTTTCGGAAGGGACACCTCTGGAAGGAATCGACCGTGGCCTGGATTTCCCCGTAAAGAGCCGGCTTGAAGGCCTTCATGAACCCTGCTTGCTCTTGCGAAGCTCCCCGTCGATGATCTTCTTGAACTCCTC
>CAZURN010000503.1:0-2109 GCA_964623165.1 uncultured Syntrophobacteraceae bacterium
CCGGGGAGAGTCTGTATTCATTTCTTCCTGCGGCCCAGGTGGCGGAGCAGATGGATCTGATCCACAGGGCGCTGGAATCGGGTCAGGCCCAAAAGACCGAGACCCGTTTCAGCATCTACGAGGAGGATTTTTGGTTCAGCATCCATTATGTGCCCATCCGAGGCGAGGAGGGGCACGAGGATGTGGTCCTGTGCGTTGCCAGGGACATCAGTGACCGAAAGAGCCTCGAAAGACAGCTCATCAACACGGAAAAGCTCGCTTCCCTGGGAACCCTGGCCGCTGGCGTGGCCCATGAGATCAATAATCCCCTGGGGATCATACTCGGTTTCTGCGATTTGCTCCTGGAACGCATGGAACCAGGAACCATTGAATACAATGACCTCAAGACCATCGAGAGGCATGGGCTCCATTGCAGGAGCATCATCGAAAGGCTCCTGAGTTTTGCCCGGATGAGCGAGGAGACCGAGGAATCCTGTGATTTGAACGCCGATGTGAAGGAGATCCTCTCTGTCGTGAAGCACACCCTGGAGATGAACAAGATCCGGCTCGTTTCAGGACTGGACGAAACGAACCCAGTGGTGCGGGGAGACTCCAAGGGATTGCAGCAGGTGCTGCTCAACCTCATCAACAATGCGGTCCACGCCATGGAAGGAGGCGGTGTTCTGACCATACTGACCCGGCCGAGCAAGAAGCCCGGGTTTTTCGAGACACTGGTGATGGACACGGGCTGTGGAATCAGGAAGGAATTCAGGGAAAAGATATTCGATCCCTTCTTCACGACCAAGAAGGTGGGCGATGGGACGGGGCTGGGTCTCTCCGTGAGCTACGGGATCATTGGCAAGCACGGGGGAACCATCGAGTGTGAAAGTGCCACCGAAGACGAGAGACCCGGGCAGTCCGGCACCACGTTTCGCATTCTCCTGCCTGTTCTCGAGGAACTGCCTTCGGAGAAAGACGAGGCTCAATCCACCGTGAGCACCATGTAACCCGAAGGGGGTGGAACAGTCCTTCGGGTTGCAGGCAAGGCCTTCCGGGAGCGTCCCCACCGCCTGGGAGCCGGGTTGGAGCATGTCATGGCGCCCACAAGGGCTCTGGACTGCAAATGGGAGAGGGCATTCCTCGACACACACTCTTTCACATCATTGGCATGTAAGTTGAATTATGAAGACGACGAAGGCAGTCGCTCATGGTTTCCGATGATCCGTCCCTCGTGCGCCTGATGATCGTGTGGTGCTGCTGTTCGCTCCTCCTCGTCGTGAACCGGCAATCTGGACAGATTTCTCCATAGGCGATTCCTCCAGCGACTGCCGGCAAGCTTCGGTGTGGAGGGGGGGCCGCCCGCACCCCCCCCACACCCCCGCCAACCTTTTCCGGAATGGGGGGAAACGCGGGGGCTCCACCTCAAGGCCGCGAGCGGGTTTGATCCCGAGGATGCATATCGGCAAAAAGGTGTCCGACGGGAATATAGAGATTCACCAATATGGCTTCTGCCATAATAACCTGATATTTCAATGTGATGGATTCTTGAAGGGTGCTTTTGGCGGCCCTCCATCCCGACCAGTAGGCCATAGAGCCGAGAAGTCCCTTTGAAGCAGCGGACATCCAGGATCCACTTTCGGGGCCCGTGGTGCATTGCGGTATCAACGGCCACGGGTTCAGGGAATCGTTCGCTTTCCTCACCGTGGCCGCGAAGGTTCATGATGCGAGACAAAGAGCACGCGCGCAGCAACATTCTCATCGTCGATCCCGACCGGGACACGGGGGAGCTCTTCGCCCGCGCCCTGGAGACGCACCGGGACTGCAAGTGCTACCTCGCCTCCAATGAAGCCGAGGTGATGTCACTTTTGAGGGACATACGGTTTGAAATCGTCCTTGTGGACCTCAGTCTGCTGATTGCTGGGGATTTCAGCCTGCTCAAGCGGATCAGGAACACATTTCCCCATGTCCCGGTCATTGCTGACGGGTACATCCACCAGAGGGCGCAGCTCACTCTTGCCATGACTCATGGAGCACAGGGAACGATCATTAAGCCCATCAAGGTGGAGTTGTTCCGTCGTCAAATCGATGCGTTCTGCAAAACAAGAAGCGGTGGCCTTTCGTGACTTATAT
>CAZURN010000504.1:0-2104 GCA_964623165.1 uncultured Syntrophobacteraceae bacterium
GTTTGAAATGGGGATTCCGAAGACTGGTTTGCAGAGCATCAGGGTCTCTCGCCCCGGGAGAGGCGGGAGCCGATTTCGTCAATGATGCAAGGACACTCCCAGATGCCGGCGGCGACGAAATGGGCTCCAGCCTCCAGAAAACGGCGTTCAATGACCATGACTCTTGCCCGGAGTAACTCTGGATCTGTGGCAAGACATTCATCGGCCGTGAGTCCCAGTTCGTTTCCTGTCTGAGTGATCCCGATGGTCCACATGCCCGCGTTCAGCCCTTCCTGGATGTCGCTCACCGTGTCGCCTATCTTGACCATGGATGAGAAAGGGAACACCTGCAGATAGAGAGCATTGCGATAACACATCCAAGGGTGAGGGCGTCCTGCCGGGACTTCCGTGGCACACACAACGGAGTCGGGCTCGTACCCCTTGCCCCGTGCCCGGGAAACGAGCTCCTCCATGACGGATCCTGGATAACCTGAACTGGAACCGATCTTGATGCCTTGTTTTCGAAAGAGCGCGACAGCTTCCAGGAGACCGGGGATGGGGTCAGAATGCCTGGCGACAGCCTCCACCATGAGGGGTTCCACTTCGTCGTACATCTCCTCCACGTCTTTTTCCACGGGTGGGCGACCCAAGGCATCCAGCCACCGCGAGGACACGGACTCCATTTCACACATGGCGCGGATGTGATCCTTCTTCATGAGTCCCATGGGGCCCCTTGCCTCTTCGACGGTGACTGACACCCCCCGGCTCCGGAAAACCTCGACAAAGGGGGCCACGGGTCCCATGCACCCATAGTCCACGGCCGTTCCGGCCCAGTCCATGATCACAGCCCTCACCGGACCGTCGTAGGGTTTGATGCGATTGATGTTCCTCATTGAGTGAATCCTTTCTCCTTGGATCATGATGTGAACTGATTACCAGGGGCCTGTGACGGTAGCATGACGCGTTCGTGACTTTTCCGTGAACGTATGGGAATGCATTGAGCGGAAGGGTTCTTGAGAGGGCTTCTGACACCAGATCGTCTCACACTCGGAACACTCCCGTCACATCACTCGAGTACCATTGAAACCATGACAGGCAAGATTGGAAATGGGAAGAGTCCAAAGACACGAGTCATCTCCCGCACGCCATGGGCATTGGGGTCGCTCCAATTCCCACTGTCTCCGCACGGCCAATGTTCCTTGACATCCCAAGGAGTCCAGCATGCCCAAGACCTATGTTTTGGACACGAACGTCCTGTTGCACAACCCCGCATCGCTGTTTGCCTTTGCTGAGAACGACATCGTCATCCCCTTGGCAGTCATCGAGGAAATCGACAATCAGAAAAGACGCCAGGATGAAATCGGGAAGAATGCGCGGATCGTCTCCCAGGAACTGGACGGCCTTCGGGCTCTGAACAGACTTTCCGCAGGGGTTAAACTCCCATCGGGCGGCACTCTGCGTGTGGAACTGAACCACCAGGAAACCTCAGCTTTTCCAAAATGTCTAAACCCCGACAAACCAGACAACCGTATCCTTGCCCTGGCCTTCAACCTGGGAAAGGTCTCCGGCCAACCCGCCATACTCGTTACCAAGGATTTGAACCTTCGCATCAAGGCTGATGTTCTTGGAGTGCCGGCAGAAGACTTCTACAACGACAAAATCGACTATCATCAGCTTTACTCGGGAGTTGGCGAAATCTACGTCTCCTCCCTGGAAATGGAGCAGTTCTACAGGGATGGCAGGCTTCGGGCGGTGTGCCACCACGGAGCCATGCCGCACGAGTTCTTTATTATGAAGAGCCGCGAAAACCCTTCCCAATCCGCTCTCGTGCGTTATTATCAGAACATCTTCTGGTCATTGTCCCACGCCGATTCAACCAGCTGGGGCATCAAAGCCCTCAACAAAGAACAAAAGTTCGCCTTTGAACTGTTGCTCAACGACCAGGTGAAGGTGGTTACCCTGGTGGGCCGGGCAGGGACTGGAAAGACCCTCATTGCCCTGGCCGCGGGTCTTGAGAAAGTGCTGGAACAGAACCTCTATCGTCGGCTTCTAGTCACTCGGCCGGTCACTCCGATGGGTGAAGACCTGGGCTACCTCCCGGGCACCAAGGAAGAGAAGCTTCGGC
>CAZURN010000505.1:0-2103 GCA_964623165.1 uncultured Syntrophobacteraceae bacterium
GATCAATACTTCCTGCAGCAGCAGCGGGCACACCCTGGAAAGAGTCCCTTGGCGATGATTTTTCGAAAGTTTCTCATCTCCGGGGAGTTCCAGACATCTGTTAAAGAACCCCGGGTGATGTTCCCCGCCCTCACATGGAGGCAGGGCATTACGCTTCCATCCGGCAGAATGCGCATATCCGTCCAAAGGCACTTGCAGGCGTTGGTGAAGGGGTGCTTCAAGTCGAGGTAGTAAGGTTTCAACTTTTCGCGGGCGAGACCGGGTGAGAAGTTGACCATCATAGGCGCCCCCTTGCGAGCCTGGACCCTCTCCATGAGCTCGTACAGGAAAGGCATGTCCTCCGGTCCAATTTGGGTTTCGTAGTACTCGCCCTCGGGCTTGGAAGGAGTGACGATCTCGAAACCCACCGCCCTCGCCCATTCTTCGGTGAAGATCCTATTGTGACATTCCACGTTGTGAGGTGCATCGAAGATGGTGTGCAAGTAATTCAGGACGTCCACTCCGATCCCCTCCGCAAGGGGCATCATCTCTGGAAGCCTGGTCAGGTTGGGTTTGGAAATGACACAGTTGATGCTCACCAGGGGCCCGGGCGTCCGAGCGCTCCGACGCGCATCCAGGAGAGCCGCAACTCCTTCCAGAGTCCTGCGGAAGCTCCCCGGTACACCTCGGATTCCGTCATGGACTTCCTCCGGACCATCGATGGAGACAATGATGAACTCAACCCCACTCTCCACAAGGAATTCAGCCTCCCGGCGAAGCAACGTTCCGTTGGTCACGAGCTCCACAACCAATCTTCTTGCCTTGGCTGCTGCAATGAATTCACGAAATTCGGGGTAAAGGAGCGGTTCTCCTCCTGTCAGGGCGAGGAGGGGATGAAAAGCAGCCGTCTGATCCAGCAGTCGCGCCCATGAGGGTAAAGAGAGCTGGTTCGACGGGTCGTTCCAGGGAAACTTCTCCTTTTCACTGTCCTTTCGGTCCTGAATACACATGCGGCATTGCAGGTTGCACGCACGGGTGAGGTTGATCTTGATGCGAACCGGAAGCGCCGCGTAACCGCTTGGGGATCGGCGATCGAATCCGGTGCCGATTTCCTGCCGGTAAAGCATTCTCGCAAGCGTCTTCAGGATCGTCGGATTCCGCAATCCCATGCTCAGCATGCGACGCCGAGGTGACACATGCGCTGTCTTATCCGAAGAGCTTATTCCCACGCCTCTATCGTCCTGTCCTGCATCGAGAACCTTCTCATATGAAATTGCAGTCGAGCTCGTGGAGCCCGGGCTCTCGTGCCCGTCGCGTTCGCCATGCCCACGAGGGGCTATGCTCGCAGCTCCGCGGACCACAATCTTCAAAGCAATCCTAATGTTGGCAGGCGACACCCGTGAACCATGGAAAGGCAATTTTCCAGGAAAGTGTGCATCAATGCGCACAGGAGGGATCGATGAAAAGGAAATCCCCGGCTCTGTCATCTGTTGGAGAATACCGAGGCAAAGATAAAACGAGACATACCAAGTCATCACCAGTGCGAAAGTCATCACCGGCAAGGGGAACGCTATCGCAACTCCTCCGACAATACCTGCTGTACCAACGAGTAGGGATCCGATTCCTTCTGCACGATCCTCCTGACCAACCCATCGATGGAAACCCCCCTCATTTCAAGTCGGTTCAGGATGGTTTTGAATGCCTCGTCTCTCAGTGCCTCCATGAGCTGGTTCCTCGCCCGCTTGGAAAGGACATCGTCAAGTTGGCCCCGGTCGTTTGCGAGGAGGTAGCACCGGTGTTTTTCGATGCTCTGAAAGAGCTCTTCGATGCCCCTTCCCTTCACTGCCTCAGTTTCAACGATCTGAGGTTCCCAGCCATTGCTCTCTTCCTTTCGGCGCATTCCCAGCTCAATGAGGTTACGGATCTCCCGGACCGTTTTTCTTGATCCCTCCCGATCGGCCTTATTCACTACGAAAATGCTCCCAATCTCCATGATGCCTGCCTTGATGGCCTGGATTTCGTCGCCCATGCCAGGAATGGTCACCACGATGGTGGTGTGCGCACTGTGGGCGATTTCCACCTCGTCCTGGCCGACTCCGACCGTCTCCACCAGGATGACGTCTT
>CAZURN010000506.1:0-2101 GCA_964623165.1 uncultured Syntrophobacteraceae bacterium
CTTCCATGTGCCTCTGCATTCTGGCGGGTGAAATCTCGTGATCATCCATGCCCCCGATGTAGGGCACAACGGTGATTATGTGAATCTGAGCACCCTTTGACTTTGCAAGATCCATCGCCACATTGAGTGCCTCATTGGAATTCGTTGAACCATCGAGCGGTACCAGTATCTTCATGCTTCCCTCCTAGACTTCCTTTTTCACTTTGGCTTTCTTCATTGTCAATCCCAGGCCCTCGAAGAGGTAGAAGATGGCGAAGCCCCACCACAAAGTGTAGACCACGTAGAAGGCGAGGAGAAAGATCACGGTGAAGGCTTTGTCCGCAACATTTTGGGCCTCGATCCCGTAGAAGTTGAAGGCGGGCTCCACGGCCTTCTTCAGAGTTTCGGAGACAGCATTCGCCTCCTCGATCTTCTTTTGCTTCTGAAGCTCCTTGACCATCGGGTTCAAGAGGTTCCACCAAACCGTCATGACGTCTTTTTCATCCAGCCCGTAACGAGCCGAAACGTCCTTGCCGTTGTTGTGGTACATGGCATCGGAGTCCTTCAGGACGGTCCCGAGCAATTTTCCGAGATCTGCGTTGACCTTGACCTCCATGTCCTTGGCGCCAACCTGCCCCCCCGAGGAAATGACCATCTTTACCGCTTTTTCCACTTCCTCTGGCTTGGCCAGCTTTACGGTCACGTCGAGGCTTTGTCCTTCGAACTTCCTGGCATTCTCTCCCACCTTGGGGATGAAGTAGGATGATCCCTTGGAGAGTTTGTTGAAGAGGTCGTCGGAGTAATCCAAACCGTTTTTCCCTCCGAAGACGGGGGAAAAGATGAGAATCAGGATTCCAAAGAAAGAAAGGGAAAGCAGGATCCCTTTGTTGAACGGCGCCTTGTGTCGCACAAGCATGGTTATTCCTCCTCTCTCAGCACACCAACGTTGCCGAAGAACTTCCCGAATATCCAGAGGCCAAAGATGGCCACCACGATCCAGAAAACGATGTTCCCCACGAACTCGATGTTGTTGACCAATCCCTTGGGCAGGCTGAGAACCTCCAGTTCATTGAACTTCTTGGGCAGTGTGGCAGCCCGGTTCACGAAGCCTGCAAGAATTGACACGGCGTAAAAGCCGCGGATATGAATCCCTTTGACCACCTTGGTCGTGAGTGCCCCAATCTGGATGCCCAGCAGGGAGCCGATGAGCATGCCAATGGCCAAGGTGTAGAACACATAGCCGTAGATGGCATACTGACCGATTGCCGCGAGACCTGCGGTGAAGATGATCTGAAGGATGTCGGTTCCCACCGTGGTCATGGAGGAGACACCGAATATGTAGACGAACATGGGAAAGGTGATGAAGCCGCCGCCGACACCCATGATGGCGGCCATGATGCCCACCACGACGCCGCCCAGGGCAATGATGACACCCGAAAGCCTCTTGCCACCCGGGACGAAGTCCTCATCGAAGGTGACCATGGGGGGAATGTTGAGTTCCTGCAGCTTGGTTGCGATGGCGGGAGCTCCTGAAGCAGGACCGCCGTGGGCATCCCCTCCCCCGGCCGAAGGCCCCCTGCTCGACTTGAGGTAGTCGATGAGGGCGTAAAACCCAAGAAATCCAAGGAGCACCGCGTAAACAGCACTGATGAACGCTTCACTCAGGAGGGGGTCCTTGTTATAGAGCCCCTTGTTGATGGCCCCGCCAATGAAGGTTCCCACCCCCGAGCCCACAAGAAAAGCCACGGCAAGTTTCACGGAGACATTCCCCAGCTTCTTGTGCACCGTGGTCCCCATGATGGCCTTGGCGAAGATATGGAAAAGATCCGTCCCCACCGCCAGGATCCCCTTGATGCCTGCAGCCATAAGGGCCGGAGTGATGATGAATCCGCCACCGGCGCCGATGCACCCGGTGATGAGACCCGCCGCCAACCCGACGGCGATGGAGACAAGAAAAATGGTTGTGGTATAGAATGCCGGTGCATATGCCGTCTTCCCTCCCAGCAGGCCCGCAGCCTCGACAAAGGAAACGGCCAGCACTGGAAGAGCAAGAAGGAGCAGAATCAGCAGCTTCTTTCTGTTCCTCACGATGGACATGGAGACTTCAATGTCCCACCTGGCA
>CAZURN010000507.1:0-2094 GCA_964623165.1 uncultured Syntrophobacteraceae bacterium
ACCCTCCCCTGGCACGTGCTTTGTATAAACAGGTGAGGCTCGATGAAACCATCCCGGCGACGCTCTATCGGGCCGTGGCAAAAGTATTGGCCTACGTCTTCCAGCAGAGACGGCAGTCCGCCTAATAACCTCTAATACCCCCCGTCCATCCGAACGACCAGAGGATCCCGCCCTCTGCGGGGGAAAACGGAGAATCCTCCCCTGCAGAGAGGAGAAGCCGGATGCCCGTGAGTGCATCTTCCACTGCTCGAGTCACACCTTTTCTGGAACGTCTGAAACTGGTTTCAGACAGCGAAGCGCTGGTGGGCGTGGGCGTGGTGATGATTTTGGCGGTCATGCTGCTTCCCCTTCCCAGCAGCATCCTCGACATCCTGCTGGCCGCGAACCTTTCCGTCGCGCTCATCGTCCTCCTCACTACGATTTACACCATCAAGCCCCTGGACTTCGTCACCTTTCCATCCGTGCTCCTCATCACGACACTTTTCCGGATCGCCCTCAACGTGGCGAGCTCCCGGCTGGTCCTTTTACACGGCCATGAGGGCACCATGGCGGCTGGACACATCATTCAGGCCTTCGGCAGTTTTGTGGTGGGAGGCAACTATGTGGTGGGCTTCATCGTCTTCATGATTCTGGTCTTGGTGAATTTCATGGTGATCACCAAGGGAACGGAACGTATCTCGGAAGTCGCCGCGAGGTTCACCCTCGACGCCATGCCGGGGAAACAGATGAGTATCGATGCCGACCTCAACACCGGGGTCATTGATGACCGGGAAGCCCGCAAGCGACGGGATGCCATCCGCCAGGAAGCCGATTTCTACGGAACGATGGACGGGGCGAGCAAGTTCGTTCGCGGCGACGCCATTGCAGGAATCCTCATCACGTTCATCAACATCCTTGGGGGTATCGCCATCGGTTCCCTCCAGCAGGGCATGTCCATCATGGATGCGCTTCAGGTCTACTCTCTCTTGACTGTGGGAGACGGGCTGGTGACGCAGATTCCCGCCATCGTCATCTCCACTTCCGCAGGCATCCTGGTGAGCCGCGCAGCCAACGAAATGGGCATGGGACAGGCTCTCGGTTCCCAATTCCGCATGCAGCCGAAACCCCTTGCCATGACCGGTCTCGTCCTTCTCCTTATGGGCATCGTTCCCGGCTTTCCTTCCTTTCCCCTCTTTCTGGTGGGTGGCGCTGCCCTGTTCATTGCCTACCGGATCTCCAGGGCATCCGCCTCTGGGGATGTGGAGGCCGAAGAAGAGGCTGGAGAAGGCGCTGAAGGATCCAAGCATCCCACAGAGCTGCCACCGCCTGTCGACGTCCTTGAATTCGAGCTCGGCTACGGGCTCATCCCTCTGGTGGACGAGTCCCAAAAAGGTGATCTCCTGCCGAGGATCAAGTCCATCCGCCGCCAACTCGCTCTCGATTTCGGGATCATTGTCCCGGCCATGCATGTGCGGGACAATCTTCAGCTCAAACCGGCCGAGTACCGGCTTCTCCTTAAGGGGAATCCCATCGCCAGGGGTGAACTTGTGCTGGATCACTTCCTTGCCTTGGGTTCAGCGGAGGTCACCGAGCCTGTGAAAGGGATTCCCACCAAGGATCCGGCGTTCGAGCTCCCGGCACTTTGGATTCCCGAAGCCCGAAGAGAAGAGGCAATTCGGTCGGGATACACCGTCATCGATCCGTCCTCCGTTCTGGCAACCCATCTCACGGAACTGTTCAAACGCCACGCCGACGAGATGCTGAGCCGCCAGACTGTTCAGCAGCTCCTCGACAACCTCGCGGAGACACAGCCCAAACTGGTGGAGGAACTCGTTCCATCCCTGCTTTCCATGGGTGCGATCCAGAAGGTGCTCCAGAATCTCATCCGGGAGAGGGTCTCTATCAGGGACCTGCAGACCATCTGCGAAACCCTCGCGGACCACGCCACCATCACCAAGGATCCGGATATCCTCACCGAGTACGTCCGCCAAGGCTTGGCCCGAACCATCACGAGACCCTACGAAACCGAGGACGGACGACTTCACGTCCTCTCACTGCAACAGCACCTCGAGGAACGCCTCAGCAAAAGCATCCAGAAGACGGAGCACGGGTCCT
>CAZURN010000508.1:0-2090 GCA_964623165.1 uncultured Syntrophobacteraceae bacterium
AGGACGCCATCGAGAAAATCCACCAGGAGGTCCCAATCACCCCTGAAGTGGAACATCTCCTGGAATTCATGCAGCACCGTTCCAAGCGTGGCATCACAAGAGATTCCATATGAATCTGCCTGTCCTCAAGTCTGAGATCCCTGACAACAAAGTCGGTCTCATAGCAGGAAGCGGACAGTTCCCGCTGCTGTTCGCGCATGCTGCAAGGCAGCATGGGGTGAGCGTCGTGGCCGTGGGCTTTGACGGCGAAACGGACCCAATGCTGTCGAGGTATGTGGCTGAATACCACCTGGTGAAGCTCGGTCAACTGGGGAAGCTCATTAGAGTGTTTCAGGCGAGGGGTATTCGTCATGCCGTCATGGCAGGTGCCATCAACAAGACGAGGATCTACACACGGATCCGGCCTGACTGGAGGGCGGTGAAATTCCTGAATCGCCTCCGCAACAAGAAGGACGATTCCATCCTGCGAGCCCTCGCAGAGGAGTTGGAGTCGGAGGGAATCCGCATCGAAGCCTCGACCATTCTGCTCCCATCCCTCCTGGCACCCGAAGGGGTTCTGACACGTCGCAAGCCCAATCGCCGCGAGGAAGGGGACATCGAATTCGGGTGGCACATCGCCAAAGCCATTGGGTACCTGGACATCGGCCAGTGCCTGGTGGTCAAGAACCAGGCGGTGCTGGCCATCGAGGGGATCGATGGGACGGACGCCACCATCATGCGAGGGGGCGCGTTGTGCCGCGAAGGTGCGGTGGTGCTGAAGGCGACCAAGCCGATTCAGGATCTGCGCTTCGATGTGCCGGCCGTTGGGTTGACCACCGTTGAGACCATGAAGCGGGTCAAAGCCAAGGTCCTCGTGGTGGAGGCGGGGAAAACCCTGATCTTCGACCGGGAGAGGATGATCGATGAGGCGGACGCGGCCGGTATCACCGTTGTGGCCCGAAGAGATGGTGACACACGGGCTTGTCCCTGGCTCACCGAAGCAAGGGCGACTCCCGTGTCCATGCCTGAGTCGGCCCATCCCGGAGATGCGACTTCAAAATCGTCCGTTTTCCAGCCCGTGTTCATCAGGAGTCCGGAGGCCCATGCCCTCAGGGTGGCGGTGGTGGGGGTCGGGTACCTTGGCCGGTTTCATGCAGAAAAATATGCACGCCTCCCTGAAGCCAATTTGATTGGCGTGGTGGATCTGGATCCGGAGAGAGCACGGCAGGTGGCCGAAGCCTGCGGAACGACAGCCATCGCCACTCACGGGGATCTCTTGGGCAAAGTGGATGCCGTGAGCGTGGTGGCTCCGACGCCTGCCCATTTCGCCATTGCGAGGGATTTTCTCGAGGCCGGGGTCCATGTGCTCCTCGAAAAGCCCATGACCCGCACCCTTGAGGAGGCGGACAAGCTCATCGAGATTGCCCGCCGGAAGCGCTGTGTCATCCAGGTGGGGCACCTGGAACGATTCAATGCCGCATTCCAGGCGGTCAGGACCCGGCTGCAGCGGCCAATGTTTCTGGAGGCGCACCGACTTGCCCACTTCAACGAAAGGGGCACTGAGGTTGACGTCATCCTGGATCTCATGATCCACGACATCGACATCGCTCTTTGCATCATGAAGTCACCCCTGCAAAACGTCAGGGTTGTGGGAGCATCCGTTCTCACAACCCTGCCGGATATTGCCAATGTCAGGATGGAATTCGACGGGGGGGCGACAGCGAACCTCACGGCAAGTCGCATATCGGTCAAAAACTTGCGGAAACACCGCATTTTCCAGGAGAACGGATACTTCGTGGCGGACTATGCCGAGAAGCGCGCATATGCAGTCTACCGGGAGAGCGAAGCCGATGAACTGGGATACCCCCAGCTTTCCATGGAGGAAATCGAATTCGATGAACGGGATGCTCTCGAGGACGAGATTGCCTCGTTCATCCATGCGGCCAAGACCGGCGAAAAACCCATCGTGACCGCCGAGGACGGGCGCACGGCATTGGCGGTGGCACTCGAAATTTCCCGCCAGATAGAAGAACAGGTGATGACCAGGCATGGAGCTCGTGCCCAAGACAATCCCAAAGATTTTTCTGAGCGCGGGTGAGGCTTCGGGGGAT
>CAZURN010000509.1:0-2089 GCA_964623165.1 uncultured Syntrophobacteraceae bacterium
AAGACACCTGAACAGGTTCGGGCCAGTCACATTCTCGTGAAGGTGGAACCCAATGGGAGCGAGGAAGACAAGACCAAGGCCAAGGGGAAGATGACGGCTGTCCAGGAGAGAATTAAAAAGGGAGAGGACTTTGCAGCAGTTGCCAGGGAAGTGTCTGATTGCCCAAGCAAGGAAAAGGGAGGGGATCTGAACTTCTTTTCCAAAGGAATGATGGTTGCACCGTTCGAGGATGCGGCATTTGGTCTGGCCCCCGGTTCCGTGAGCGACATCGTGGAGACCCAGTTCGGATACCATCTGATCAAGGTGACGGGAAAGAAGCCTGAAGGAACCCGGAGCTTTGATGAAGTGAAGGCACCGATAGAGCAGCACTTGAAGCAGCAGCGCTATGCCGAGCTTAGAAACAAGTACATGGAGGAACTCAGAAGCAAGGCCAAGATAGAGACGTTCATGAAGTGAGGCCCGTGACCTTGATACAGACCTCTGTGGGACTATCCACAGGGCTGCGGCTAGGTTCCGATTGAGCAACGTCACCCCGGCAAACCCCAACCTGGAGTCTGGGGCGGGTCCAGCTCTTTCCATGCCAATCCATGGCATGCTGATATCGTTCGGTGCACGGACGGATCATCGGTTCGACGAGGTTGACTGAATGAGTGGGAGGGCGGGTTTCGATCTGTTTGGAGACTCATCGGTGTCAGACCAGCATCAATCGAATGCGGATGGGGTGGACATTTCAAGGAATGGACCGTCCGTGCAGACTCCGACGTTCAATTCGGGCGATCTGCAGCAGATGGAAGCCCTTGGCGTATCCGAAGATCTGGTCAGGGCCCAGGTCGAGATCTTCCATAGAGCGTCTTTCTTTATCCGTCTGAACCGGCCCTGCACGGTGGGAGACGGGATCCATCAGATTTCCCCCGAGGAGACTCCCCGGTACCTACACCTCCATGAGGAGGCCGCGCGAAAGGGTCGTTTTTCCAAATTTGTCCCTGCTTCGGGTGCGGCGACCCGCATGTTTCAATCTCTGTTGGCTATTTACTATCTGCCTCACTTCCTTGAGCCGGAAGAGCTGCAAACCAAGGCAGAGCAGGGTGTTGCGGTGGCGGTGGATTTCCTCAGGTTCCTCGAGAACCTGCCCAAGTTTGCATTTTTCGAGGATCTTGATGAAGCCGTGGCACGGGAAGGATACTCCCTGCAAAGCTTGATCGCCGACCACCGGTACCGTTCTGTTCTTGACTATCTGCTCACGGATATCGGGTTGGGGTATGGGACCCTCCCCAAGGGTCTCCTCAAGTTTCACCGATACTCCGACGAGCGGCGCACGGCGTTTGAGGAGCACCTTGTGGAAGCGGTGGACTATGCGGCAGATGGCATGTCCGCCTGCAACCTCCATTTCACCGTATCCCCTGAGCACGTGGAGAGGTTCGAAGCGCTCTGTGACCTGGTGCGAAGCAAGTATGAGGAGCGGTTTGGAGTCCGTTACCATGTGGACTTCTCGGTCCAGAAGCCGTCGACCAATACCATTGCAGTGGATGCGGACAACCGCCCGTTCAAGGACCGTTCCGGTCAGCTTGTTTTCAGGCCCGGTGGCCATGGTGCGCTCATCGAGAACCTGAACGACCTCAAGGGCGATTTGGTCTACATCAAGAACGTGGACAACATCGCGCCCGACCGTCTGAAAGGGATCATTTCACACTGGAAGAGAATTCTCGGGGGCTACCTCACCGAAGTCCAGGAACAGGTCCATGGATTTGTGCGCAAGCTTGTGGCAGGGATTGACAAGGCCACGACCGAGGAAGCCGTTCAATTCGCGCGTCGCCAGCTTTTGATGCAGTTTCCGAGGGGATTTCAGGACTGGCCGTGGGAGCGGCGATACGTCTACATGCTGGGGAAGCTCAACCGTCCCATTCGTGTCTGCGGCGTGGTGAAGAACGTGGGTGAGCCGGGAGGGGCTCCCTTCTGGGTCGAGGACAAGAAGCGGGGACTCAGCCTGCAGATCATCGAAAAGGCTCAGGTCAGGTTCACTTCCACCACTCAGAAGAGGATCTGGAAGGCCTCCACCCATTTCAATCCCGTCGACGTGGTATGTGGAGTC
>CAZURN010000510.1:0-2075 GCA_964623165.1 uncultured Syntrophobacteraceae bacterium
TCCAATTCACGGACATTTCCGGGCCAGGGGTAATCCAGGAGCAGCCGCATGGCTTCGGGCTCCAGCCTGAGACCGCATGAACCCCCTTCTCCAGCGAACTTCTTAAGGAAATGGTTGACCAGTAGGGGGATGTCGTCCTTCCTGTCCCTCAGTGGAGGGAGATTCACATGCACCACATTGAGCCTGTAAAAGAGATCGGACCTGAACCGTTTGTCCGCCACCTCCACCCGAAGTTCCCGGTTGGATGCCGCCACGATGCGGACATCCACCTTGATGGTCTGGGTGCCTCCCACCCGTTCGAATTCCATTTCCTGAAGCACCCTCAAGAGTTTCACCTGGAGCGGCGGTGACATCTCACTGATCTCATCCAGGAACAGCGTGCCCTCGTTGGCCAGTTCGAAGCGTCCCTTTCTCTGGCTCACGGCTCCACTGAACGCACCCTTCTCGTGGCCGAAAAGCTCGCTTTCCAGGAGCGTCTCAGGGAGGGCGCCACAGTTGACGGAGATGAAGGGTCTCTCCGCCCTCGGGCTGTTGAAGTGGATGGCGCGGGCGATGAGTTCCTTGCCCGTGCCGGACTCTCCGGTGACGAGAACGGTGGCCTTGCTGGGAGCCACCTTTTCAATGAGCCTGTAAATGCGCTGCATGGGTGCGCTTTTTCCAATGATATTATCGAATTGGTAGCGGTCCTGCAGCTCCCTGGTCAGGTAGCGGTTTTGGCAGACCAGTTGAAAATGGTCGATGGCTTTGCGGACGGTGAGTTTGAATTCCTCGTTTTCAAAGGGCTTGAGGATGTAATCGAAGGCACCCTTCCGCATGGCCTCCACCGCTTTCTCGACACTGCCGTATGCGGTCATCATGATGACGGGAAGGTCGGGGTGCTGGGCGTGAACCCGCTCGAGCAGGGCCATGCCGTCCATTCCGGGCATTTTCATATCCGTGATGACGACATCCAGTTCATGGGCCTCGATGATCTCCAGGGCCTTCTGAGCGGTATCCGCCGTGACGACCTCGTAACCCTCTTCCAGCAGGAGGTCCTCGAGCACCAGGAGGTAATTCTTTTCATCGTCGACGATCAGTATGTTTTCCATCTACTCCGCCGTTGCTTGATGATCCGCTTCGGACTCGGGTTGCTGAAGGGGCAGTCGGATGAGCATGGTCGTTCCCTGCTGCTCCACACTATCGACCTCAATGGACCCGCCATGGCTGTCGATGATGCTCCTCACAATGGCCAGGCCCAGCCCTGAACCCTTCTCTCTGGTCGTGAAGAAAGGGTTGAAGATCTTCTTCTGCACATCTGTTGGAATCCCGTGGCCGCTGTCCTGGATCCTCAGTTCCACCTCGCCGGACCCGTTCCTGCCGTTGGCGAGTGCCGTCTGGACACGGAGTTTTCCGCCGTGGGGCATGGCTTGAAGCGCGTTGGCAAACAGGTTCACCAGTGCCCGGTAAAGGAGATCGCAGTCAGCGTCCATGGCGTAGATGCCCGTTTGGTAGTCCCTCTCGACCTGGACGCCGAGCTTTTGACACTCCGCTTCCAAGATCCTGAGATTGCGATCCAGGACCTCTTCGATCCTGCACTTGGTGGGTTTCAGCTTCTTCGGCCGGGCAAAGTCCAGGAACTCCGTCAGGATATCATTGAGACGGGTGGCTTCCTCCACGATGATGGAAGTGAACCGCTTTTGTCTCTCGTCGCCGGTTCTCTGGTGCAGAAGCTCGGCAGTGCTGCGGATGATCCCGAGAGGGTTGCGAATCTCGTGGGAGACTCCGGCGATCATCTCGCCAAGCGAGGCGAGTCGTTCCGACTGGTGGAGTTGCTCTTCCAACTTGATCCTTTCAGCCGCCCTTGCGGAGATGATGCGTTCTGCTCGTCGCGCGATGATGAAGATGGCCGTGAAAAGAATGCTCACAAAAATCAGGAAGCTCGTGGCCACAATGAGCTGAAACCGCTGGATGACATCGTAGTCGCGGGAAATGTCCTGGATGATCTCGAAAACACCGAGGATCTTGCCCCTTTTCCAGCTGAGGGGGCGCTCCTCCCACATGGGAAGGTAGGTCTTGAGCTGCCGCTGCTTGCTGCC
>CAZURN010000511.1:0-2074 GCA_964623165.1 uncultured Syntrophobacteraceae bacterium
TGGGCGGGGAGTGCAGATCCGCGTGCAGGATCCCTCGGCCATCCTGGACCCGGCTTTTGTCGCACATGCGTTGGCAGTCGCCGAGTCAGAAGGAATTCCCCACCAGGTGGCTGTGAGGAAGAGCGGAGCCACGGACGCCCGGGCCATCCAGATCCACGGACAAGGTGTCCCCACTGTTGTTCTCGGCGTGCCGGCTCGTTACATCCACACCCACAACAGCATCATCCACCTGGACGACTACCTGAGCGCCCTGCGGCTTGTTTTGGCACTCCTCAAGAGTCTGGATTCGAAGACTTGGCAAGGTCTTGGCCGAGCATGGGGCTGAGAAGAGGCCAACGTCCGTGACATGATAGCATGACGGAGATCGCTCCCCCCCAGAGGACCCTGCGACGGAGGTCCGCCAACCATGGGTTCGGAATGATTTGGGATCGCCCTGGACAATACACGGGCAGGATGCCCAAAGCTACAGCTTCCTGGCCTGCCCACCCGGTAGCCGTCTTCCCCCGGATTGTTGGTTCATCAGGCAAGCGTCTTGCGATAGAGATCCACGATCTCGTCACGAGTGATCAGTGCCTCCACGTTAGGGACTTCCTTCAGGATGTTCTCCCTGCCGTTCATTTCCTGGCGGTCCACCAGGACCACCGCCTTCACCACCTGAAGACCGAAATCCCGGCATGCGGCAATGGCCTGCAGAGTGGAGCCTCCGGTGGTGATCACATCGTCCAGCACGGCAACCCGGTCCCCAGGTTTCACCTTTCCCTCGATGAGTCTCCCCGCGCCATGATCCTTCTGCTTCTTGCGGACCACGAAAGCCTGGATTGGATCGTTCAGAAGCCAGGATGCGTATGCAGTTGCATTGGCCATGGGGTCCGCCCCAAGGGTCAGCCCGCCCACCGCTTGCACACGGACATCCTTCACCGCCTGGTAGATCAGATTCCCGATCAGGACCTGCCCCTCGGGATCCAGGGTGACCATCTTGCAGTTGAAGTAATACTGGCTCATGCCTCCGTGAACAAGCTTGAAGGAAGGGGTTTGGGAAAACTGAAAAGCGTGTTCCAGAATAAGCTGTTGCAGCCTCTCTTTCATTGAGGGCATGGCTTGGACATCCTTTCATTTCCTGCCTTCAATAGAAACACTCGTGGAAAAAGTCCGGGAGGAGCAGAATATGCGGGGAATTCCTGCTGACCCAGGACCCGATCGGCGGAAACACGGGGCTTCGGTGCCGTGCCCCAAGGAATCAGCTCCAGGTCATCATCTTCATCAACCTGGACCAAAAACCCTCCTGGCGCTGCAACTCGAGGAGTCTCTGAGTGAAACTCTCCTTCTCCCTGGCCAACCGCTCGGCCCAAAGGTGCCTTTCCTGGCTCAGTTGGTTCTCCAGATGCTCCCGCTCCTTGGCAATGGTCTCCGCGGTTTCCTTTTCCAGAAGGGAACACTTCTCCTGGAACGCCCTGCCTTGGGCTTCCAGTTCCCTCTCATGGTCAACCCGCTGGACCTCCATCTGATGGCGGACCCTCTCCAACTCAGCCTGCGCAACCGTAAGGGCCCGTTCTTTTTGACGGAGTTCTTCGGCAAGCCGGCCATTTTCCGTCATGAGAGCCTTGAAATGTTCGAGCCGCTCCTCGATTGCGGACATTCGAGCGAGGATGGCCTGGATTCCATCCGGTGGAATACGGCCATCCTGGGCAAGCGACGTGGGGGCTTCTCCCGCCTCGGTGTGTTCCGGTGGGTGACAGCGAAACGCTTCGAGGTCTTTCCCGGAGATCAAGGTCTGGCGGCCTTTTCTCAGGGCAGGCAGTCTTCCCGAAGCGATGTAACCGCGAACGGTCGTTTCAGTGACTTTGAGGATGCGGGCGGCTTCCCTGACGCTCAGATCCACGGAACCCTCTAGCTGCAGATCATTACGGAGCTTTTTTTGACAAGGCTTTATAAAACTTTCATCTTGTGTTATCAACTTGCTTTTCGCAGCCTGGAACAATTGTGACAGAACCTGATCCACTCGCGAGCCGCCATGCAGATCTTGATTCGTCGCATCAGCCTGGGATTTGCGGCCGGATGTTTCGGTGCCCTCGTC
>CAZURN010000512.1:0-2058 GCA_964623165.1 uncultured Syntrophobacteraceae bacterium
GAAAAACGTCAACCACACCTCGGGGCCTTGCGGCAGGTAGCCAATTTCCACGCCGAATTCTCCCGCATCGAATCCCGCGAGGCGTTCAGCAATCTCCGATTCGAACAGTTCCTGGATCCTCAAGAAGTCCTTGACGCACTTGAAGCGACGTGGGAAGCGGCTCTCGAGATCCGGGATCACGAGCGTCGCCATGAGCGTGCGCATCTCGTGGGGAACACCTGGGAGGAAGTAGCAAGGGACACCGTTATGCTCCAGGGAAAAGCCCGCCATTCCGACCCCAAGCTTGACGGACCCCCGCGGCAGAAAGGCCATCTTTCCGACGGCATCATTCCAGGTTCTCCCGGTTTCAGCGAGGCGGTTCCTGAGCCATGCCATGTATGTCTGATCGACTTCGAGGGGCCTGCCAAAGGCTTTGGCAACGGAGTCGGGAGTCCGGTCGTCTTCCGTCGGGCCAAGGCCACCCGTCACCACCAGGAACCGACTGTCCTCCAGACATTGCCGGAGGGCTGCCACGATGGCCGACTCCTGATCCCCGACGGTGAGGATTCTCACAAGTTGGAACCCGTGGGAGCGCAGTTCATGGGCAATGTGGTGGGCATTGCCGTTGAGGATGTCTCCCAGTAGGATTTCGTCACCAATCGTGATCAGGGATCCGAAGACCTGGCCCGGTTCCATTGAGTCGAATTGCTGCAAAGGATTGCCTCCTCGTAAACCTTGCGTATTGGAACCCGTTTTTCCCGGGCAAGACGCTTGCAGTCTTCATATTCCGGGGTCACGCGCACGTCTCCGTCAGGGGCTTCTGCCCATTTTACCCGGCAGGGTCCGTAGGGCGTTTCCACCGTTCCGGTCTCGCGAGGGAGTTCCAGTCGCTCCACATCCTGGATGCGTACCCCCAGGGTCGTTGTCTCGCGAAAGAGCACGACAAGAATCTGCTGCTTCAAGGCCGGCTCCACAAGAACCCGCAGGAGCACGGCGGGTCGGTTCTTCTTCATCTGCACGGGAACGAGGCTCACGTCCAGGGCCCCCACCCTGAAGAGTTCCTCCATGACGAATTCGTAAATTTCGGCGTTCATGTCGTCGATGTGGGTCTCGACCATGAGCAGTCGCCGACCATGTAGATGGATCTCTGAATCACCGACCAGGACCCTCAGGAGATTAGGTGGGTCCGACGCCGGATGGGACCCGACCCCATAACCTGTCCCTCTCAGGATCATGCTTGGGACGGTGCCGAAGGATTCTGCCAGCGTCGCCAGCACAGCCGCGCCCGTGGGTGTGACCAATTCTCTCTCGACGCCGTTGTCATAAACGGGGATCCCTGTAAGGAGCAAAACCGTGGCCGGGGCCGGCACGGGAAGGAGTCCATGGTCGGTGTGCACGAACCCTCGTCCCATGGGCACGGGAGAGGACGTGATCCTGTCGATGGAGAGGTGTTCCAGGGCAAGGAGGCTTCCCACGATGTCGACGATGGAATCCACCGCGCCCACCTCGTGGAAATGCACCTGGGAGAGAGGGACCTCATGCACCCTGGATTCCGCCCGGGCAAGGCGGTCGAATACCGCGATGCTCTTTCCCTTGACGAAATCGCTCAAGGTGGAACTGGAGCCAATGAGATTGCGAATGTCTTCCAGGTGACGATGGGAATGCTGCGGTTCCGCTTCCACCACGATCCGCGTGCCCGCGATGGCTCCCCGCATCTCTCGCTTGGCGCTGATGGAATATCCTGCGAGGGGGAGTCTCCTGAGTCCATCGCGGAGCACCTCGATGGGAACCCCCAGATCCACCAGGGCACCCAAAATCATGTCACCGCTGATCCCGGAAAAGCAGTCAAAGTGAGCGATTTTCATCATGCTTGGTGTCTCGCTGAACATCAGGAGGAAAAGGCGTCACACATGGGTTTGGCGGAAGAGCCCCGGTCGCGGGACCACCTTCAGATACCTAGTATGGAGCGGATGCGCCGCTTCTTGTTTTCCCTCAACGCCGCGATTTCTTCTTCGGATGTCCACCCCTCACGAAGGAGCCTCGCCAGCACCATGAGGAGGACAGAATACCGATAGTCGC
>CAZURN010000513.1:0-2057 GCA_964623165.1 uncultured Syntrophobacteraceae bacterium
TCTTACACTTCCTCTACCGTGATGGCACCCTGTTCACACACCTCAACACAGCTCTCACAGCCGAGGCACTCTTCTTCATTCACAGGATCCGCCTTTCCGTCGACCAGTTCATAGACATCCACAGGGCATACATCGACACATTCGGCATCACCGGTACACTTGTCCTTGTTAACTGTAACTTTGAACATTTTGCACTCCTCCGTAGTCGCTTGAAATCCTCTCTCGCATCCCTGGCCTGCTCTATCGGGGGAACAGAGCCCCTTCAGCCCTCTTCATCCCCAAGCTACGCCTAGGTAACCCGATTTCGATCTCAATGTCAACCGAATATGAAAGCTCAGGATCGGAACACCAACTCGACAGCATTGCATGGTATCATGCGGTTTTATGCGGATGAAAGTGCTCCCTGGAAAACGGCGCGGGAATCATCGGGGCAGAGGGCAACATGAGAAGGCCAGATTCAACTGCTTGCCGGCGGCGAGAAAGCGCCGGCTCCATACGCCAAACATGTAAACCTTGCGGGCGATCCCAAATGTTCTTCTTACTGGAAAGAACGTGGCAGACCGCACGCGTGGTGTCTGCAGAGTCCTCAGCCGACACTGCAGATGGAAGTGCTGAAGAGCCTTCAGGGGTGGGGCGAGAAACCCCGCCCCTGAAGCTCCCACAAAGTACGACTAAACGCAACCAGTCGGCTTGGGCAGTCCGGCCATTTTGCAGGCCCCTTTGCCCGGTCCGGAGGGAAAGAGCTCATAGATGTACTTCAGCTTGTAGCCCGTCACCTTGGTGAGAATCCGCACCATGGGGGCAATGCCGTGCTTCTTGTAGTAATCCTGGAGCACGTGGATGACCTTCCAGTGCTCCTCGGTCAGCTCCGCGATTCCTTCGGAGTTCTTCACATAATCAACCCACTCTGGGCACCATTGCTCGAAGCTGCTGATGAATCCGTCTTCATCCAGTTCAAACGTCTTGCCTTTGAATTCAACTGTTGCCATCGATGTTTCCTCCTTTCAAACTGCGGTTAAATAACCTTGCTTCCCAGTCATGCGTCGTTCAGCATCACCTTTTGGACTGAGTGACTTCCCCGACCGTTCCAGCTTGTGCTTCAAGGCGGCAGCCACCATGGCCTCCGCCCAACCAGAACCGCCGACAGAATGGATGTGCGCATAACTCGCCAGGACATTCCTATAGCACAATCCATCTCGCCCTGCTACTATTCCATGTCCTTTCGTCAATTTGAACACAAAAGGAGTGGTCGCATCGGGGCCAAGGATACGTGAATAATGGAACTCATGCCCTTTCACTTCCGCTCCAATCGAAAAATAGGGGTTCCACCCGGCACACTCCATGACCACGTAACCGTGCCCCTGGGGCTTTGACTCCATCACCACACTGTAAGGAAACACTCCCGCCATGGGAAACGAACTCTCCCCACGGAGAATCTCCCTGCATAGAAACATGAGCCCGCCGCATTCCGCGTATACAGGGAGCCCGGCCTCGATTTCCAGCCTCAGGGATTCCCGGAATTCCCAATTCTCTGCAAGGACTTCCAGGTGTGTCTCGGGAAATCCCCCACCCACATACAGAGCGTCCAACGCAGCGAGAGGCTTTCTCTCAAAACTTGAAATCTCTTGGAGAACGGCACCGCTCTCCTCGAGGGCTTCCAAATTCTCGGGATAATAAAACTGGAAGGCCGCATCCCGCAAAACCCCGATGACTGGTGGACCGCCGGGCATAACACCGCGCCCCTTGGCCATGGACGTGAGGGGCGCCCCCAGGGTCTCAGCCTCTCTGGACAGGCGCAGAAGGGCTTCCAGATCCAGAAATTCCTTTGCCATCCCTGCTGCGTGATCCATGGCCTCCATGGAATTGGCCGATTCCTGATGCGGCACAAGTCCCAGATGGCGCTCGGGGAAAAAATTGGCAGCCTGCTTGGGAATCACCCCAAGGACCGGCACCCCGCAGCAGCTTTCAATGGAGCCGCGCAGCACCTTTTCATGCCTCTTCCCTGCAACGTGGTTGAGGACGACCCCCCCGATCCGCACCTCCGGATCCATTTTTTG
>CAZURN010000514.1:0-2049 GCA_964623165.1 uncultured Syntrophobacteraceae bacterium
ACTGCAGAAGATGCCTCGAGCGAAGAGGGCGCAGCATTGAAAAGGCAAGACATGACGGCCTCGGCCTCGCACCCGGGAGCTCATTTCAGCGGGTAAGCAACGAGGGGCAAGGGGAACACGATGAAGTTGTGCGTTTGGGCAATTCCCTATCGAGATTACAGAAGCTGCTCAGTGCCTAATAGAGGAGAAACATTGTGCATGTGGTAAAGAACATTGCTTTGGTGGCCCATGACAATCGGAAGAGAGATCTTGTCGAATGGGTTCAATGGAATTGCGACATTCTCTCGGAGCATCATCTCATTTGCACGGGTTCGACGGGAAGACTCGTGGAGAGAACCATGGCGAGAGAAAAGAGGGAAACGTCTCGGGAGGACACTGAGTGCGTGGTCACCAAGCTCAAATCAGGACCGCTTGGAGGCGATCAGCAACTCGGTGCCATGATTGCGGAAGGAAGAATCGATATCGTGATCTTTTTCTGGGATCCCATGCAGCCCCACCCCCACGATGTGGACGTGAAGGCGCTGCTACGCATTGCGGTGGTTTACAATGTGCCCATCGCCTGCAATCGGTCGACGGCGGATTTCCTGATTTCTTCGCCCCTCATCAACGACACCTACGAGCCCGTCGTGAAGGATTATTCCAAATACCTGAACCGAACCATCCCCTCAGATTCGGTCTGACCTCTAGATGAGCACGGTGAGAAGAGACAGTGCCGACCCCTCGAAAGTCTTCTCCACCAGGAGGCCCAGCAAGGCCTTCCCCAAGACTCCCCCGGCCTTTGAAACGGCGTTTTCGATGACCTCGTCGGTTGTCGTCGTGCCCATGGACGGGTCCACGTAGCCCTTCAACCTGAGGGCATTGAGGATTCGATTGGGCCCTGTGAGACGATGGTCATAGTTGATGACGATGCTTCCAGTGAGCGTATTCACCGCCGTGGAATCTACCCCTTCTATCTGGTTTAGGATCCTTTGAAGCTCTTCCGCCGTGCTCTGGCTTCGCTTCATATGAGGAATCCTCACGCGCAGCCTGCCGGGCACATTGTGGATGTAGGTGCTCATTGGCATTCTCCTCCTATTCCGTTCGCCGCTTGCTGTATGTTCTGCACATTGGGTATTGGGAACACCTGAACCTGGTGATGCCAAGTTCCCTCATCCTCATGTAGACATGCATGGCACTGCCGCACTTGGGACAGGTGGGTTTCGAAGCAGTACGAGGAATGTTCGGTTTCAGGCAGAACTGCCTGTTGCAAACGATGCAAATGAAGCGCTGTTTACCATTCTTCGTTCTGCCATATCTGTAAAGGGCCTCCGAATGACACTGAGGGCACTTGATTTCGCCATGGTCGATGGCATCGTTGACTGGCATTCCCTTCGACCTTGTGTGGATTGATGCGCTCATTTCCCGCCCGAGCAGTTCATGTTATTCCGGCTTGCCGTCTTCGGACGCCCCCGCTTCGATACTGGTGCGGGACTATAGAGTCCTTGTGTTACAGACATGTGAAGGAAGCGTTAAGTTTCGGTGACTTCATTTATCATTTCGAAAGGTTGCGGATTCAACCCGCCGGAAAGTTCGGTGATGTGATGACGCAGAGCCAATTTTCACAAAAAGGTAACATGATCTTCGCCGTTCTGCCCTGTTGTGGCGTTAGGCTTCCTGCGCGTGATGGAGTTAGCCCGCGGCCAAACGGTGGAGGAGGTCAATGGAAACACTGCAGACGGAGGGAAGCATGACACCCGTTCAGACATTAGGGGGCGAGAGCCGCTGGCCAATGATGAATGACGGCCGAGCGGATACCCCTCAGTCCATGGGGCGAATCATCGAGGCGATGCAGATCGACATCTCATCCCCGGCACGCCTTGTCGAGAGCCTTCCATTTTCCCTCAATGACATCACGGCAGGGGCGGAAAATGAGCTTCAGGCGGCAGTCTTCGGCCGTAGGCGCGATGTTGATCTGGCTCTGACCATCGAAGAGTCCAATTTCTACGCAAACATTTTCAAGCGGATGGCTTCTGGAGAGACATCGGGAAAGCTCAGAAACGACTTGGAATC
>CAZURN010000515.1:0-2038 GCA_964623165.1 uncultured Syntrophobacteraceae bacterium
GCAAGATACACCACGGTCTGAGCCAGCCCCAGCTCTCCTTCGGGGCTTCCGAGAAATTCATACGACTGAACGGCGCTCATGGCATGGACAAGGGCAAAAGGATCGGCGAGTCCCACGTCTTCAGTTGCCATGCGCACCAACCGCCTGCCGATGTAGAGCGGGTCCTCGCCGGCGTCGAGCATGCGGGCAAGCCAATAGAGCGCTGCGTCCGGATCACTGCCTCGAACACTCTTGTGGAGAGCCGAGATGAGATTGAAGTGCTCCTCTCCTCCCTTGTCATAGTGGACCGCGCGTCTCTGAAGGGCTTCGCTGACGGTATCCAGGTCCACATGTCGGATTCCGTCCTCGGAGGGTGGAGTGGTCATGACCGCAATTTCCAACGCGTTCAAGAGCACACGTGCATCACCCCCCGATGCAGAAATGAGGTGGAATCGGGCCTCCTCGGTCAGTCGAGCCGGGTGTTTTCCGAGTCCGCGGTCCCCATCCGCAAGGGTTCCGTCGATGAGGGCCGAGAGACCTGTCTCCGACAGGGGTTCCAGGACCAAGACCTGGGCCCTGGAAAGCAAAGGTCTGATGATTTCAAACGAAGGGTTTTCTGTGGTGGCTCCCAGAAGCAGGATGGTTCCGTGCTCCACATGAGGAAGCAGAGTGTCCTGCTGGGCCTTGTTGAGCCGGTGGATTTCGTCCATGAAGAGCCAGGTGCGCCGTCTTTCCCTGGTCCATCGGTTCCGGGCTTCATCGACGGCCGCGCGGATCTCACGCGTTCCCGCCATGACGGCGGAGAGAGAGATCAGGTGAGCGCCGGTTTGGGAAGCGATGATTCCTGCCAGTGTGGTCTTGCCGCTGCCTGGGGGACCCCAGAAGATGATGGACTGAAGCTGTTGATTGCGCAGAATGCGATCCAGTATCTTGCCAGGACCGAGGAGGTGTGATTGTCCCAGGAATTCCTCGATGCGCCGAGGGCGCATTCTTTCCGCAAGAGGCGCGTTGGCCTTCAGATCCTTGTCCCCATGGCTGTGAAAAATGCTCAATTGCTGCATCGCAGGACGGTGACCCCGGCCGAGCTCCTTGTGACTATTCCCCGAGGTAGGCCTTTCGAACCCGTTCGTCTTCGAGGAGCGTCTGCCCGGTTCCCTCCAACGTGACCCTGCCTGTCTCCAGGACGTAGGCGTAATGGGCGATCTGCAAAGCCGCCATGGCATTCTGCTCCACGAGCAGAATTGTAGCCCCTTCCTGGTTGATTGTCTGTATAATTCTGAACACTTCCTCAACCACCAGCGGTGCGAGACCCAGGGAAGGCTCATCGAGGAGCACGAGCTGCGGACGGCTCATTAGGGCCCGCCCCAGGGCAAGCATCTGCTGTTCGCCGCCGCTCAGTGTACCGGCAAGCTGCTTACTCCGTTCCCGCAAACGGGGAAAGAGGGAGTAAACCCTGTCGAGCTGGCTGTCAAAGGTCTCTTGGTCCCGGATGTATGCGCCAAGTTCCAGGTTTTCAAGGATGGTCAGGTTGGCGAATACCTTGCGCCCTTCCGGGCTGATGGCGATGCCCCGTTTAATGACTTCATGGGTCTGGAGTCGCGTGAGATCCTCGCCATTGAACCGGACGGTCCCGGATTTGGGCTTCACGAGTCCCACAATGGTCCTGAGCGCCGTGCTCTTCCCCGCTCCGTTGGCGCCGATGAGGGTGACGATCTGTCCCTCCTCCACCTTCAGGTGAGCTCCCTTGAGGGCATGGATGCCGCCATAGAAAACGTGGAGTCCTTCCACCTCAAGCATGTTGTTGGCTCCCCAGGTAAGCTTTGATGACCTCCGGGTCGCCTTGGATATCGGCGGGAGAGCCTTCCGCAATGGTGTTTCCGTAGTCTAGCACCTTGATCCTTTCGCACAGCCTCATGACGAATTTCATGTCGTGTTCGATGAGCAGCATGGTGAGAGAGTACTTCTCTCGGAGCTGACGCAGAAGGTCCATGAGCTCCATCGTTTCCTGGGGATTCATGCCTGCGGCAGGTTCGTCCAGCAGGAGGAGCTTCGGCCGGAT
>CAZURN010000516.1:0-2038 GCA_964623165.1 uncultured Syntrophobacteraceae bacterium
CGGGACTCACCATCTTCTGGCCTGACGGGGGCATCGACACCGGCCCCATTCTCCTCCAGAAGGAGATTGAGATCGGCCCTGAGGACACGACGGGATCCCTCTATTTCAATCGACTGTTTCCAATGGGGATTGATGCCATCCTGGAGTCGGTGGCCCTAATCCGGGAAGACAGGGCGCCGAGGATTTCACAGGATGAATCGGCTGCAACCTACGAACCACTGTGCGATGACCGGGTGGCCGCCATCGACTGGACTCTGAATCCCCACGCCGTCAGCAACCTCATCCGAGGCTGTGACCCCCAACCGGGGGCGTATACGCTGTGGAAAGGCGAGAAGCTCAGGGTTTACGGCGCCAAGCTCTTCATGGAACCCCAGAGTGCAGAACCTGGACGCGTCTTGAAGGTTGACGAGTCTGGCATTCACGTAGCCCTTGATGGGGCTCGTGCTGTGGTCAGCGGGGTGCGCCCAGGCAGACTCGGAAAACTGCCGGCATCCCAGTGGGCGAAAGATGTGGGGCTGAAACCCGGGTCGCAGCTCGGGTAATGCTGATCTGCCGGTGGAATTGGCGGAAGCGGAACAGCGCAGGTGGGCGAATGGAAGACCAATGCCTGAGAGCATTTCAAACTGGTCTTTGGTTTGCTCCTGGTGCTTCACCGCTTCCTTGCTTCTCTCGCGCTTGTTTTTGGAAGGCAGGCGGGCTATGCGACCATGGCGTGGATCTGTCTGGGCTTTGCCATCCTCATCACCATCGTGTTTGGAGGATTGCTCGCGATCAACCTGCCCTGTGTGTGGACCATCAATGTCCAAAGGCGCATCTGGAGGTCCAAGGCTGTCCCATGACAGCAAGTGCTGCTTGGTCGGCTGGGTACTTCAATTGGCCGAATCACCCTAACCCCCCGATGGAAAAACGAACCATGACAACAGAATCGAGAAGAGGACAGGTGGAGCGAAAGACAAAGGAAACAGAGATCAGGGTCGAACTTAGCGTGGACGGACAGGGGAACGCCGAACTGGCCACGGGCGTGCCGTTCCTCGACCACATGCTGACTCTCTTCGCTGTCCATGGCTTCTTCGATCTTCTGGTCCGCGCCCGGGGAGACCTGGAAATCGATGGCCACCACACAGTGGAAGACCTGGGGATATGTCTCGGTATAGCTCTTGGCCAGGCCTTGGGGGATCGCAAGGGCATCACGCGTTACGGCCACGCAGTGGTGCCCATGGACGAAGCCTGTGCGGCGGTCACCCTTGACTTGTCCAACCGCCCCTTTCTGGTTTACGACGTGCCTCCGCTTCCCAGCCGAGTAGGAGAGTTTGAGACAGAACTGGTTCCCGAGTTTTTTCGGGCATTCAGCCATCACGGAGGTGTGACCTTACACATCAAGGCCCTTCGAGGGAGTAACACGCACCACATTCTCGAAGCTGTCTTCAAGGCGTGGGGAAGGGCTCTCGACGACGCAACGCGCCTCGAACCGAGGCGCCTCACAGTTCCGTCATCCAAGGGTTCCCTTTGAGACCGGCGGCAAAATGACGACCCCCCACTTGCCCCAAAACGCTTTGAGCAGGCAGTTCATCCGCCCAGGGCCTGGCCGGTGTCCCATAGAAGCGTTGGGAGCTCATGGGCGCGGCAATCATCTCATCTCATCTCTCTCCGGGAGATGGTTGGGTGAGTGGGAAGCCGCTTGGAGCGCCCCAGCCCTCAGCCCTCCCTTCCGATGGGGAATGAGAAGACTTCAAAGTCTCCCCAATGAGGCCATATGGTGATCCTTAGACCTGCCGTCCTTCCTTGCTTCACCTGGAATCCGGCATGCTGCATCCCTGGATCCAGCCCTTCACCCGGCCAAACATGTTTGACGGGTATTCTTACCAATCGACCTTAAGCCTCACTGGTTGATCTCACTGAAGACCGGGCCGCAGCCTCTTTTCCGTTCTCAGTCATATGGTAAAGGGTCTGCGTCGGGAAGGCGAATTCGATGCCCTCAGTTTTGAACCGCCTCATGATCTCCAGGCAGGTCTTCTGAAGCCAGGCCTGGTAATCCCAG
>CAZURN010000517.1:0-2035 GCA_964623165.1 uncultured Syntrophobacteraceae bacterium
CCCCCGAGTACTCGAGGTCGTTTGAAAGCGCTTCGCTCATTTCCCGAGCCAGTTGAGTCTGCTCGGCACTCAGGTGCTTGAAATCGGGAACGGCTACGGGTATGCGCTTGAAGCTGGGCTGGGTGATGTCGATAGAAAGGCGTTGGGCCCAAGCATTGTGATCCCATCCGATGGATAAGGAAACACACATGAAGCAGAGAGCAGAGAGGAACAAGCATTTCATGTTCGGTCGCGTCATCAAGGGAGTTTCCTTTCAATACACGGGTGTCAAGAGAGACCTTCCGGCCTGAACCGAATAGCGATGTCCATCGTAGGATCGGCGATGACCGGAGGCAGGGCTGGAAGTGGCGACGCGCGACGCACTGCCCGGACGGCTGATTCGTCGAATAGGGAGTTGCCGGACGACTTCTCGACCCGCAAGTCGAGCACCTTGCCATCCCTGTTCACCACGACGATCAGTCTCGCTTCAAGGCCATGCGGCTTGAGTGTTTCAGGCATGGCCCATTCCCTGTTGATGGCCTCTTTCACCCGGTTCCCGTACATGCCCAGAAGTGCGGAAGCCACTCGCCCGCTCCCATCAACACTGCCCGACGGGCTCCCCTCGGATCCGCCGCTCGCTCCTCCCTGACCTCCAGCCTTGCCCCCCGCGTTGCGGTTGGCTTTCTGATCGTCATTCGACCCACCCTGTGCGGCTCTCTCTTGGCCAGTCGGCTCCTTTTCACTCGCGTCCCTCGAGGATTGCGTGATGGCAGCGGGCTTCGGCTGGAGTTTCGGTTTGGTGATGAGCTTATCGAGGTGTTTCTCCACCGCCGCCGAACTGGCAATGCTCTCCATAGCCTTAGGCACCTCGGCGCTCTGGAGCTTCTTGATCTCGGGTTCGGTCTTCGCGACGGGATCATCCATCTTGAGCCGCTTCACGGGCACAACCGGAGCAGAATTCGTATGCGTTGCACTGGTTGACTTGGCACCATCCTGGCTTTTCGCAGAAGCGACGGTCGAATCCCCCGGGGATTTCAAGGCGCCGGAGAAGCCTGGACCAAGATCTTGGAGACTAACGAGATTAACTGAAAAATAAGGCGTTTGCATGGCCTTTCCGGGCATGACCCAGGCAGAAAACAATGCAGCCGCGAGTACTAGCAAGTGCACAAGAACTGAACCGCCAAGACCTGCAACCAGTTCTCCCCTGGAAATTCTTTGTTCTGTCAGGGCAAACGATTCCATGGGATAATCCTCTCTCCATCCGTGGGTCACTTCAGGTCTTCCCCAGTCATTTGCCTGAAGACTTTCCAGAAGATTTGAGAGGCTCGGTGACCATACCGATCTGATCAACGCCAGCCTGTTTGATAATTCCCATCACCTGAACAACATACCCGTACGGAATCTTCTCATCTGCCCTCAGGAAGACGCCCCGTTGGTTCTGCTGATTTTGATGAATGGCGGCGATTCTCGATCCGAGAGACTCCAACTCCACGGCATGATCGTTGATGTATATCTTTCGTTCCTGAGTCACCGAAACCACAAGCCGTTCCTCGTCCGAGGGAATTGCGGGCGCCGAACTCTCCGGAAGCCTCACGTCAATCCCTTGGGTCATCATGGGCGCCGTCACCATGAAGATGATCAGAAGAACGAGCATCACATCCACAAACGGCGTCACGTTGATTTCGGACACCATCTGCGAATTGGAACCACTGCCGTTGATCTGCATGCCCATATGCCAACTCCCCTATTCTCTTTCCTGCACTCCGGCCGGTGCCCCCGTCACTGGCGCCATACGATCTCAAAAATAACCCCTGTGTCGCGTTCTCACCCCTATGCACCGTTCCTGTCTCAAAACGGATCAGATTTCCCCAATGGTCATTCCTGCACAGCGAGCCGCACCGGCTCGGCGACTGCATCATCCTGCTTTGACTTGCGCATGAGGTCCCTTTTTAATAGATTCAGAAACTCGGCCGAAAAGTGATTCATCTCGCTTTCAATCATCCGTATGCGATTGGAGAACTGGTTGTAACCAACAACAGCGGGAATGGCGGCAGCC
>CAZURN010000518.1:0-2029 GCA_964623165.1 uncultured Syntrophobacteraceae bacterium
GAGAGGGGGATACGTCATGTGGTGCTGTCGGCCGGGGGATTCGCCGAAGTCGATGAAGATGGGGCCAGGATCCAGGCCGACATTGTGGACATCCTCCGCCGATACGGCATCCGGGCCCTGGGACCCAACACCTCCGGGCATACTTCGACACCCCATCGATTCACCTCAACCTTTTTCCCCCTGGGGGAAATCCGCCGGGGCAGCGTTTCCTATATTGCCCAGACAGGCAATTTTGCCACCCACACCATGAAGCACATCCTCACTGCAGAGCACTTCGGCGTGGCGCGTGTCATCGGCCTTGGGAACAAGATCGACATCGACGAGAGTGATGCACTGGAATTCCTTGGGGACGACCCCGAGACCAACGCCGTCATCATGTACCTCGAGAGCATCAAACGACCGCGGCGATTCCTGGAAGTGGCCGGCAAAGTGAGCCGCAGAAAACCCATCATTGCGCTCAAAAGCGGTGCCACGGAGGCGGGAAAACACGCAGCCGTGGCTCATACGGCGGCCATGGCCGCAGAGGACCGTCTGGTGGACGGGCTGCTGCGTCAGGCCGGCGTCGTCCGCATCCATGATTACACCCACCTGGTCCTGGCGGGGAAGGCCCTTTCAGTGACTCACCCCCCCAAAGGCAACCGGGTCTCCTTTCTGGCCCCCTCTGGAGCGATGCTGGTGTCGCTTGCCGACCTTTGCGTGCGACTCGACCTCCAGGTGCCCGATCTCACACCGGAAACCGTCCAGAGGCTCCAGGAGATCAGTCCTCCCTTCATCCGCATGAGAAACCCCGTCGACATCTGGGCCGCAGCTTCCGTGCGCGGGGTTGAATTCGGTTACAGGGAAGGCATGGAAGCAGTCCTCAAGGACTCCAACGTGGACGCTGTGGTGGCCATCCTCATGCTCACCGAGGACACGGGCATTCCTTCGTATGATTTCGTTGTGGAACTCGCAGAAAGGTACCCAGAGAAACCCGTGCTCATCTCCTTCAGCGGGGACAGGCGATTCAATGAGGAATGCAAGGCTTTCCTCGAACCGCGGGGGGTGGCCACGTTTCCCGAGATCGAGCAACCCTTTGAGGTCCTGTCCATCCTGGCACAATGCGCCAGATACATGTCAAGGCCCAATTGAAAGACCTCAACGCCTTGTCGGTTTCTTGCGCCAGTCATCCCCGAGCCATTTCATTCCTGCCGTGAAATGGCTCTCTTCAACCAGCTCCCCGCCTCCTGCCAAACCCCGGGTTTTTCCCTTGACAGCACAAAATGTCAACCGTTATAGACGTATTCTTCGAGTGGATTTTGCAGGAATTTTACTAAGTTCCTCATGATCTTCCATGCGCCGAACCTCCTTCCTGCATCTTCCGGCCAAGCACCAACCCTGGAAGTTACAGACTGTTAGAGGAGCCACGTATGACATTTCAGGAATTGATCCTTTCCCTGGATAAGTTTTGGTCCGACCGAGGTTGTGTCATTCAGCAACCTTACGACCTGGAAGTCGGGGCCGGCACGTCCAACCCGGCAACATTCTTGCGGGTCTTGGGTCCGGAACCTTACAAGGTCGCCTATGTTGAGCCCTCCCGAAGACCCACCGACGGCCGCTACGGCGAAAACCCCAATCGACTCCAGCACTATTACCAGTACCAGGTCATCATCAAGCCTTCCCCACCCGACTCCCAGGGCCTTTACCTGGAATCCCTCAAGAGTTTCGGCATCGATCCCCTGGACCACGACATCCGTTTCGTGGAGGACGACTGGGAATCCCCCACCCTCGGAGCTTCGGGGCTCGGTTGGGAGGTCTGGCTCGATGGCATGGAGATCACCCAGTTCACCTATTTCCAGCAGGTGGGGGGCATCCCTCTGAACCCCGTCTGCGTTGAACTCACCTACGGCCTTGAGCGCATCGCCATGTACCTTCAGGGGGTCAACAACGTGTACGACCTCACCTGGAGCGGGAATATCACATACGGGGACGTGCACCACATGGGGGAGGTGGAGTGGTCCCACTACAACTTCCAGGAAGCCGATGTGGACAT
>CAZURN010000519.1:0-2028 GCA_964623165.1 uncultured Syntrophobacteraceae bacterium
GATTTAGGAAAAAGACTGAAGGACATAGCCCTTCCCTCGTGAAGCACTTGGGTTCCATTCACTATCCAGGTTCCCCCCATCGAATGTGTTTCCAATTGAGGGTTGATCGGCAATGGGGAGATGTAAAACCACCGTTCATATTGTCTACAAAGTACCACATCAAACCACAAACCCTCAATGGATTCCGTGTGCTCCATGATCAGTCGCCGATACCTAGCTTCAGCCGATCATGACGACACAGCACCCCGGCTCGAGCTCCCTCGCAGAGTTGGCATTCTGACGGGAAGCTTCTTCGGCGAGGTCAGAATCACCCTTGGGTGTTCCTGAGTGTCAGCACCTTCTCAGGGATTGCCGTCTCGCTCCCCCCAGGCCCGATAATTGGATTGTCGTGGTCAATCGTACTGAGTGACCTACTTACGCACAGCTATATGACTCAATAGATCGATCCTTTGATATGATGTCACTTCTCTGTTATATTTTTGAATGAAAGCTTTTGAACGGCGGTCCACGCGGGTGAACATCCGTGCTCTCACGAATCCCCTGGCTTCGGAACTTCACGAGGAACCTCGCGGGCAACTGCATCCTGCTGATCACCTCCCAAAGACGATACCGCATCGCCGACTCCCGCTGCTCTATGCGTGAACTGCACGGTCGGTCACAACCTCGGAGTACCATGCCGGGCATGCTTTGGTCCCATCCAGTTTATGAACATCAGGAAAGGAGGGAGACATGGAACAGAGGGTGGAAAGCGAGCGACTTCACGTCAAGATCGATGAGAACGGCCGGGTCGTCGAATCGTCCTATCTGCCGATGGTCGACTCTCGCATTGAGCCCGTTCCAACACCCATAACCCCTGGGGCGCCACCCAAGAGCGCCAGTTTTCACATCAACGAACAAGGTCTGATCTTCGATGCTTCCCCTCAAAGCCTGAACGGCCATAAGGTCGTGTTCTATGGCCGTTCCTCTCCTGCCCTGGGCAGAAGCGACACGGTGATTCCCAAGAGCACGTGGGTCTCTGACGGCAAGGGCGGGTGGATGTGCGTTTGATGGTTTTGCCTCATTAAGTGCGGAAATTGAAAGGGGGCGCACCTGACCAGGGTTGCCCCCCTTTTGTTTTCATAGTGGGCGAGAAAGGATTTGAACCTCCCACATTGTATGCCGGCATCTCGATAGGGCGTGCAATGCCTGGTCTTGAATAGCAGCGATGATCTCGGCCTGTCTCTCAAACTCAAGACCGACCTTCAGAAATATGCATTCCAAATCCTGCCAGTGCATCGTTTCTTTGCACGCCAATGCCTAAATTCCGAAAATCTTGAGAGGAGACAGAGGGAAACGTGGATAAAGTCTCGCTTTTCCTTGCTTTCAATTTCAGGTACTGGAGGCAGTTGGTTCGAATCCGCATTGCTTCAAGACATCGATAAGGGCCCCATGATCGACCTGGCACCTGAAGAGGAAGGATTGAATGAGGGGATTCCCAAGTACAATTCAGAAAGGTTTCGTCTTGCTCGTGAAGATCTGTTATCATGCAAACAATTGGGAATCGGACTCCTTGCCCATCCCTCCCGCAATTGTTCTCCGCGTGCTGGGCTTGACTCCCGCTGATCACAGTCTATCACCATCTTGAGTCCGCATTTTCTTTGCGGCTTGTTCCGGTCAACTATTGGACCGGTCTGCATCTCACGGTACCACGCAGCGGCACGGGGAGATCTATAATGGCGGAGATACCACATGTGTTGGTGAAGGATTTACTCTCAATTGGCTACTTCTTTGAAGAGTTAAGAAAGTTCTCTCGGAGCAAGGAGATTGACCTGGCCTCATTCAGCAGGGGCTTTGCCATTCCTTATCTTGCCAAGAAAGTGGAATCTTATCAGAGATTAAGACAAACTCACAAGATTGGGATCCTAAACTTGGCGGTGAGCCGTTTGTCAAAGGCGAGTGATCATGAAATGGCTGATTCCCTGTTGGAACTCAGGAGAGTTGCGACGTCCGAAGTCGATATGAATGAAAAGGCTATTTGCAAGAGTGAGC
>CAZURN010000520.1:0-2023 GCA_964623165.1 uncultured Syntrophobacteraceae bacterium
CTGTCTCACCCTCACCTGCTCCGGTGCAGCCAGGTTCTCCTCATTGACCCTGTAAAACTCTCTCATCTCCTCTTCCGACACGGTCACATTGGCCATGACAACCTTCTTCAAATACTCCCGGGACAAGAAATCCTCCGTGATGTATTGAATCTGCTCCTTCACTTCCCGCCTCTCCTGAAATTTCTCCTTCCTGGCGATGTCGGAGACGGCCCTGGCTTCCAACATCCTGCGGAGCAGCGAAAGGATACGGTCTGGATTCTCCCTTATGGCCTTCTGTTCGGTCTCGGGGTGATAGCCGATGAAACGCTCCATGTCAGACTTCCTGATCAGAAAATCGCCGAGCTTGCCAAGTACGGGGTCAGGTTCCTCGGCACGAGCCAGCGGCAGGAAGAAGAGAAAGAAAATCAGCGGCGCAAGAACGAACTTCCTGATCATCATGACTCCTTGAAATGGGTCTGTTGCCTCGTGAGGGCTCCCATCACCGACCTCTTGCACAGGGTTGAACTCCGTCAGGAAGGCATCTCTCCCACATGATCCCTCACCCCTTCCACAGGAGGATTGGTCGGAGTCGACTCGAGCATCCTCACCCGGTCTCCCTCCTTCGGATTGTCCAAGAGAAAGAGGCAGAGGTACCCCTCGGGTGTTGAAAGGTATTGCACAACTTGTGATTGATCACTTCCACGTTCCACTCGTCACCCGTCCAGGACACCCTTCCTCTCTTCGGGTTGAACTTCCATGCATATTCGCGGAGTGCCTCCAGCCTGTCCCATTGCCGGTCGACGCTAAGCACCTGCTGATCTCCTCCATGACCTGCTCCGGGGAGGGAAAACCGTGAAACCGCCTCCATTCGCTTTCCGCCCTTCCCACTAGAGTGACGGGAATATGGTTGTGCTCATCGATGTTGGGCGAAAAAAGAACCCCGACACCCCGGAGCACCTCGCCCAGGTTGTACCGGTCTCCGGAGAGGAACAGCCACCCCGGCTTCGCCTTCTGCCGCCGGGCGAACGCCTTGAGGCGCAAGGGCACATCTGTCTTGGGATCCACGCTCACCGAGACCAGGACGACATCCTTTCCCAATTTCTCCCCCAGCATCTCCTGGAGGCGGGTGAACATGAAGATGAGTATCGGGTAGGACGTGGTGCACGTTGTGTAGAAAGGGATCACCACGGCAACACGGTCCCCGATGATGTCACTTCGAAATCTCAGCTGGGTTCCATCCTGGTCGATCAACTCCAAATCGTGAAGAGTGACAGCCACATGGTCTTTGGTGTCTCTACCTCCCTCCCTGCCCTGCACCAATGCCCCGCCCCGGGCTTCCAACCCGGTGGATACGCCCTGCGCAAAGGCATGTCCAGAGGAGACCAACGCAAGAACGACAAGAACCTGAAGGGACCCACGCATGTCCATCTCCGGCGGATTCGCACAGACAATTCAATTGGAGATGCAAGCCTTGGCGGTCTGTTCGTTCAGTCTGCAGGAGCACACTTTACTTCAAGCAGGAACACCCCGGCAGGCTGTTCAGCCCTCGAGAAAACAGGTGCACGTTAATCATCCTCGGGTTCATGTTCCAATTGTGGGATTGAAGAATGGAGGGGCGGCCAGGGTCAGGCCTGAATGAGCTTCCTTCGGATGGCGATCCTTGCCAGTTCGACCAGATTGCCCGCTCCCAGTTTCTCCATGATATTGTACTTGTGGGTCTCCACGGTCTTGGGACTGAGTTCGAGCTTCCAGGCAATGTCCTTAACCGAATGACCCTCGGCAAGGAGCTGCAGCACCTCCCGTTCCCTGAGGCTCAGGGCATCAAACCCGTCCCGGCAATGGTCCTCGCCATCCCTGCCCAGTCCACGCTCCAACCACACCTTGGGCGCCGTCGTGCTGAAATATGTGCCCCCGCGCTTCACCGCCTGAATCGCAAGCACCAGATCCGATATGGAATCTTCCTTCAGCACGTAGGCGGAAATGCCGGCCTTGAGCAGGTTCACCACATACTCCCTGTCGGCGTGCATGGTGAACACAATGATGT
>CAZURN010000521.1:0-2021 GCA_964623165.1 uncultured Syntrophobacteraceae bacterium
GCGGGGCGCCAGTTGCGGGGGGAATTCCGCCGTCACATCGAAAGCATGCGCGAGACTCTCCTCCAGGTCCAGTCCAGAATCGAGGTGCTCATCGACTTCTCAGACGATCTCGGTGATGAACCGATAGATACCCCTCTTGTGATTTCACAATTATCCAGTGAGCTCATCGAACCCCTCACCAGGTTCATGGTCCAATTCGAGAGCAGCCGGTTGGTGAGGGAGGGGCTGAGCATTGTCCTGGTGGGCAAGCCCAACGTGGGGAAATCCTCCCTTCTCAATGCCTTGCTGGGAAAGGACCGCGCCATTGTCACCCCTCATCCGGGCACAACCCGGGACGTCATCGAAGACACTTTCGTGCTCTCGGGCATCCTGGTGCGTGTCATGGACACTGCCGGTATTCGCAATGAACCCGACGAAGTCGAGTCCATGGGGATCGAGAGGGCCCTCAGATCCGTGGAAGACGGCGACGCGGCTCTGTGGCTCATCGACCAGAGCCGCCCCCTTTCGGAAGAGGACGACGCGGTCTTCCACGCTCTCTCCGGTTCGCGGCGCATCATTCTCTTGAACAAGTCAGATCTGCCCTCCGTTATTTCAGAGGAAACGGTGAAGGAGCGCTACTGCCCAGAGACCCCCATTCTGAAGCTTTCCGTGCTCCGGCATGCGGACATTGAAAAGCTGAGGGATTTGCTCATAGACACCTTCCTGAAGCAACCCCTGGCCGATATCCACTCCATGATGCTGCCCAACCTGCGGCACAAGGTGTGCCTTGACCACACTCTGAACAGTCTCGAGAGGGCGAGGGATCTCTTGCTTTCCGAGTCTGCGGGCGAACTCGTGAGCCTCGAGCTTCAGGAAGCCCGTCGACACCTGGAAGCCATACTGGGCCTGGGCTACGATGATGCGCTCCTGGACACCGTCTTCTCTCAGTTCTGCGTGGGCAAATGATGTTTGGGGGAGTGAATCCAAGTGATACAAGAGGCCCCGTTACCTCACCGGCTGGTGGCTCTCGCGGAAGAAGCGGGCATCCATCTCACGGCAAGGCAGATCTTCCTCTGCTTGGAACACGTGCGGCTGATGCTCCATTGGAACCGCCGACTGAACCTCACTCGCATCACTCGTCCCGACCAGGTGATCATCAGGCACATCCTTGATTCCTTGATTCCGTCCCGGTGGCTCCCCCAGGAAGGACATGCCCTCGATGTGGGAACTGGCCCGGGTTTTCCGGGCATTCCTCTTAAGATCGTAAACCCGGGATTGAAGATGACTCTCCTTGATGCCCAGCGCAAGAAAGTGAGCTTCCTGCGAGTGGTCTTGTCCGAACTGGCCCTGGAAAACATTTGCGCGGAACAGGGCAGGTGGGAGGAGATGGTGAAGGCGGATCAGGGAAACGACCCTCCAGGATTCAAGCTCATCACCACGCGGGCCCTGCGCCTGCAGTGGGATGAAATTGCACGCCTGGGCAGCCTGCTTGCTGGAGACGGAATGCTCGCGTGGTGGGTGGGACCCGGAGAGCGTTCAGGAGAATCAGGAGGCTTAACCCCGGAAACGTCGGGTCAGGAGGTCGTCAGATTTGCTGCGGAGCACACATACACTCTTCCGACGTTCTCAGAGGAGCGCAGGATACTCATTTGGAAGCGCCGGGTATAATGTCTGTAACAAGGCTGATTGTTAGCCCTCCCCGGAGTGACACCCCTTATCGATTTCCTCGATCCTCCGGTCTTCCTCAATGGTGCTCTGAAGTTCCTTGAGGCGGTGGCTGATCCTCACCGGATACTCAACTGCAGGCTTCAGCTCTCGGTAGTCCTCCGGGAGCCTGCGGAACTCATCCGCAAAACGCTCCCGAATCGCCTGAAGGGATTCCAGCGGGCGCGTCAACTCCCCATTTTCCATGGCCGTTTCCAGGAGAGGCTCTGCTCCGTGATGCGATTCCCCAATCAGGGCCAGGAGATCTTCCTTCATTTTTCCCAGACTGTCCGAAAAACGGAATACCTGCTTTTGTCCAATCCAGGTTTTCTTGCCAG
>CAZURN010000522.1:0-2019 GCA_964623165.1 uncultured Syntrophobacteraceae bacterium
CTCTTTCGAACCCGCACCAATGAACTGACGCTCCTCATTAGGGAACTGATCCTTCTCACCAAGAACCTGCGGCCGCTTCCAGAAAAATATCATGGGCTCAAGGACATCGAAATCCGGTACAGGCAGCGCTATGTGGACCTCATCGTCCACGAGTCGGTTCGAGAGACTTTCCGTGCCAGGGCAAGGATCATCCAGTCCATCCGGGAGTTCTTGACGGGAAAGGGCTTCCTGGAAGTCGAAACGCCCATGATGCAACCCATCCCCGGAGGTGCGACGGCCAAGCCATTCAAGACGTTTCACAATGCACTGGGAATGGAGCTCTATCTCAGAATTGCCCCGGAACTCTACCTCAAGCGTCTGCTGGTGGGAGGGTTCGACCGGGTTTTCGAGCTCAATCGAAACTTTCGAAACGAGGGGGTTTCCACGCAGCACAACCCCGAATTCACCATGCTGGAATTCTACCAGGCGTACGCGACCTACGAGGATCTGATCGTCCTCACGGAGGAGCTCTTTTCCGCTCTGTGCCACTCCATCAACGGTGGCAGTTTTGAACTGGAGTACCAGGGAAGCCGGATCGACCTGTCGCCGCCTTGGCAGAGATACCGATTTTTCGAGTCCCTGGAGAAGATTGGCAAGGTTCCTCGGGAGGCCATGGAAGATTCCACAAGCTGCGAGGCGTTCGCGCGAACTCTTGGGCTCGGAGCGGAGCGGTTCGAAGGCCATGGGAAACTCCTGACCAAGATTTTCGACCTCACGGTCGAACCCAAGCTCATCCAGCCGACCTTCATCACTCATTATCCCGTGGAAGTCTCCCCTCTGTCGCGCCGGAACAACGAGGAACCCACTCTGGCCGATCGATTCGAGCTTTTCATCGCAGGCAGGGAAATCGCCAACGCATTTTCCGAGCTCAACGATCCGCGAGATCAGCGCGGGCGCTTCCAATTGCAGCTTGAGGCGAGGCAGGCGGGCGACGAAGAGGCCCATTACATGGACGAGGACTACATCAGGGCACTGGAGTACGGGTTGCCGCCGGCCGCGGGAGAAGGGATCGGCATAGACCGGGTGGTCATGCTGTTCACCGACTTGCCTTCCATTCGCGACGTCATTCTGTTTCCCCACCTCAGGCCTGAAAAGAAAATCTGAAGACGCGATGAATTTCGAGTTTTTTGTCAGCCTGCGTTACCTCTTCGCGAAGCGTCGCCAGACGTTCATCTCCCTCATCACGCTCATCTCCATCGCCGGGGTGGCCGTCGGAGTGATGGCCCTCATTGTTGTGCTTGGAGTCATGAACGGGTTTCAGGATGACGTGCGCAACCGGATCCTTGGAATCACCTCCCACATGATGGTGATGAGTTACAACGGCACCATTTCCAATTACCAGGAGGTCATGTCCCGGATCAAGGAGCAGCCGGGGGTCGTGGCCTCGACTCCTTTCGTCCACACCCAGGTGATGATGAGTTCAGGCCGCAGCGTGTCGGGTGCCGTGTTGCGGGGGATTTCCCTGGACACTGCCCTGGAGGTCATCAACCTTCAGAAGAACATGGAAAGCGGCAATGTTTCGGACCTGCGCCAGCCTGGTGACGCGGATGCGGCTTCGTCGTCTCCGGGGATCATTCTGGGCAAGGAGCTGGCAAACCATCTGAACGTGCGCCAGGGAGACTGGATCACCATCATCTCTCCCATCGGACGTCTCACCCCCATGGGACAGGTGCCCAAGAGCAAGCTTTTTCGGGTGGTGGGGATTTTTGAGTCCGGCATGTACGAATATGACAACACCCTTGCCTATGTGGATCTCAGGTCTGCGCAGCAATTCCTTGGATTTGGGGACGTGGTCGTGGGCATCGAGGTGAAGGTCAACGACATCTACAAAGCCGGAGAGGTCTCGGAGGCCCTGCAGTCGAGGCTTGGAAGCTCCTTCTGGGTGCGTGACTGGATGCAGATGAACCAGGCGCTTTTCTCCGCGCTCAAGCTGGAAAAGGTTGTCATGTTCATCATATTGACCCTGATCATTCTGGTTGC
>CAZURN010000523.1:0-2019 GCA_964623165.1 uncultured Syntrophobacteraceae bacterium
GACAAGGATAAGGTTTTCAGGGAGGCATTCCGGGTGCTGAAACCCGGCGGTCGTCTCATGGTGTCTGATATGGTTCTCCTAAAGGAACTCCCTGAAGCAATCAGGCGGTCCGTGGAGGCCTATGTGGGGTGCATCGCGGGCGCTGTCATGAAGGAGGAATATCTTTCCGCAATTCACTCCGCGGGGTTCCGAGAGATCAAGGTGCTCGGCGAAGATGTCTATCCCATTGAACTCATGGCTGCCGACCCTATCGCTCAGGCGATCTCCGCCGACCTGGACCTATCGGAGGAAGCGGCGAAAGACCTCTCTTCCTCGGTTGCGAGTATCAAGGTTTCTGCGAGAAAACCTGACTGATTCGCATCGGGGCAGTGAACGCTCGAAAGCCTCAACCATACGCCAGAGACCGATCGTCGTTTGATGTTCCTTATGCTTGAGCATAAGATGAAGGGTGACCGTTCAGCGGCGATCTCAGGGCACCTGCCCACCTTGATGTCCCATGTGCGCACCGCATATTGCGAGTATCGATCGAGGAATCTCTCATGGGTTTGCGAATCAGGCGTTTTATACAGATCTTCCCATTGCTGTTGCTTGCATCGTGGGCCCTTTCCAGTGTGCATCCCGCGCCGTGTCTTGCCCAGATCTCTCCGCTCGGCGAGGACCGTTCACTGGGGACCCCGTCCCTTATTCTACCTGAATCGGAACATGACTTTGGAATCGCTTATGAGGGGAACATCGTTTCCCACGATTTCATCGTGAGGAACACGGGCCGGGGCGAGTTGGAGATACGCCATGTCAGCCCCGATTGTGGATGCACGGTGGCCAGTTTCGACCAGGTGATCCCATCGGGAGGCGAAGGGAAAATCACGTTGCATGTGGACCTAAGAGGCTACAACGGCAACGTTAAGAAGATCACCACCGTGATCAGCAACGACCCCCAGAACCCCAGAGCGACTTTGACGATGCGGGGGAGCGTCAAGAAAGCCGTCGATGTTCGTCCCGGATACACCATTTCCTTTCGGGGAATGGCCGACCAGATCAAGGAAGAGAATATTGATATCGAGACCGTGACTCAACCTTTCAGGATTCGTCAGGTGGAAGACAATCTGAGCGGAAAAATCACCCACCGGCTTGAGACTGTCGAAGAAGGGAAAAGATACCGGCTAAAGGTGATGAATCGTCTGCAGAAGGGGGAATACAGCGGTTTCGTGAGGCTTGTCACGGATCACCCTCTGCGCCCGGAGATCACGGTGAGAGTGAGAGCGGCCATTGAGGGAGAAATAACCGCCAGACCAGGCGAAGTGATCCTGGGGAGACTCACACCAAGGGACGCGGTCCGTTCGGCACGAGTCCAATTGGTGAATAACCGGGGAAAGCCGTTCCAGATCACGAAACTCAGCTTCGACAATACCCTGGTTGAAGTCAAGACCACCCCCCTCGCCACACCGGGTGGATTCAGCCTGGAAATCACCCCGAAGATGGACGCAGTCGCTCAAGGGACCCGGAAAGAAACGACACTCAGCATTGAGACGGATGCAACGGGGGATGAAAGGCACGACATCCGCATTCAGTTTTTCAATATATCGGGACCTTGAAAGGGGGGCACCTCAAGAGACCGTGCACATGCAGAGGATTACTTTTTCTCGGGCGGCTTGTTTTCCAGGAGCCGTCTCCCTGCCGCACTCCTGGCGAACGGTAAGTGACTCACTTCAACCCGGCAAAATCAATTTTATGGCCCACACATCGGTAAGCGTTTCCGCAGCAATCTTGGGGAAATGAGAGATCGTGACGCGAATTGGCCGTTGCAGAGCCCGAAGAGGTTTGGCCTGGTCTTGCCGTGCCGAGCGGAGTGTGCCTTTTGGGCACACCCTGAGCTGGCAGGCAATCAGCTGCAAGTCTTCAGTACCCCAACCTGTACCCCAGACGCAAAAAGGGTTACGAGAAACCTCGTAACCCTTTGCTATTCTTGGCGTCCCCAACCGGATTTGAACCGGTGTTGCCGGCGTGAAAGGCCATAGGGGA
>CAZURN010000524.1:0-2015 GCA_964623165.1 uncultured Syntrophobacteraceae bacterium
ATGCAGGTGCGAACCGGTTCATGCCCACGGGCACCCATCTTCACTCCCCCGGTTCACCCTCATGAGGGGCATCCGCAGGGGTTGCCTCTGAATCAGCCTCCTCATCTCCACCCTCCACCTCCGGCTCTTGCTCATTCGTTGCGGCGGATTCCCGCTCTCGGATGAGCAACACCGCTTCTTCCCTCAAATTTGACACAACCTGCTGGGAAAGACGAGTCACCTCCTCCAGTTCGGGCAGACTCGATTCCACGAATTCCTCCAGCGATGTGATGCCAGCCTCATAAAGACGATCGGCCACTTCCTCAGTCAGGCCGGTGATGCGCAGGAGTGATTGGTATCCCTCCTGCTTCTGGCGGGTGTATCGCGTTTCACTCTTCACATCGATGCGCCAGTTGGTGAGCTTCGACGCAAGCCTGACGTTCTGTCCCCTCTTGCCGATGGCCAGGGAAAGCTGATCGTCCGGAACGATGACCTCCATGCTCCTGTTGGCCTGATCGATAATCACCTTTGATATGATGGCCGGTGCCAGGCCGTTGACCACGAACTTGGCCGGGTCCATGTTCCACGGCACGATGTCGATCCTCTCTCCCCGCAACTCCTGCACCACGTTTTGAACCCGGGATCCCTTCATGCCGACACACGCACCCACGGGATCCACGTCCGGACTCTTGGAAACAACAGCAATCTTGGCTCTGGATCCAGGCTCACGGGCTGCACTGATGATGCTGACAATCCCCTCGGCAATTTCGGGTACCTCTCCGTGGAAAAGCTGGATGAGGAAGTGTGGGTGGGTACGGCTGAGGACAATCTGGGGGCCTTTGCTGATCTTCTTGACGTCCAGCACGTAGGCCCTGATGCGGTCCCCCTGTCGATAAACCTCCTTGGGGATCTGTTCCTTGGATGGCAAGACGGCCTCGGCCAAACCCAGGTTCACGACGATTCCGCTCTTGTCCGCACGCTGGACAATCCCATTGACGATGTCCCCCTTGCGGCTCTTGAACTCCTCGTAGACGACCTCTCGCTCCGCATCCTTCATCTTCTGGATGATGACCTGCTTGGCCGACTGAGCGGCAATGCGTCCGAGAGTGTCTGTGTCCATGCGGATTCCCAATTCATCGCCGATCTCACTGTCCGGATCCAACTGGAGGGCTTCCTCGAGGCTCACCTCCTTGTCCGAATCCGTCACTTCGGAGACCACCTCCTTGAACTGGAAGGCTTCAATCTCCCCGAATTCTTCGTTGAACGTGACATCCAGGTCGAACCTGCTGCCGAACTTCTTCTTTATGGCCGACTTGATGGCCTCCTCCAGAGCCTGAATCAACGTCTGGCGATCGATCCCCTTTTCCCGACTCACCTGATCGATCAACCGCTTGAGCTCAGTGGTCATGATCCGTGATCTCCTCGAAAATTCCCCAACTCAGTGCCTGCCGGCTAAGCGGCCCGAAACCAGATCCACCTATATCGTCTTGTCCGTTCCTGGCTCGACTCCCGGCTCGACACACCGCCAGGAACGAAAAACAGCATCGACCAAAACAGGAATCCACACACACCGGGAAGCATGGGCGGTCAGAATAGGGAACTCCGCAAGCTTGCCCCATTCGTTAGTCCCCTCGCGATTCGAAGTAGCGCAATCGAGCCCGCTCCAGCATGGGAAAGGGTATCCCGTAGACCTGACCATCACATTCCACGGTGATGGTTTCCGGGGTGGCCTCCCGCAGGATGCCCTTGAAGTTGCGCCTGCCCTCAATGGGAACAAGCGTCCGCACTTCCACGACATTCCCCAATTGCGCGAGGAAGTGTGCCAACTTGCGGAGGGGGCGGTTCAGTCCGGGGGAGGATATCTCCAAATGGTAGCGGCCCGGAATCACGTCGGCCACATCCAGCAAGTCCCCCACCACATCGCTCATACGGGCACAATCATCGACGCTCATGCCCGATTCCTGGTCCATGAAAAGCCGCAATACCCACCCGTGGGATTCCCGGCGGTACTCCACTTCAACGAGATCCATCCCTTC
>CAZURN010000525.1:0-2005 GCA_964623165.1 uncultured Syntrophobacteraceae bacterium
CGGCCTGAATTGTGACAAGCACGTTGAATTCATCAGAGCATATCCAGGAGCGGAGATCGTTGGCCTTGCCGACCAGAACAGAAGGCTTGCCGATGAGAAGGTCAGGGCTCATGGCGTTGCCGGAGCATACTCAGGAATGGATGAGCTAATTGCGGGTGGAGGTCCGGAAGTCATTCACATCGTGACGCCGCCCATCACCCACTACTCCCTTGCAAAGACAGCCATCGAAGCCAAGAAGCATGTCCTGGTCGAAAAACCGATGACATTGAATGCCACTGACGCAGCAGACCTGTTTGAGTCGGCTGAGCGTTGCCGAGTAAAGCTCTGCAGCATGCACAACCACTTTTTCGACCCCTGCATGCTCAAGGCGCGTGAGTTCGTCAAGGAAGGAAATGCGGGGCAGATCATCGGTGTGGAAAGCTACTACGGACTGAATACGAGGATCGATGCCTTCCGAAAGTACCCTGCCCCCGATGTGCTGCCGTGGCTCTATTCTTTGCCGGGAGGGGTGTTTCACGACTTCATGCCGCATCCCCTCTATGTGATGCTTCCCTATACCGGAAGGCCACGCAGGCTGGAAGTCGTCGAAAAGAGTTTCGGCGAGCTCCCACAGAACATTTCGGATGAAATGAGGGTTCTTGTGGACGGTGACAAATGCTTGGGGACCCTCACGTTCTCGTTCGCGGCAAAACCTCACCTCCACTTCCTGAGAATTGTCGGCACCAGGATGATGGTCCATGTCGACTTCAACCAGATGACGACCATCTGCCACCCGGTGAGCAGCCTCCCGAAGGCAGCGCAGAAGGCCACTTACAATCTCAGTGAAAGCTGGCAGCTCTTCTCGAGCACGCTTTCCAACGTCTGGAACTTCGGCAGGGGAAAACTCAAACCGTACCAAGGGATGAAAACCCTGATTCATGAATTCTACGACAGCATCAAGGAGGATGGCGAGGTCCCGGTCAGCAAGACTGAATCGCTGCTTGTCATGGAGACCATGGATGAGATATTCAAGAAAGTCAAAAACACTCGGCTGAATTTCAATCCTGTGATTCCGGTGACTCAACCACGCGAGGACGCACGACGCGTTCTCGTGACGGGTGCCACGGGGTTCCTGGGGAAAAGGCTTGTGGAATTGCTCGTCCGGCAGGGTTATGCCGTAAGGGCGTTGGCCAGAAAGCTTTCCAATGTTGAAAGGCTCAGGCAACTCAACGTGGAGATATATTACGGGGATGTTGCATGTCAGGAGTCCATTGCTCCCGCATTCGAAGACGTTGAGTACGTGGTTCATGCTGCTGCAGACACGGCTGGAAATGAAAGCGAGGGGCAGCTCAGCACCGTGCTGGGAACGAAGAATGTGGTTCAGTTCTGCGAGCGTCACAAGATCGGGAGGCTCGTTTACATCAGTTCTTGCAGTGTGTATGGGGTTGCAGGTTACGGAAGAGGGCATGTGGTGACCGAGGATTCGGCTCTGGAGCGATGGCCGGAGCGGCGAGGCCCCTATTCCCATGCCAAGCTGGAGGCTGAAAAGATCGTGGTTGAAGCCATGAGAACATCAGCGGTGCGGGCAACCTGTTTGAGGCCCGGGACCATCTATGGACCGGGAGGGGAAGTATTCACACCCATGATGGGTTTCAATCTGGGCACCAAGGTTTTCGGCATCATCGGAAATGGCCAGTTTGTGCTTCCCTTTGTCTACATCGACAATCTCGTGGATGCCATCATCACTTGTCTCACAAACGAACATGCTGTGGGGAAGATTTACAACGTGGTGGACCCTGAGCACATGACCAAAAAGCATTACGCGGCAAAGCTCCTGAAGAGGCTCTATCCAAAATCACTGCACTTCTATATCCCTTATCCGCTCTTGTATGTCACCGTGGGGGGGCAGGAGATTGTGTTCAGGCTCTTGAAGCGCAGGCCTTTTCTGACCAGATACCGATTGACTGCTTCACAGAAGAGAATCCTCTATGATTCCTCGAAGATCAGGCGAGATCTAGGCTGGAAT
>CAZURN010000526.1:0-2003 GCA_964623165.1 uncultured Syntrophobacteraceae bacterium
GGACCTTTTGCAAGCACCACAGCCCGCTCCATGGCGTTTTCCAGTTCCCGAACGTTACCAGGCCATTCGTACGACTGGAGCTGAGCCAAAGCTTCTTCTTGCATGCCATCCAAAGGTTTGCTGGTTTCCTTGCAGAATCGGTCCAGGAAGTGTTTGGCGAGGAGCGGGATGTCCTCCCGGCGGTCTCTCAAAGGTGGAACCTCGATCTCGATGACATTGAGCCGGAAATACAGGTCCTGGCGGAACCGGGTGCCGCGAATCTCAGAGGCGAGGTCCTTGTGAGTGGCCGAAATCAAGCGGAAGTCGACGGATATGTCCCTGTTGCCCCCCACTCGATGGTAGCTCTTACTCTCGATGACTCTCAGGAGATCCACCTGCATTTTGGGGGGGATCTCTCCGATTTCATCCAGGAAGAGCGTCCCGTTGTGGGCCATCTCAAGGCGTCCCTTTCTGGTCCGCAGGGCGCCCGTAAAGCTACCCTCCTCATGGCCGAAGAGTTCGCTCTCGAGCAGGGATTCCGTGAATCCCCCGCAGTTGATAGGGATGAAAGGGCCATACTTGCGGGTGCTTCTCCCGTGGATGGCTTTGGCGACGAGTTCCTTGCCGGTCCCTGTTTCTCCGTGCAGGAGCACCGGGGAGTCCACCGTGGCGATTTCTTCGATGAGGGAAAAGAGACGGCGCATAGGGGGAGAGGCTCCCACGAGATTCTGGAATCGGACCCGAGAGTCGATTTGGTCCCGCAATGAAGCGTTCTCCTCCATGAGCCGTTTCTGTGACATCAGCCTCTCGACCATCAAGGCCAGTTGCTCGGGCTCGAACGGCTTCAAGAGGTAGTCGTTGGCCCCGAGCTTCATGGCTTCCACTGCTGTCTCGACGGATCCATAGGCGGTGATCATCACCACCATGCACTGGGGGTATTCAGCCCTGACTCGCCTCAGGAGCTCCATTCCTCCCATATCGGGCATCCGGATGTCGAGGAAGACGAGATCAAAATCACTGCGAGCAAGCATGTTGAGGGCCCGATTTCCCCCATCAGCGGCCTGCACTTCGCAACCCGACTTCTTAAGCCATCCGGCAAGGGACTCCCGTATGATGAGTTCATCGTCCACTACGAGCACGCGGATCGGATCAGCCATGAGTGAGATCATCCCTCCTATTGGTTAATCGCCGTTGGGTCTGGCCACTGGGAACCACAGTGAAAACTTGGAACCCTTGCCTACTTCACTCTGCACATAGATATCCCCCCTGTGCTCCTTCACGATGCCATAGACTACCGAAAGGCCGAGGCCGACTCCTTTATCCCGCGACTTGGTTGAGAAGAAGGGTTCGAAGATCTGGGAAATAAGTTCCTCCGGAATTCCGGTGCCCTCGTCCGAAATCTGAAGGCGGATGCGGTCCTTCTTACGTTCATGCGTCGTCGCAATCTTGATTTTTCCGCCTTTGGGCATGGCCTCCATGGCATTGAAGAGGAGATTAAGAATCACCTGAAGAATCTGGCCCGGGTCCCCCCGCATCTCAGGGAGGCCCTTGGCCAGTGCCAGGCGAACTTCGATTTGCTGGAGCCCCATTTTGTGCCTGCTTAGGAGAAGAGCCCGGGTGATGATATCGTTCAGCAAGAAAGGCTTGTGCTCGACTTTGCTTTGCCGGGAGAAGGAGAGCAGGTTGCTCACGATGTTACTGCACCTGGCCGATTCCGTGTCGATGAGATGTAGGTAATACTTGAACTGGGCAAGTCGTTCAGGGGGCATGTCACCGTCCTGGATCTCCTGGGTCATGAGCTTTGCGAGGGCGTGGATCCCCGAGAGGGGATTGTTGATCTCGTGAACGGCGCTCGCCACAAGCTTACCCAGGGCGATCATCTTGTCTTCGTGGATCAGACGCGCCAGGTCTTTCTTGAAGGACCGGGTCTTTTCGTCGATGCGGCGCTCCAATTCATTGGTGATGTCCCGGACGATCTCGATGACGATTTCAACCGACCCGTCCGTTCCCTTGAGGGGCACCGT
>CAZURN010000527.1:0-2002 GCA_964623165.1 uncultured Syntrophobacteraceae bacterium
GATGGGGAAGTGTGTGGGTCCGCACCCCTGAGCCTCGCAGCCCCCATGGCCAGCGCGGCCCTGGCATGCTCAAGGAGGCTGGACGCCGATTCATCCCTCCCATGAAACGAAGGGGTCCGGATGTCCACCACGTCCATGAGGGCAGGGTCCAGTTCCATGCTTTCCCCCAGTTCCCTCAGCCGCCGCGAATATGCGTAAGGCATGCAGCTCCCTAACAGAACCCGGTTGGCACCTGCATTCCTGAGCTTCTGCTGGAGCTCCTCCCAGCCCTCCCTGGTGCACATCCTGTCGACCTGGAACCCATGGTGGATGACTCCCGATCTTTTCAAGTCCGCGGTCAGGGTCTCGAAATTTAGGGGTTCGGAAAGTGTCCCGCTGCACGTGCAGAGGGCCATTGCGATGCGGGGCAATTGTCTCGATACATCTCGGTATGACGCTTTGCCGCCGGAGACCTCTGCCAGTCCGCCCCCCTTGGAGTGGATAAGCCGCGACGCCTCGAGTGAGGCGGAGCTTGCCAGGGTGACGGACTCGGCAATGTCCTTCAGGGATGAAAACGACCCGCTTGCGAAAATCCCGTCCCTGGAAGTGGCACCCGGCGCGAATTCCCTAGTTTGGCAGAATCCCCATGGGTTCAGGTCAATCCCCGTCATTTCCGCCAGGGCTTCCATCCCGGCCGGAGGTTTCTGCCCGGTGGCAAGGACCACGATGTCAAAGGTTTCATCACGGAAGACCCCCATAACATCCGTGTACGAGAGCCGCAGGGTCCCATCCCTCCCCTCGGGCTCCACGGAGTGGACACGGCTTCGCTCGAACCGCACCCCGTGCTCTTTTTCGGCCCTGTCCCGGTACCGCTGATAGTCTTTCCCGAAGGTGCGCATGTCCATGTAGAAGATGGCCGTGTCCACCGCACCCCGACTCCTCTCCTTCGCCAGCACTGCCTCTTTGATGGAGAACATGCAGCATGCGGACGAGCAGTAGTCGGCATCCATGCTGAGATTTCTGGACCCCACACACTGCAGCCAGGCAATCTTGCGAACTTCTTTCCCGTCACTGGGGCGCCTCAGGACACCTGCACCCGGCCCTGTGCCGCTGATGAGCCTCTCGAACTGGACACCCGTGACCACGTTGGGATATTCCCCGTACCCGTACGTGTTCGTCCCCGTGGACGGATCGAAGGAGCCGAAACCTGCCGCCAGGATCACGGCACCCACCTGGATTTGCTCCTCCGCAATGCGTTGAGCAGCCCGGAACCGCTGAATGACGAAGTTGACAAGGGCCTCGATGTCGAAGGGCTTCATGAGGTAATCGACGGCACCGAGTTTCATGGCTTCCACGGCATTCTCTACCGTGGCGTAGGCTGTGATCATGACCACCGGCAACTCGGGGCGCATTTCCTTGGCCTGCTTGATGACCTCCACCCCATCCATGCCAGGCATCTTCACGTCCAGAAACATGAGCTGGTACTCAGTGGATTTCAGCTTTTCAATGGCTTCAAACCCGGATTCCGCCGTCTCTACCGAGAATCCTTCGTCGTCCAGCCACTCCCTGACCGACTCACGCACGATGAGTTCATCATCCACCACCAGGACATGGAAGCCTTTACGTGCCTGGAGCTTGAGGTCTATGGCCCCCGTCGGGCATGCCTTTTCGCACGCGCCGCACCGGGAGCAGTTTTCGGTGTCCACCACATAGTTGTTGGGGATGTTGTGCGGCACGGGCAGGTAGACGGCCTTGCGCATGGACAGGCCTGCGTTGAATTCATCAGGCACCTCCACCGGGCAGACCTCGGCACACGCCCCGCAACCAATGCACCGGGACGGGTCCACCTTGTTGGGCAGATATCGCACCGTGGCGATGAAGTTTCCCGCCTCACCCTCCAGGGCCACCATTTCCGTGGAAAGCATGATCTGGATGTTCTCGTGGAAGAGCCCCTTCCTCAGACAGTATTGGGAGGATTTGTCCCTTTCCACCAGAGGGAGCATCTTGCACATCCCGCAGTGAT
>CAZURN010000528.1:0-2000 GCA_964623165.1 uncultured Syntrophobacteraceae bacterium
ATGCAGGCGTACGCACTGTGGTTGTGGATGGATTCGAAGTTCTCCACGTCCACCTTGAACCAAAGGATATTTGAGTCCTCCTTGAGTTCCCTGGCAATGTCACGCACAACGTCCTCCACGAACTTTGGGTTCTCATAAGCCTTTTCAGTCACATACTTCTCATCCGGCCTTTTCAGCACGGAGTAAACCTCACAGGAGGCCGCCCTCTCGATCAGTCTCACGAGATCCTCGATCCACACAAACCGCTTGAATCTCACGGCAAGTTTGACCATGCCCCGCTGGTTGTGTGCGCCGTGTTCACTGATTTCCTTGGAACAGGGGCATACCGTGGTGATTGGAACATTGACTTCCAGAACCAGGTCGCAGCCGATCCTGTGATTGACGGAACCGGACACACGGCAGCCGTATTCCATCAACCCGTCCGTCTCCGTCACGGGTGACCTCTTCCTGACAAAGTAGGGAAAGGAGATTTCCATGTGGGCCGATTCCGCGCTCAGCCGCTCCTGCATCGCCCCAAGCACTTTGGAAAATTCTCGGATGTCGAGATTCCCGTGGAATTCATTTAGGATTTCGATGAACCGGCTCATGTGCGTGCCCTTGAACTCCCGAGGAAGGTCCACGTACATGTTGATGCAGGCAACCGTGTGCTGCACTCCATTGTTCCGATCCATCACGGTGATCGGATACCGGATGTCCTTCACACCGACCTTGTCCACATTGATATTGCGGTAGTCGAGCTGATTCTGGACGTCAATCATCTGGATCACTCTTGGCGTGGGCGCGACATCGCGCAACCGATTGGCCCCCTACCAACAAGTCACGCCATCCATGGTGAGTGTTCTTGCGGTCCTGAAGGGATTTTACCAGGACCATGCAAGGGGGTATGTTTCAGGCGAGAACTCCTTGGTATTGGCTGCTGCTAGGCACTCAGCTGATCCTGCACCGAACAACTCACCACATTACGCGCAATCTCCTCAAAGGCCATGCGCGTCGATTCTGAAACATCTTCCGGATATGCGCCTTTCAGATCCGCTTCGATGATCCTCTCATCATAAGGCACAAACCCCAGAAATCGAAATCCCGGCAGGTTCTCGATCAGAAAATGGCGATCGGCTTCCCCGCGAATCTTGTTTCCAACCAGGGCCACGCGATCCAGGCCTATGTCACTTCCAAGGTCCTTGATCCGCAAAGCCGTGTCCATGCTCCGGCGCCCGGGTTCCACCACCACAATGAGCCAGTCCACCGCCTTGGACGTTCCTCGGCCGAGGTGTTCGATCCCGGCTTCCATGTCCATGACCACCACCTCATCACGGCGCAGGATGAGGTGCTGCACCAGGTTCTTCAGAAGGACACTCTCGGGACACACGCAGCCACCGCCACCCTTCTTCACTCCACCCATGACCATGAGCCGGATGTGATCCCCGCTTCTCACCGCCACTTTTTCGGGAAGGTCATCCACTTGGGGATTCATCTTGAAGAATCCCCCAAAGCTTCCGGGCACCGACTCCGTCCGTTCGGCCACCAGGTCTTTCATTTCTGAAATGGGCGTGATCCCGGACGCATCGACAATCCCCAACCCATTTCCCAGGTTGGCATCTGGATCGGCATCAATCGCCAACACATGCTTCCCCTGCCCAGCAAACCATTTCACCAGAAACGCAGCAAGTGTGGTTTTTCCCACTCCCCCTTTCCCGCTCACAGCAATCTTCAAGATCTTCCTCCATCACGAGCCCCCCTCTAAGACCCATGGGGCAACGGTTAATCCACTCAGCAGAATTCCGCTCTCCATTCCCTCTGAATCCAATGGCACGGATATTTCGTCATTCCGTGGTCTGTCGGCAGGGTAACTCGGGTTCTCTGAAGAAGGGGGAGGTCGCTCAACTCTTCCCGGGTGATGCACCATGATTTCGGGAGAGTCCAATGAGCCGGTATACGAGCATGCCAGTCAGCACTGCGATGTCTTCAGCGGAGAGATCGTGTTGGATGACCGAATCGAAAAG
>CAZURN010000529.1:0-1999 GCA_964623165.1 uncultured Syntrophobacteraceae bacterium
TGCTGGATCGAAAAGATCAGGAGCGCGACGATGAAGATGAGGATTTGACTGTACATTCTGGCAACTTATTGACGGAAGGTCATGGGCAGGATCCCACAGGGCCGACGACTGCCAAGCTTCGAAGGCCCGGATTCAGGGGTGTGCGTCGTGCGATGCAGAACTAGAGTGTGAATTTTATCTTCCCCTTTCCCAACAAGTCGTGAAGGTGGAGAATCCCAGCGAGATGCATCTGCTCGTCCACAACGGGCAGGACGGTAATGAGGTGCTGCTCCATCAGTTCGAGGGCATCGGCAACGGAGTGTTGCACTCCGATACACCGCGGTCTGGCTGTCATGACGCCCACCACCGGCATGTGATGAAGGTCGGGATGTTTATGGCATGCTCTTCTCAGATCTCCATCGGTAAAGATCCCCAAGAGTTCTCCGTCATCGCCGACAATGAGGGTGGCGCCAAGGCCTTTGACGCTCATTTCCTGCAGGGCCTCCCCGACAGTGACATGCCCTGAAACCACAGGGATGGCATCCCCAGTCCGCATGACCTGCTCCAGAGGGATGGCCAGCCGTTCTCCAAGATGCCCTCCGGGATGGTATCGGTGGAAATCGCAGGCCTGAAAGTCCCTGAGCTTGATCAGGGCGACAGCAAGTGCATCTCCCATGGCCAACTGCGCAGTGGTGCTGGCCGTGGGAGCCAGGCCGAAGGGGCAAGCTTCGCGGGGCACGCCGGTGTAAATGGCCAGGTCACTGTGTTGTGCCAGAGTTGACGACAGGTTTCCGGTGAATGCGATGACCCGGGTCCCCAGGTTCCGCAGGCTGGGAATAATGACGTTCAGTTCATCGGTCTCCCCGCTGTTGGAGAGGGCAAGGACGATGTCTTCAGCCCGGACCATGCCGAGATCGCCATGCATGGCTTCCACTGGATGAATGAACAAGGCGGGCGTGCCGGTGCTGCTGAGTGTCGCCACGATCTTTCGGCCTACAATGCCGGATTTGCCGATACCGGTGACGATGACTCGCCCTTTGCCTCCATAGATCCACTGCACTGCAACGGCGAAGGACTCATCCAGATGAGCCAGCAAGTGATTGATTCCCTCCGATTCGACCCTGAGCACCTCCTCGGCGACGCTCAAGATCTCGGCGATCCCGTGAGGCCCGTCGGTCAGGGGCGAGCGGCTTCTCCGCGATGCATCCTCTTCCACCAAGACTTTCCCCGGATGAATCTGTACATCCTGAACATCTTCCGGGGCCTCCCCTCGGCGGGAGACCTGTTGACGGGTTGCGCTCACTCAATCGCTCCTTTTCAGCTGGCTCTCGTGGAACAGCTCAATGGCATTCGAAACAGTCCTTGCGTACCTGTCCGTCAAGGGGTATCGGATAGTCTCCGTCGAAACAGGCCAGACAGAAAGGATGGTCATGAACAGCGGAGTTCGCGCCTTCAAGCAGGCCGTTGATGCTTAAATAATTGAGCGAATCGAGACCGATGAATTCACGGATCTCTTCCACCGAATGGGATGCGGCAATCAATTCGCCCTTGGTGGAAAAGTCGATGCCATAAGGACACGGAAAACGGTGAGGAGGACAGCTCACCATCATGTGAAGTCTTTTTGCCCCCGCCTGACGCAGGGAGTCGATCCGGGTCCGGGTGGTGGTTCCGCGGATGATGGAATCCTCGATAAGGATGATCCGCTTTCCCCGAAGGAGCTCCCGCACGGGGTTGAGCTTCACGCGAACCCCGAAGTCCCGCATGGCTTGGCTGGGCTGGATGAAAGTCCTGCCCACGTAGTGGTTCCTTATGACCCCCATCTCCATGGGAATCCCGGCAGCCTCCGCGAATCCGAGGGCGGCATAGTTGCCCGAGTCGGGGAAAGGCATCACCAGGTCAGCATCGATGCCAGCGTTCTCACGCGCCAGGAGCTGCCCCAGGCGCTTGCGAAAGAGGTAGACATTTTGGTTGAAGATGTTGCTGTCAGGCCGGGCGAAATAGATGAACTCGAAAATGCAGT
>CAZURN010000530.1:0-1989 GCA_964623165.1 uncultured Syntrophobacteraceae bacterium
GGGGCGAGAGACCCTGATGCTCTGCAAACCAGTCTTCGGAATCCCCATTTCAAACAGCGCAACAGGTGGAAGAATCATGAAGATGCCCCGTATCCCAGAGAATCCCTATGTGCTTCTCACACCAGGCCCCCTGTCGACCACCTGGAGTGTCAGAGCGGCCATGCTTCAGGACTGGTGCACCTGGGACAGCGACTACAACGCAATCGTTCAGGAGATCCGCAAGAAACTCGTGCGCTTGGCCACGGACATGGACGGGTACACTGCCGTGCTCATGCAGGGCAGCGGAACATTCTGTGTCGAGGCAACCTTGGGCACCACCGTGCCCAGGGATGGCAGACTCCTGATCCTTACCAACGGTGCATACGGGGACCGAATGGTGCGGATCGCCGAAAGGCTGGCCATGTCAGTGGACTTCTTGGACAGCGGCGAGGTGAATCCGCCGGATCTCCATCGGTTGGAGGGGAAGCTCTCCGCCAGTCCCTCCATTACCCACGTGGCCGTGGTGCATTGCGAGACCACCACGGGCATGCTGAATCCGGTGAATGATATCGGGGCGCTGGTCAAAGCCCACGGGCTGACCTACATCGTGGATGCCATGAGCAGTTTCGGGGGAATCCCCCTGGACATGGCCCATGCAGGCGCGGACTATCTCATCAGCAGCGCGAACAAGTGCATCCAGGGAGTTCCTGGGTTCGGTTTCGTCATTGCCGACAGACTGAAACTGGAAAGCACGAAAGGGCAGGCAAGGTCTCTCTGCCTCGATCTTCACGACCAGTGGGAGGTAATGGAAAGACAGAACGGCAAGTGGCGCTTCACCTCGCCGACGCATGTCGTGAAGGCGTTCGCCCAGGCCCTGATCGAACTTGAGGAGGAAGGGGGAGTGCCAGGAAGACATGAGCGATACCGCGAGAGTCACCGGGTGCTCGTGGATGGAATGGAAAACCTCGGTTTCGAGTGCCTGCTCCCCGAAGCGCACCGCTCACCCATCATCACGTCCTTTCTAAGTCCGTCTCACCCAGGCTATGAATTCAAGAGGTTCTACTCTGAACTGAAGTCCAGAGGGTTTGTCATCTACCCCGGCAAGGTCACTTCCGCCGACACATTCCGAATAGGGAACATCGGAGACATCGGCTCCGACTGCATTCAGGAGTTGCTGGTCGCGGTCCGGGAATCCATGACTTGGCTGTAGGAGGGACGCGACGGTGAGGCTGTCTGCCTTGGCGGGGCTGGACCCATTTGTTTTGAAGCCACTCTGGAGATATTGGAGAGGATGCCGATGTGTTTCCTGAAATCGAAAAGAGAGGGATTGCCGTTGACGAAAGGTTGATCGCTCTCGGATAGAAGCTGCGTATCCTCACCCCCACTTCGACCAGGCTTCTCTCCCGCTGCTGAATGTCCGGGCAGCAGACCAAGACAAAATTGCCTTCAATGCCTTCAAAATGATGCCTTCGTGAAACAGTCCCGTCAAAGACGCAGACTAGACTGACGGCCATGGATGGAATGCTCAAACCCGCCAGAGCACTTCGAACAGCGCCCACAAGTGAGAGGGAAAGGGTATGCGCCCTTCGGTCAGCATCTATGATGTATCGCGTGAACATGAAAAGGAGACCCCATGGATGAAGAAGCCCTTCGACAGATTCAGGAGACGCTCCGGAAACGCCTCAATGAAACGCTGCCCCTTGCCGCCGGACTTCGAGATTCCCTTGAGGGGATTCAAGCGGTCAAAGAGGCTATGGACGACATTGATCTCATTTCCAACAAGTGTCTGTGCGATATGACATCCAGACTGCATGGCCGCGCACAACAGGTCACCATGGAGATCCTTGGCGCCCTAAGGCGCATGGCCATGGGAGATTTCGGAGTTTGTGACGAGTGCGGGAACGACATCGGAATTGAGCGATTGAGGGCTCAACCCACGGCAACCCTTTGTGTTGACTGCAGAAGATGCCTCGAGCGAAGAGGGCGCAGCATTGAAAAGGCAAGACATGA
>CAZURN010000531.1:0-1977 GCA_964623165.1 uncultured Syntrophobacteraceae bacterium
GGCCGGATTTCCGGACTCATCAAAGGAAGCGTATCCGCCCGGCTGTTGATTTCGACATCCCTTTTTTCTGCCATTCTTCAACCTCCCGCACTCAGAGTGTTCTCTAAGACTGACCCTGCCTCTCGCACCCGGATACTTCATGTCGGGTTCCCCGGGTGGATCAAGCCCAGGACCTTCTTGAAACGCACACTGCTCCAGCGTTGGGCGTTAAGGCCCAAGCGCCGGAGCTTCCGGAGCCCCATGCTCCATGAGCCCAAGGCCGGGCTGAAGAAGCCCTCTGGGCTGTGGTCTCACCTCCTTTCTCATCCCCAGCGGGGACCAATGGCCTGACGTGGCACGGACTGCGCTAGTCCGTCGTCCAGGGCAAAGCCTCAAGGCAATCCGTTAGTGTCTTTACGCATGACAAAATCCCGCCCGCCCCTCCGTCCGCTCCCCCAAGGGGGGCAAGGCCGGACAAGAACTGGTGGCAAGCACAAACCAACAAAGCACTCGTCTCGTGCAGAAGGAAGAAGACGCGGCTCGAAAGAGGGAGAGCCTGACTCAGGAACCACTCTGATGAGGAGAAGACCATTCATTTGGAAAGATGACCGACTGCGGATCATCATTCCCAGGATGCAGAAGCCGATGAGATGGGAAGCGCCGCATGACTTGTCAAAAAGCGCATACGGTGCATCAAGGAATCTACAAAATTCCTGCCAAGAAAGACCTGAAGCTGCCGAGGGCTCTCCCGCAACAGCCCATATCCAGGCCATTCCAGGTACTTGGAGCAGAATCAGAAACGCTTGCGCGGCTGCAGACTGAAGGCAAGGGATACGGGAGAGGGAATGGAATGTATGAAACCGGACCCCATAATCCAGCTAAATTCTCCGAAGGGCTATTGGAACAAACATTTTGAAGTGTATGTTTTTCGACCCATTTCTATTGAGAAGGGCGGGCTTCAGAGACCAGTCCATATCGGTGGATCATGCTGTAGAGTGTGCTTCGGCTGATTTTGAGGCGGCGGGCGGCCTCGTGCTTGTTCCAATTGGCGTCGTTCAAGACGCGCAGGATAAGCTGACGCTCATTGTCTTCCAGGGATGTCACATGGGACTGCTCCGAGATCTCCCTCAGGAATCGGGGCAGGTGGTTCACGCGGACCACGTTTTCCTGTGCAAGGACTACAGCGTGGCTCACGGCGTTTTCGAGCTGGCGAACGTTGCCGGGCCAATCGTAATCCATCAGCAATTGCATCGCTTCCGGAGCAAGCTTAACAATCTTTTTGCCTTCCTTGACGTTGTATTTCTTGAGGAAGTGTTGACAAAGAAGGGGGATGTCCTCTTTACGGTCCCTCAATGGAGGCAGATGGATGGAGATGACGTTGAGCCTGTAGTAGAGATCGTCGCGAAAACGACCCTCAGCGACTTCCTGCCACAAGTCCCGATTGGTGGCGGCCAGGACCCTCACATCAGCCGCGATGGTCGTCTCCCCTCCCACCCTTTCGAAGCAATGGTCCTGCAGGAACCTGAGGAGCAAGATCTGGATGGCCGGACCCGTGTCTCCAATCTCATCGAGAAAGAGGGTGCCGCCGTGGGCGCGTTCGATGCGCCCTTTCTTCTGCCGGATGGCCCCTGTGAAGGCCCCTTTCTCGTGTCCGAAGATCTCACTCTCCAGCAGGGTCGGCGAATAGGCGGAGCAGTTGGCCACCACGAATGGTCCCTTGTACCGATGGCTCCGGCTGTGAACAGCCTGGGCGACCAACTCCTTTCCGGTTCCGTTTTCCCCAGTGATCAGGACCGTGGCATCGGAGCTCGAAACCAGGCCGATGAGTTCATATACGTCCTGCATGATTCGGCTTTGACCGATTATCTCGCCATAGCCAGCCTGTTCGACGAAATGCTGCCGGAGTTCCTTGATTTCAGCCTCGTGGAGCACCAGTTGATAGAGGTGCCCGGCCACCTGATCGAGAAGGGCGTGGAGAAACCGTACATCCTCACGGGC
>CAZURN010000532.1:0-1970 GCA_964623165.1 uncultured Syntrophobacteraceae bacterium
GACCCGGATGTCATCGATTACCTGATCCCTGGTAACGACGACGCCATACGAGCCATTCGGCTCATTGCCTCCAAGATTGCGGACGCCTGTATCGAGGGGCGTCAGAAGTTCGAAGAGATGAATCAGGGCTACCGGGACAAGGAGGAGATCTCCCTTGAAGAGGTCCCTGCGGGCCAGTTGCTCAGAGATGAGGAGAGCGGGCCCATCGTGGAAATCGTTAATCCGGAACCTGTCCAGAGCACCGAACCTGAAGAGACCCACTGACGGGTTGCCGTTGGGCGGACCACTGCGGACCATGGCCAGGGCGGCGACACCTCTGAATCGTTCTCTGCCGTTGCAAGGTTTGGCTTGAAGGCCGTTGTCGGTCGAAACGGAGAGGCGGCATATACCGTTCAGTCTCACTTGGCGACAACGTTTTTTCGATCTCTCACCTTCCTCCCGGTGGGAGGTTTTTTTTGTCCACTTCGGGCAGGATCCGTCTCGGAGCACTACGGCACCTCCATTGGAGACGCCCGGTCGATCAACAGCAGGGCACTCACCCCAGAGGGTGCTGAGGCGGCAGAAATGATCATGAATGAGCTCGCAACGCCTTTGCGCATCCTGGGGTGACATCACTTCCCAAATCGAGCGATTGAGCCATGCAAGCCGTCAAGGCTTTCTTAGAAGGAGGAGTCCATTGGAAATCACAGCAGCAATGGTGAAGGATCTGAGAGACAAGACAAACGCCGGAATGATGGATTGTAAGAAGGCGTTGCAGGACACCAACGGAGACATGGAGAAAGCTGTGGACCTCCTGCGCCAGAAGGGACTGGCAAAAGCCATGAAGCGCGCCGGCAAGGAGGCATCTGAAGGGATGGTCCACGCCTACATTCATGGTGCCGGCCGTATGGGCGTGCTGGTGGAGGTCAACTGCGAAACGGACTTTGCCGCCAAGAGCGAGGATTTCGTTGAATTTGTCAAGAACCTCGCCATGCACATCGCAGCCGCCAATCCGATCGGTGTTGAACAGGAGGACATTCCCCAGGAGATCGCCGACCGGGAGAGAGCCATTTACATGGCTCAAGCCAGGGAATCCGGCAAGCCGGAAAACATCCTGGAAAAGATGGTGGAAGGAAAGATGCGCAAGTTCTATGAGGAAGCAGTTCTCCTTGAGCAGAGGTACGTCAAGGACCCTGACAAGACCATTCGGGACTACTTGAACGAGCTAGTGGCGAAGATTGGCGAAAAGATCATTATCAGGCGGTTCGCAAGATTCCAGCTTGGAATGGAATAGGCCAGGCCATGAACCCCGAGGAAATGCCCAAATATCGACGAATTCTTCTCAAGCTCAGCGGTGAGGCACTCATGGGGAGGGAATCCTATGGCATTGATCCCGCTGTGCTTGGATCCATCGCCGAAGAGGTTCGGGAGGTGCACGCCCTCGGAGTGGAAATTGCCATTGTCATCGGGGGCGGCAATATATTCCGGGGGATGTCCGGTGCCTCGCGGGGAATGGATCGTGCCACTGCTGACTATATCGGGATGCTGGCCACGGTCATGAACGCCCTGGCCCTCCAGCAGGCCCTGGAAAAGCACGAAATACCCACGAGGGTCCTTTCGGCCATTGACATGAAAGAGGTTGCCGAGCCGTTCATTCGGCGCAGAGCCATCCGCCACCTCGAAAAGGGGCGCGTCGTGATTTTTGCGGCCGGGACCGGTATGCCCTTCTTCACCACGGACACCACGGCTGCACTGAGAGCCGTAGAGATCGGCGCCGAGATACTCATGAAGGCCACGAAGGTTGATGGCGTGTACGACTCCGACCCCGAAAAGGATCCGGCCGCAGAGAAGTTCGATCACATCAGTTTCTCCGAGGTACTCCAGAAGAACTTGAGGGTGATGGACAGTACGGCAATCTCCCTGGCCAGGGATCAGAACACCCGGATTGTGGTCTTCAACCTCAGACAGAAGGGCAACATCAAGAAAGTCAT
>CAZURN010000533.1:0-1950 GCA_964623165.1 uncultured Syntrophobacteraceae bacterium
CGTAAACTTGTTCTTCTGGCTCTCGATGGGTCTGAACAGTGTTTGGACATGGTGAGGTACATCAGTCAGGTACTGACCCTGTCGAACACGGAAGTTGTCTTGCTGCATGTCTTCGAGAGAGTCCTGCCAATCTTCTGGGACCGAGAGCAGGATCCGCTCGCTGCGAAGCATCTTGAATACATGCAGGGTTGGTCCGCTCACAAGGAAGAGAAGGTGCGGGAATTCATGGACCAAGCCAGCCAGATCCTGGTGGGCGCCGGGATGCCTGCTGATTCGATCACCCACAACATCCAGCAGAGAAAGCAGGGCATTGCTCGAGACATCCTTGAGGAAATAAGGTTTGGCTATGACGTGGTGGCCTTGGGGAGGAGAGGTCTTGGTGGTGCTGACGACGCGATGCTTGGAAGTGTTGCCAACAAGGTCCTCATGCACGCCAGCGGTCCAGCGGTTTGCCTTGTCGGCGGGAAACCCAAGGCAGGCAAGATCCTCGTGGGATTGGATAATTCCTGGGGATCCATGCGGGCCGCCAATTTTGTCGGCAAAGTACTCAGCAAGGGTGACCCAACCATAACCCTCGCCCACGTCGTGCGTTTTCCTCATGAAGAGGAGTCTGGTCCTCTTTCCGGTGACTACATCCAGAGGATCCAGGATGAGGCGGCCGAGGGGATCCAACCCACCTTTGACAAGGTCATGAAATCCCTGACCGGATTGGGGGTCAAACCCGAGAAAGTCTCCACCAAGGTGCTTTCGGGGGTTGTGAGCCGTTCCACCGCCTTGCTCAACGAGGCGAGAAACGGACGTTACGGTACCATAGTGGTGGGCAGGAGAGGCATTTCCGAAGTCGAGGAGTTTGAAATGGGAAGGGTCGCCGCCAAGCTGACCCAGGTAGCCAGGGACATGGCGGTGTGGGTGGTGAGTTAGCCGCGTCGGGCTCAGATCCTAGTGGCAAGATATATCCATCTGACGAATCCATTGCCCAATCAATCAAGTCTTGAAGAGTGCCCCGTCGGACGCCGGGGCACTCACGGTTTGCGTTACGGTTTGCGTTGCCGTGCATGGGGCCAGATTTCAATGACTCGTGGAAGGAAGGATGAAGGATGCCTCATGATCAGGCGACCCTCCCCTACCGCTCCTCGCCACCCTGGTTGAGGAATCCGTGAGTCTTGCTGCCTCAACGATAGTGGACAGCCAGCCAGATGGTCTCCCCTTCCTCATCGGTCCATTCCACTCGGTGCCTCCGATGAGCGGGAATCTCCAACCAATCTCCAGGGCCAAGCACCACAATCCCTTCAATTCCCTCCAATCGAAGCCCTGCCCTGCCCCGCAGGAGCAGCACCCATTCATGGCCGTCTTGGTCATACCAGAAATCTTCAGGAGATGCCTGCCCTCGAGAGACAATCCTCTCGATTCTCACAGCATCGGAAGCGGCCAGTTCCTCAATGACCTCCTCCGGCAGCGCCTCGGGAATTCGCTCAAAGATGTTGCCCAAACCCATAAGCCCACCACGCATCACCCCTTCAGGGTGAATTTCCATGCGCAGAACCAGTCATCCGGATGCGCGTCGGGGGGGCAGCCCACACATTCAGTCACGATGCGTGCATCAATGGTCGAGGCAAAAAACGGATACTCCACCATCCCCGCCGATTTGCATGGATAATCGGAAAGCCCCTTGCGTTTCCTCGCCGATTGGACCCGGCAATCGTTCATCATGAATATGAAGCTCGCCTCGTCCACAGTCTCAATGGACTGCTTGTTGATCCGGGCATACATGCGAAAACCGAGGGCCATCTTGAGTCCCTCCAAACCGGGAAACTCAGAGAGTCCCAACAGTTCCTTGATCCGCAAGGCCTCGTAAGGAGAGAACCGCGACCAGCAGGTGTCATTGCAGCGCTTAGCGCTGTCCATGCCGAAACGCTTTTCGACGGCTTGAAACCAAACCCCGTCGTTTGC
>CAZURN010000534.1:0-1949 GCA_964623165.1 uncultured Syntrophobacteraceae bacterium
ACACCCGGATTGTGGTCTTCAACCTCAGACAGAAGGGCAACATCAAGAAAGTCATCCTGGGCAAATCCGTCGGGACGGTCGTGGAGGGAATAAACCATGTTGAATGAAGTCTATGAAGACGCTCAAGACCGCATGAACAAGGCGCTCGAGAGCCTGCAGAATGATTACAGGCGGCTGCGCACAGGCAGGGCTTCCGTGTCGCTGGTGGACGGCATCAAGGTTGAATACTACGGTACCTCCACCCCCATCAGTCAACTGGCAACCCTGACCGTACCTGAACCGCGCATGATCATGATTCAACCATGGGACACCACCATCATCGGCGAGGTCGAAAAGGCCATTCTCAAGTCCGAACTCGGACTCACGCCAAACAACGACGGGAAGGTCATCCGCATCAGCATTCCTGTCCTCACCGCTGACCGACGGCGCGAACTTGTCAAGGTCGTCAAGAAGATGGCCGAGGAATCGAAAGTGGCCATCAGAAATATTCGCCGTGACGTCAATGAGATGATCAAGGATCTTAAGAAGGAAAAGACGATTTCGGAGGACGATCAGTTTCGAGCCCAGGAGGAGACACAGAAGATCACTGACGACTACATAAAAAGGATTGATGCGTTATACTCTGCAAAGGAAAAGGAAATTCTGGAAATCTGAGAATGCCTCAACTAGATCCTAACAAGCTGCCGCGCCATGTGGCCATCATCATGGATGGGAACGGGCGCTGGGCTAAACAGAGATTTCGGAAACGGGTCTTTGGACATGAGGAGGGAGCTGATTCCGTGCGGGAAGTGGTGCGTTCCTGCCTGGAAGTGGGCATTCCATACCTCACCCTGTATGCCTTCTCCAAGGAGAATTGGAAACGGCCCCATACGGAAGTGAAGGCCCTGTGGGAACTGCTGAAACGCTTTCTACACGCAGAGCTTTCCACATTGGTGGAGAAAGAGATTCGTGTGATCCACATGGGTGATGTGGAAGGAATTCCAAAGGATGTGATGGGCGAACTGAACAGGGCGGTGGACATCACGCGCCGTTTTCGTAAGCTGACCGTAACCCTGGCAATCAATTACGGTGGACGGCAGGAGATCACCAGGGCCGCAATGCACTTTGCTGCGGACGTTGGCCGTGGAAGCGTGGACGCTTCGAACCTGACTCCGGAGCTGTTCTCGCGATACCTTTTCACCACACATCTTCCTGAACTGGATCTCCTCATTCGCACTGGCGGCGAATCGCGGATCAGCAACTTCCTGCTCTGGCAGATGGCATACACGGAAATCTACTTCACCAAAGTGCTGTGGCCGGATTTTCGCCAGCCCCAATTCATTGAGGCATTGGTGGATTACCAGCACCGGGAGCGAAGGTTCGGCATGACCGGCGACCAGGTTCGGGAAGAATTGGACGAAGAACAAGTGGCGGATGCTTTCTCGTGAATATGGCCGGCCCCTCATGCACCGTTGCCTGTGTACCGTTGACCCAATCCTGGCACATGGAACCCGGGTGTCGGCAGAGATTTCTGTGGCTGGAGTCGATCCGCAAATCCAAATGTTCTGAGGCGGCCTGGGGATATGTCTGAGTGGAGCCATTGGGGATCGCACGCGCAACGGGTTGCCACAAGTCTGCTCCTTGGACTTCCCTTGGTACTGCTGCTCACCACTGGACCCCTCTGGAGCTGGGCACTCCTCGTCGCCACCGTTTCAGCCCTTGGACTCTGGGAGCTCCAAGGGTTGCTTTTTCGCGAACCCCTCCCCAGACCTTGGCAGCTCTTCTTCATCCTAGCTGGCGTCAGTCTACCATTGGCAACGGCACTGGGCGGAATCATCTTGCTCCACATTGCTCTCGTCACAGCCTTTTTCACCAGCTTGGTCCTGCTCCTGATGACATCCCCCCTTGATTCGAAGGGAATACCAAGGCTTGCCCTTTTTCAGCTTGGCTGGCTTTACATTCCCTATCTC
>CAZURN010000535.1:0-1942 GCA_964623165.1 uncultured Syntrophobacteraceae bacterium
GAGGATCTGGAAGGCCTCCACCCATTTCAATCCCGTCGACGTGGTATGTGGAGTCCGGGACTTCGAGGGCAGGCACTTCGACCTCAAGCGCTACGTGGATCACGACGCCGTGTTCATCTCGGAGAAGTCCAAGGAGGGCAGGACCCTGAAGGCGCTGGAGCTCCCGGGGCTCTGGAACGGGGCGATGGCGGACTGGATTTCGGTGGTGGTCGAAGTCCCCCGCATCACCTTTAACCCGGTCAAGACCGTGTTCGACCTGCTCAAACCCGAGCACCAGGCGGAAGGCGTCGAATCGGACTTCCTCTGAATGGCCGCTTCCATCCTCAAATGATACTGCGCCGCTCCATGCCGCCGCAATAAAGCTTTGAGGCTCTTCAACCCCCGGAGAGGCGGAACCTGCTCAAAGGCTGCTCACCTGAGACGCTCCTCCGTTTTCATTTCCACTCCCTTATGCGTTGCCGACCTAAAGTGCCTTCCATCCACAGCCCCCCTCCCCCTGGCGGAAAGGGCCAGTGGAGGAGGGGTTGATCTCCCCGCGTTCTTCACCCTCCCCGACCCCTCCCATCGAGGGAGAGGAATATCCTTGGCACACACCTCACTCATCGACGCCAGCGCCCATCATTTATGCGACATCGCAACAAAAATGCTCGTGATTTCGTTGAAACTTGGGGTGGCTTTCCCACAGAAATCGGGATTAATTTGGTGACAATTTTGTAGTATTGGAGTATGAAGGGAGCCGACGACGACATCGGAGAAAAGTGAGTCCCCCAACGATGACACTGAGTTACAGTTATTTGGAATTGCGGTCATTGCACGAAATAGCCAGGGTGCTCGCTCATCCTGGTGATCTCAAGGACCAGCTTCAGGAAACCCTCGATATTCTAAGTACTTGGTTGGGCATGGAACGAGGGATGATTTCCGTCCTTGATCTCCACACCGGGGAGGCCTGGCTGGATGTGGCGAGGGGAGTGGATTTCGAAAAGGGAAAGATCAGCTACCAACCCGGCGAGGGAATCACCGGGAAGGTGGCTCAGACGGGGCGCCCCATGGCGATTCCCAACCTGGGAAACGAGGGCCACTTCCTGGACCGCACGGGAGCGAGGAAATCCCTGGACCGGGCCGAGCTGGCCTTCTTGTGTGTCCCCATCTTTTATCAGGGGAGGGTTGTGGGGGTCCTTTCCGCAGACAAACTCGCCCACCAGGTCGAGGACATCGAAAGGGAAGTGGCATTGCTCGGTTCCGTGGCTGAGCTGCTGGGCAAGGTGGTTCAATTTCGGGCCGTGGAAGAGGAAAACCGCCGACTGAGGCGGATGCTGGCCGAGGCAAGGCGCCCCAGCACCAAGATCATTGGCCGCTCCAAGGTGATCCAGGAGGTGCTCCGGGCCATAGACCAGGTGGCGGACACCAACACGACGGTGTTGATCCACGGGGAAACGGGTACCGGCAAGGAACTGGTGGCCAGGGCCATCCACGACAACAGTCCCCGGAGTAAGGCGCCCATGGTGCAGGTCAACTGTGCCGCCATGCCCGATACGCTCCTGGAAAGTGAGCTTTTTGGCCACGAAAAAGGGGCCTTCACGGGAGCCATCACCCGTCGCCGGGGCCGCTTCGAGGAAGCTCATGGGGGTACCATCTTTCTCGATGAGGTCGGGGAACTCTCCCCCATTGCGCAGGCGAAGCTTCTGAGGGTGCTCCAGGAGCGGGAGTTCCAGCCCTTGGGTTCCTCCCGGGTGGTCAAGGTGGATGTGCGGGTCATTGCCGCCACCAACAAGGATCTTGAAAAGGAAGTGGCGGAAGGATCATTTCGGTCGGACCTCTATTACCGCCTCAACGTGTTTCCCATCTTTCTCCCGGCGTTGCGGGAGAGGGGCCCTGATATTCTTCTGTTGGCGGATTACTTCGTCATCAAGTACGCTCAGGAATTCAAGAAGAACGTGAAGCG
>CAZURN010000536.1:0-1937 GCA_964623165.1 uncultured Syntrophobacteraceae bacterium
AATTGATCCGGAGAACTCCCATCAAGCCCGTCATCCTTGAGATGTCCGATGATGTCGGCGGCATCGCAAGGACAGTGAACTACAAGGGAAACAGGATCGATGTGGGCGGGCACCGGTTCTTTTCCAAGTCCGACAGGGTCATGGAGTGGTGGCTCAAGATCCTTCCCCTGCAGGGGGCTCCAGCCAGAGACGAACGTGCACCATCCGGGTCCATCTCCACCAGCACAATCGCCAACACCCCGGACCCCGAAATCCAGGACAGGGTCATGCTGGTACGCAGGCGCCTGTCAAGGATCTATTTTGCGGGCAGGTTCTTCGACTACCCCTTCTCCCTCGGCCCCAGAACCCTGTTCAATCTCGGACTTGCAAGAGCGGCGAGAATAGCCTTTGGATACCTCCGGGCCAGAGCTTTTCCAATCCGGCCCGAACGCTCCCTCGAGGATTTTTTCATCAACCGTTTCGGCAGGGAACTCTACGAGACTTTCTTCAAGGATTATACGGAAAAGGTCTGGGGAGTCCCATGCCGAAGCATGCCCTCCGAATGGGGAATCCAGAGGGTGAAGGGGCTCTCCATGGGCCGGGCGCTCCGGCAGGCCTTCAAGAAGCTTTTCACCCAGGAATTCTCGTTGGCCCAGAAGCAAACCGAGACCAGTCTCATTGAGCGGTTCCTCTACCCGAAGCTTGGTCCTGGCCAATTGTGGCGGGAGGTTGCCGCCATTGTGAGCCAAGGCGGCGGAAGGACAGAGCTCAGGCAGAGGGTGACCAGGGTGAAGGCCTGGCGGGATAGGGTCGTGGAAGTCGTCACGAGAAACGACGCCACGGGTCAAGAGAACACCTACAAGGGTGACTTCTTCTTCTCCACCATGCCGATAAAGGAACTCATCCTCGCCATGGGGGACCTGGTGCCGGAAGAGGTGCGACAGATTGCGCAAGGGCTGCCCTACCGCGATTTCATCACGGTTGGACTCCTTCTCAAGGAGCTTCTGATCGGAGGCCGCATCGTCCGCAAGACGACCAGTCCAATCAACATAAAGGACAACTGGATTTACGTCCAGGACCCGGGCGTCAAGCTCTGCCGCATCCAGATCTTCAACAACTGGAGCCCCTACCTGGTCCGGGACGAAAGCACCGTGTGGATCGGTCTGGAATATTTCTGCGAGGAGGGGGACCAGTTCTGGAACACGTCGGATCCGGATCTCATCGATTTTGCCGCCGGGGAACTGGTGAGGCTCAACGTGATTGCCCGTGACGATGTGTTGGACGGCACCGTCATCAGGATGGCCAAGACGTACCCGGCTTACCTGGGTACCTACAACCGGTTTCATGTGATCCGCGATTACCTCGATCGATTCGAGAACCTCTTTCTAATAGGCAGAAACGGCATGCACAGGTACAATAATCAGGATCATTCAATGCTGGCGGCCATGACGGCCGTCGACAACATCGTTGAAGGCCGCACCACCAAGGACAACATTTGGGCGGTCAATGCGGAGCAGTCCTATCATGAAGAGCATTCATGATCCGCACCGGAATCGCGTATTCGCCATGAGACCCTGCCTCCCCGCCATCCCGAAGACCGCCTTTCCGCCATGTCTCGGTTTCCTCCTCCTTCTCTCTATTGTGTTGATGCCGGTGTCCACCATGGCGGATCTCAGGACGGCAATCGAAGCGTACAAGCGCGGAGACCATGAGTACGCGCTGTATGAATTCACCAGGCTTGCGCAACGCGGAAACCCCAAGGCACAGCGTATGCTCGCCGACATGTACGAGGGGGGAGCCGGGGTGCCGAGGGATTACGCGGAAGCGTTCAAATGGTATCTCCTCGCCGCCCACAAGGGTGACGTCCTCGCGCAGTTCATGGTCGCCCAGATGTACTATGCAGGGAAGGGAGGTCCCAAGGACCCGGAAGCCGCGTTCAAGTGGTACAGGCTGGCTGC
>CAZURN010000537.1:0-1927 GCA_964623165.1 uncultured Syntrophobacteraceae bacterium
CCGCTCGTGCAGATGGGCTCCAGTCGTGTCAACGCTCACTTGGCATCGATTCCTCACCAGATGCACAATGATCCTCTGAGCCAGGACCTGGGGCTCGGATACCGGCTTACCGTGAGTTCTCGCTTCTCCCTCAGAGGCCTGGGGGGGCGGAGTCAGCCCAACCTTTGAAAATCTCCTTTCGATGGCTGCCTGAATGGTTGTCTCAACCAGGCTTGAATTCTGAATCCTTGAATTGAACACATGGCCCTCGGTTCGGATGGGCAATTGATCACTCAGCCAGAGTTCCCAGCGAAAGGACGACGCATGGCGGAAAAGGTCTTCCACTGCCCCGGCCCTGAACTCCAGGACTCGACACAGGATGCGGCTCGCCGTCCTGAGCCATAGATTCGCCGAATAGCAGTCCGAAAGGGTCCCCAAGAACTCCACACCCGCCTCGGAGAGCATTGGTTCATCAAGGCCAAGGCTTTTCACCTCGGCCATGCAAAGATTCCTCAGTTCAGGAGGAACGATTGCAACGAAGTGATGCAAGGGGCCCTGGACTCGCCTTTTCAGATGCCTGCGGTAAGCCTTGGTACCCTTGGTCAGGACATCCTCGCGTTCAGTCCCGGCCCTGCCCAAAATCGCCTGGTTTTCCTCTCCGTTCAATCTCATGCGGCCGTCATCCTCCTGGTGTTTTCGGGCAGCCATGAACAGGCTTTCTCCTCTCATTCGACCTGCTGCTCGACTTGCTTGACGAGACGCCAGGTCTCCTATAAGCTTCTATTTCTGTGACCCGCGCTCCCTCAAAGAACCGGGCTGACTGACAGAGGATCCCGCTGGAACACCATCGGTAGAGACACCGCCAAATCACGCGCCCATCAATTGGGAAGGATTATTGCATCTTGGCTACCCTCATCACTCATATACTCCATGAGATGAACTTGACATCCCTTTTTCGTCCTCGCGAACATTCCCCTGTGTGGCACGCCGCTCCGCCGCACTGGCGCAGGGCCCTGGCTTCATCTGTGAAACACTTGGAAGGGAATCCCCTCCCGCCTGTCTTTTTCAGGGCAGATGATATTGGGGCCGGTGGACGCGCATTCAACGCCCTCTGCGAAATATTCCGCGCACACCAGATTCCCTTGGGCATGGCGGTTGTTCCGGCCTGGTTGAGCGATGTCCGGGCGAAGCAGCTCTTCAGTGCGGCACCGAGGGAGGAATCGCTCTGGGCATGGCATCAGCACGGTTGGCGTCATGTCAATTGGGAACGCGCCGGCAAGAAGTCCGAGTTCGGCGAACAACGACCCATTGAAAAGCAATGGCGCGATATCCAGCAGGGAAAACAAAAGATGCTGGATATCTTCGGCAATCAATTCGTCAACGTGTTCACCCCCCCATGGAACAGGCTCTCAGGGTCCACCTTGCGCATCCTGCAGGAACTTGGTTTCGAAGGTGTTTCCATGGGGAAGTACTTCCCCCGGGGTCTCCGCCCCCCCCTCACCATGAAGAACCTTCGCGTGAACCTGGACCTCCACACACGCAAGGAAAAGGATTCCCAAAAGGATTACCGGGACATGCTTGAGGAACTTGCGGCACTGCTCGGAAGAAGAGAACCTGTCGGCATCATGATCCACCATCAGAAGATGACATATTTCGCGTTTGAGTTTTTGGACGAACTGCTCGTCCTCCTCAAGAGTCTTCCTGGAATCCAGTTCGTCAGTTTTCAAGAAATCTTGGACCAGGAAGATGAAAAATAGGCCTGTCCTGGTTTATGCCGACGCGGAAGGCAGGATCATCGATTGGCCAGAACTGGAGATGGTCGGAAGGAGCGGAGGAGGATGGCGGCGGCTCCAGTCTGAAGATTGTATTCCGGTTCCCGAGGGTAGCGAGTTCTTTCTCCTGCCATCTCGCCTGCCCGTCGGCTATTCACCTTCGCACAAGCGCTTTG
>CAZURN010000538.1:0-1924 GCA_964623165.1 uncultured Syntrophobacteraceae bacterium
TGGACATGGTGGTTTCATCGTAAGACTGCTGGCTCTCTGCGGCGTTCTTTTGTACTTCGCCTGCAGTCTGTCCCATGGTTTCGATGCGCTTGAGGATTTCCTGGGCACGTTTGGCCTGTTCGGATGCGTTCCCCGCAATTCGTGCCGAAATCTGCTTCACAAGGCCAACTGAAGAGGACACTTGACGATTGCCATCCACGATCGTTCCAAAGGTCTCTCGCAGTTTCCTGATCAGTCCATTGAAGGAGGTCAGCATCTGAGCGATTTCGTCGTGGCCCTTCACTTCCACCGCGCGGGTGAAATCCAGGTCGTTCGCGATGACGCCCATGGCTTCGGAGGCGGCCAGAACCGGTTTCGTGATGACACGGCTGAGGATCAGGGCGAGGATGGTGAACACGACGAAGAAGACTCCAAACATGATCCAGTAGTTCATTTTCTGGATGGCAATGGATTCGAAAACTTCATCGTAGTCGGCACCTGTCGCCACCAGCCAGTTCTTGGAGAACTTGCCGAAACCTTCATTGTGCATGAAGCCGATGACACGGATCGAATTCTTCTTGGTATAGGGGTTGACGAAGGGGTACATGACCATGCCGCGGTCGGATTTCTCAAATGCGTCTGCAGCCGCCGGAACATTGATGTTGGGATCCCTCAGCTTCTGGCCGACGATATCCCTGGTGGGGTGGGCAATGACGGTCATGTCCAGTGACCGATCAACCATGTACGTATACCCCGACTTGCCGACGGGAAACGCTTCCATGATCTGGCTGAGATACTCCCATCGCACATAGCCCGCCAAGACCGCCCGGATCTCCTTCTGAACAGTCACTGGTGCGGCAATGACAGCCGAGTAACCCCTGGATTCGGGCAGAATCGTCTTGAGGAGGGGATGCATTGCGAAGTCCCCGATGTGAGCCTTGCCGGACAAGGCCTCCTTGACCCAGGGTTCGCTCGACAGGTTTTGACCAATGGCTTGGGCCGTGTTGCCGGCGATGCATTTCCCATTTCGGTCCACGAGCAGCAAAAGGTCGAAAGTGGCGTATGACTTCGCCAGATCATCAAGGAGCTTGTTGCCCCCGGCCTGGCCACCTCCAATGTCCGCGGCAGTCTGGATGGTTTCCAGGGTCGTCCAGGCTGAAATGTCGTTGACGCGCTGTCCCATGAACATGTCCACCGCTTTGGTGATGCGGTGTGAAAAGCCGCTGAGACGAACGTTCTGGTCTTCCTCCAGCTGTGTCCTCATTCGTTGAAAGCCGAAATACCCGACGAGCGCGAGGTTGACAAAGGTCGCACTCAACAGAGCGACCAGGAGCTTGGTCTTGAGAGATCCGGTAATACGTTTTGCGCTGATCATTTTCTGTGTCCTCCCTGCAGGTCTCTACCAGAGTTCACCTGGATAATCATATGGACAGATCCATCTGCGGGGCATCCATCCCCGGGCTTCCTTCAAGCGAGGTCAGGTCGATGCTTTGGACCTCTTTCTGTTCTTTTGGCAGCAGTATCTTTTGAAAATCCAGAATGACCACGAGTCGTCCAGGCAATTTGATGACCCCCTTGATGTATTCCGCCTCGATCGCTGAAGCGACAAGGTTCGGCGTGGGCTCGATGTCGGTCAGGGAAATGCGCATGACTTCCGACACCGAGTCGACGATGAACCCCGTCACGCTGGACTGCATCTCGACGATCAAGACTCGGGTTGTCCGCTCGTTTTGGCCCGGTTTCCTCCCGGTGATCCGGAGCCGCTTCCTGAGGTCGACCACCGGAATGATCTTTCCGCGCAGGTTGATCATTCCAAGAATGAATCTGGGCGCGTTCGGAATGGGAGTGATGGTCGGCAGTCGAATGATTTCCTGCACCACAAGGATGTCCACCCCGAATTCCTCGTTTCCGATGCGAAAACTCACCAACTGCATGAACTGCTCTG
>CAZURN010000539.1:0-1924 GCA_964623165.1 uncultured Syntrophobacteraceae bacterium
AAGATGGCGGAAATCCTGGGGGTTGAACTGAATGAATTCGGTTTCTTCAAGACAGCCTCCTATCCTCCCCTGGACACCACGCGGCCGGGCATTTTCGTCTGCGGTTGCGCCCACAGTCCGATGGATATACCGGAGTCCGTCGCCCAGGCTAGCAGTGCGGCTGCTCGCGCGGCTCAGGTTCTGTCAGGTTCTGGGACCATGCGTCTCGCATCCTGAAGGAGAGCAAGGGAATGAGTGAACACACGGAAGAAATCAAAAAGCCGGATACCCAAGAGGCCCGGATCGGGGTGTTCGTGTGCCACTGCGGCTCCAACATTGCCGGCTACCTGGACTGCGAAGCGCTGACCAAGTATGCAACAGGGCTTTCCGGCGTGGTATATGCGAAAAACAACCTCTACACCTGTTCCGAAGCGGGCATTGGCGAGATCATGAATGCCATACAGGAGCATGGGCTCACGAGGGTTGTGGTGGCTTCCTGTTCCCCCCGGACTCACATGCCGCTTTTCAAGAGCGCCTGCGCCGAAGCCGGGTTGAACCCCTACCTGTTTGAGATGGCCAACATCCGGGACCAGTGTTCCTGGGTCCATATGCAGGAAAGGGAAGCGGCCCAGGAAAAGGCCATGGACCTGATCCGCATGGCGGTGGCCAAGGCGACGTTCCTGTCACCTGAGGAGGACATCGAATCCTCCCTCGTGCGAAAAGCCCTAGTCATTGGAGGTGGTGTGGCAGGTCTTTCCGCAGCAGGTGCCTTGGCCGACATGGGCATCGAGGTGATCCTGGTGGAGAAGGAACCGGAGTTGGGAGGCCTGCTGCGCCGCATCAACCGGTTGGCCCCAGGCTGGCAAAACGCCTCGGACTTGATCCAGCATCTCGTGAAGCAGGTTTCGGCCAAAGGGAACCTCAAGACGATGCTTGAGTCTGAGGTGACGGCCGTGGGCGGGGTCATCGGGAACTATGAGGTGTCCATACGCCAGGCCGGTGGGACGGAAATCCAGGAGGTGGTGGGTTCCATCGTGGTGGCGACCGGGGCCGTTCCTTATCGGCCGAACGGGCAATTTGGTTACAACGGACAGAATGTCGTCACCCAGGTGGAACTGGAGGAAAGGCTTCGGAACGGCGGCTTCAATGCGCGAAACGTGGTCATGATCCAGTGCGTCGGGGCGCGGTCCGCCGAGCGTGCCTACTGCTCGAGGATCTGCTGCCTCACGGCGGTGAAGAATGCCCTCATCATCAAGGAGCGGAATCCCGAGAGCCAGGTCCACATTCTTTACCGTGACATCCAGATGTATGGAGCCGAGAATGAACGGCTCCTCTGGGATGCGCGGGGCAAAGGCGTGCGTTTCGACGTCTACGATGCGGACCGTCCACCGGTGGTCAGAGAGGGGGTTGTGGAGGTCTATCAGCCCCTGGTAGGGGAGGTGGAGAAAATCCCGTGCGATCTCACGGTGCTCTCCACACCGCTGGTGGCCCCGGATGGCGCCCCGGCGCTGGCAAATCTCATGCGCATTCCCGTTGATCAAAACGCTTTCTTCCTGGAAGCCCACGCCAAGCTGCGTCCCCTTGACTTCGCCACGGACGGGATTTTTCTCTGCGGCACCGCGCGGTATCCTGCGACGGTGGGTGAAGCCCAGGCCCAGGGGCTTGGGGCGGCGTCCCGTGCCGCCACGGTGCTGTTCAAGGACAAGCTGGTCACGAGCGCGCTGGTCTCTTTTGTCACCGATCAGTGCGATGGGTGTGCGCTATGTCTGGATGTGTGCCCGTACTACGCCATCAAGCTGGAAGAGTATGAAGAAGGTGGGCGTCTGCGCAAGAGGGTGAGAACGGACAGTATCCTCTGCAAGGGCTGCGGCGTGTGCGCGGCCACGTGCCCCAAGGGGGGGGTGGTGGTGAAGGGATTCACCATCGATCAGTTGAAGGCCCAAGT
>CAZURN010000540.1:0-1918 GCA_964623165.1 uncultured Syntrophobacteraceae bacterium
TTTGAGGTCATCCCCATCGGTGAACTGTTCACACTTGCCTGCAAGACCCTCGTGCCCGCGTTTCGCGGGATGGCGCCCGACGCAACAGAGGAGAATCTGCAGGCGAGACTCCGGGGGTTGATTCTCATGGCCCTTTCCAACAAATTCAATCGACTCCTCCTAAGTACTGGAAATAAATCAGAAATAGCCGTGGGTTACTGCACTCTCTATGGGGATATGAACGGGGGGTTGGCGGCGCTTGGGGATGTTCCCAAGATGTTGGTCTATGAGATGGCACTCAAGCTCAACGAACGGTTTGACTGGATACCTTGGCGCATCATCACGCGTCCCCCATCTGCCGAGTTGCGCCCGGGCCAGAAGGATCAAGACACCCTGCCGCCTTACGAGGTGCTGGATGCGATCCTGGCCGCCTACTTGGAAAAGCGGCTCCCGGCCGAAGAGATTGTGGCACAGGGATGGGATCCCGAAGTCGTGCGCTGGGTGATCCGAAGGGTGGATCAGAATGAGTACAAGCGATGGCAGGCCCCTCCAATCCTGCGGGTCACGACGAAGGCGTTTGGATCAGGCAGGCGGAATCCCATATCGCACGGATATCAGGAATTCAGGCACTCGCAACTAGGGGATGAACGGAAATGAAGAGAGTTGAAGCGATCATCAAGCCCTTCAAGTTGGATGACGTGAAAGAGAAGCTTGCATCCATAGGCATCAAGGGAATGACCGTGTCGGAGGTCCGAGGATTTGGCAGGCAGAAGGGGCATACGGAGATTTACCGGGGTGCCGAGTACGTGGTCGACTTTCTCCCCAAAATCAAGATTGAATTCGTGGTGTCCGACACCCAGGTGGCAGAGGTGGTGGAGGCCATCCGGTCAGCGGCCTATACGGGCAAGATAGGTGACGGGAAGATCTTCATCTTTCCGGTGGATGACTGCATCCGCATCAGGACGGGCGAGTCGGGTGAAGATGCCCTGTAGGGGCTCCTTTCGCCGGGTTTCGGAGTGTCCCACTGGAAGGGTGCCATGAACCAACAGCGTAACCTCGCCATGTTCAAGAGATTGAAGGAACTGCGTCAGACCTTCCTGCAGATATGTCGCAACGATGTCCCCGGTCTGCTGGCCGCACGCACTTACGCTCAGAATCTCATGGATGCCCTTGCCAAAGCGATCCGGGAGAATTCCTATCCTCCGGACCGATGGTCTCTGGTGGCCGTGGGAGGATTCGGCAGAGGTGAACTCAGTTTCGCATCGGACATGGATCTGCTCTTCATCCACGAAAAGAGACTATCCAAAGAACTCCAGGAGGTCATCAGGGAAATCGTCTACGCGCTTTGGGACGGCGGGTTTGAAGTGGGGCACGTGACGGCCTCCATTTCAGGCCTCAAGCGACTCGTTCGGGAGGAGTTTTCCACCCTGACGAATTACCTGGAGGCCCGGTTCATCGTGGGGGACCAGCAGCTCTTCCATCAGTGGCATAAAGGGTTCATGAACGATTTTGGCCACCTGAGCCGTCAGCGATTTCTCAGGAACCTGCTTGCCTACCGAGAAGGCAGGCTGCGTCATTACGGGGAGAGTTCCTATCTGCTCGAACCGCACATCAAAGAGGGGGTTGGGGGGCTGAGGGATCTTCACATCACCCGTTGGGCCGCGATGGTGTACCTCAAGGATACATCCTTCGAGGCGCTCATAAACAGGGATTGGCTCACAGCCCAGGAGCAGCTCTGGCTGGACCAGGCCTACGATTTTTTATGGCGGGTCCGCCTACAGCTCCACCAATTGACGGGCAAACGTCAGGATCAGCTGCTTTTCTCCGAACAGGAACAGGTTGCGGCGCGCCTCGGCTTCATGGACGGTGAACAGGGGACTGCCGTGGAAGCCTTCATGAGATTGTATTACCGTCACACGGCCCGCATCCGTCGGACCAC
>CAZURN010000541.1:0-1916 GCA_964623165.1 uncultured Syntrophobacteraceae bacterium
GTGACCCTGTTCGCCCTCATTCTCTCCCTGGGACTGGTGGTAGACGATCCTATCGTGGACGTGGAAAACATTCACAGGCACTTTGCCATGCGGAAGATGCCCCCTTTCCAGGCCGTCGTCTTTGCGGTGAACGAGGTTCGTCCCCCCATCATCCTCGCCACCATGGCGGTCATCATCTCCTTCGTGCCCATGTTCTTCATCACGGGCATGATGGGCCCCTACATGGCCCCCATGGCGCTCAACGTGCCCGTGGCCATGCTCATGAGCCTGATGGTGGCATTCACCATCACACCATGGCTGTCACTCCACATGCTGAGGGGCGTCTACGAAAAGCCTCACCATGAGGAGCCCCCTCTGCAAGAAAGCACCCTTTACAAGATTTACGATCGCATCATGGAACCGCTCGTCCATCGACGGAGCCTGCGCTTGGGTATCCTTCTCATGGCGGCCGTGCTCCTCGCTTTCTCGATGTGGCTGGTCACTTCCAGGCGCGTGCCACTCAAGATGCTCCCTTTCGACAACAAGAATGAGCTCCAGGTGGTGGTGGACATGCCCAGAGGCACGACCCTCGAAACCACCGAGGCAGCCACTCATGCCATGATGGATTACCTGGTGCGGCTGCCCGAGGTAACAGATGTGAGCAGCACCGTGGGGGCAGGCAGCCCCGTTGACTTCAACGGTCTCGTACGCCACTACAACCTCAGGCAAGGGCCTCACGTGGCCGACATCCGATTGAACCTGATCGGCAAGAAGATGCGCAGTCAGCAAAGCCATGCCATCGGTCTCAGGATTCGCAACGATCTCCATCGGATCGCGACGCAATGGGACGCCAACATCAAGATTGTGGAAAGTCCACCAGGTCCGCCCGTCATTGCCACTCTGGTGGCCGAGGTTTATGGGGGCATCGGTCGGCCTTACGAAGACTTGGCAAAAGCGGCGAAGCTGGTCCGGGGGCACATGGAGAGCACTCCGGGTGTCGTGGACGTGGATGACGTGCTCGTTGCAGCCCAGCCCAGGACCGTATTCCGCGTGGACCGCATGAAGGCAGCATTCCAAGGCATCGCGGCGATGCAGGTGACCGATGCCATCGAGGGATCCGTGGCAGGGATTTCCGCGGGATCGTTGAGACTTGATGATCAGGTGAACCCGGCCTTCATCAAGCTTCGTTTTCCCAGGGACCAAAGGTCGTTGCAGTCTGATCTGGAACAGCTCATGGTAAAGGGCACGCATGGGCAGGGGGTCTTTCTGGGCGAACTCGGGTCCTTTGAGCGTGAAACCGTCGATCAGCCCATTTACCACAAAAACCTCACCCCTGTGGTCTACGTGTTCGGGGAAACAGCCGGTTTGCCACCACCCGAGGCAGTCCTCGCCCTGCAGGAAAAGGTGGAAAGAAACCAGGATCTCCATGAATTTCAGGTGGTATGGTCGGGCGAGGGTGAATGGGACATCACTCTGAGGGTCTTCAGGGATTTGGGTATCGCCTTTGGAGCAGCTGTTCTGGGTATCTACATTTTGCTCATGTACCAGACCCGGAGTACTCTGCTTCCTGCCATACAGCTCATCGCCCTCCCCCTCTCCGTGATCGGAATTCTCCCCGGGTTCTGGATTCTCAACGTATTGTCCGCGGACACCGTGGGAGGATGGAGGGATCCCGTTTATTTCACCGCAACGGCCATGATCGGCATGATCGCCTTGGCAGGGATCGCCACGAGGAATTCAATTCTGCTCATCGAATTCGTTGAAGAACGCAAGAAGCAGGGCAAACCTCTAGTGGCTTCACTCATCGAGGCGGGTGCGCTGAGGACCCGACCCATCTTTTTGACTTCCCTCTCGGCAATGCTGGCGGCCTGGCCCATCACCCTGGATCCCATTTTCTCCGGTCTCGCCTGGGCCCTCATCTTCGGCATCACCGTCTC
>CAZURN010000542.1:0-1915 GCA_964623165.1 uncultured Syntrophobacteraceae bacterium
AGGGTTCCTTCCGGATTGACGGCTCGCTCCTGTTCAATGACCCTGGCATAATAGGATGCACCACTGACCGGAACATCCCTTGAAATGCTGCTGTCTGTATAAGGGAGAACATGGCCGTGCGTGTCGTTCATGTGCAGAATTGTGAGATCGACGGTGGCGTAAGCCCATTGGCAGGGTACTGGAACAAGGATGGCCAGCAGTACTAGCCACCCGAAACAGAATCTCGATGAGCGCATGGTATCCATTTCCACAGAAAGTCTCCAAACTAGGCCGGGACAGAGGCGGTTTCACGTTTTCGAAAGACTCATAACACAGAGTTGGCGAGGTTTCCAATGGGGTTCCCGTAGGTTGTGTGATGATCACGAATTGGAGCACATGTGCCGTTGATCCGTTCAGGTTTCACCGGGAAAGGAAGCACACCATGGGAAAACATCTTGTTCTCGTAGGGTGCGGACATGCTCACTTGACAACCCTCCTTCACCTTTCTGGCGTGGTCAGTGCTGGACACCGAGTCACGGTCATCAGTCCGGACACGCATCACTACTATTCTGGAATGGGCCCAGGGATGCTTTCGGGAATGTACAGGCCTCAGGAGGCTCGCTTCCATGTTCGAAAGATGGCCGAGGAAAGGGGAGGGCTATTTCTAAGGGAGAGGGTCGATCGAGTGATCCCGGAGAGGAGGTTGCTTCGCCTCTCCAATGGCGAAACGGTGGGGTATGACGTGGTTTCGTTCAACACGGGGAGCGAAGTGCCTTTGGAGTTCCCAGGGAAGGCGTCCGTGAAGGTTCTGCCGGTGAAGCCCGTGGTCAACCTGCACAAAGCGCGAGAGCTGATCTTGGCAGACCCTGGTGCAGGGCCCGCTGAGGTTGTCATCGTTGGTGGAGGACCTGCCGGCGTTGAGGTTGCCGCCAACGCCTGGAGGCTGGCCTGCCTGAGCGGGGGCAGCCGGCAAATCACCCTCATTGCAGGCACTCGAATGCTGAAGGGGCATCCGGCCAAAGTCAGGGAACTCGCCGCAGCGTCCCTCCATAAGAAAGGGATACGGGTTTTGGAGAACGTCCATGTGAATTCGTTCAGCAATGAGGGGGTTCTCCTATCCAATGGCCGGACGATTTCCTGCGGGGTTGTCTTGGTTGCCGTGGGAGTGCGTGCCTCATCCATCTTCCGGGATTCGGGACTCGCCTGCGATGCCCAAGGCGGGCTTCTGGTGAACGATCATTTGCAGGTTCAGGCCTTTCCGGAAATCTTCGGAGGCGGAGATTGCATCGGCATGTGCGGACAATCCCTGGCCAAAGTGGGTGTGCATGCCGTGCGACAGAATCCCATACTCTGGCACAACCTCAACGCAACCCTCGAGGGAAAGCCATTGGAGCGATTTTGCCCGGGCAGGGGCTACCTTCTCGTCATGAACATGGGGGACGGCAAGGGCATCGCTTGGAAGAAAGGCTTCGCATGGAATGGTCGCCTGTCCTTCATCCTGAAAGACATCATCGATCGAAGATTCATGAGACGATTTCAGGTTTCAGGGGAACTGGGCGAACCCAGCGATGCAAGCCTTGAATGATTCCTGGCCGCAGAAGGCCTCACAGAACCCCTGCCTTCCGGAACGCCTCGTTCACGATGGCCTGAGCCTCCTCCTGAATCAGTCTGAGGTGGCCTGCACCAAGGAAACTCTCCGTGTAGATCTTGTACACCTCTTCGGTGCCGGAAGGGCGGGCGGCGAACCAGCCGTTCTCGGCAATGACCTTAAGTCCCCCGATGGGAGCGTCATTTCCTGGTGCACGGGTGATTTTCCCGATGATCCTCTCCCCGGCCAGGGAAGACGCGGTGATTTGGTCGGGAGAGAGTCTCGAGAGCACTGCCTTCTGTTCCACATTGGCGGGCGCGTCGATTCTCTCATAGACAGGTTCACCAA
>CAZURN010000543.1:0-1908 GCA_964623165.1 uncultured Syntrophobacteraceae bacterium
TTCAATGCGGGTTACCGGTTCTATATGAATTGTCTTTGCCATACGTGTCCTTCTCAAATATCGGATTTGCAGGTTGTCGGCCGGATGGACCGGAGGGTCCACCCGACAGGTTGCCTCGGCACCGGAAGCTCCGGTCGGTAGCCGGAAATCGGTTCGGTCAGAGAGCTTGTCCCGCCCTGGCGGCGCTCTTTTCCAACGATCTTCCGACCTTCCCCCGCGAGCCTCATCCGAAGTTACGCATCTCCGGAGGCAAAGCCACGGGTTCGCCCTTGAGGAGTGCCGTGATCGCCGCCCAAATCCTCTCGGGGTCCGGTGGACATCCCGGCAGATAGATGTCCACGGGGATGATCTGGTGCAGGGGCACGACCTTGGGCAGAAGCACCGGCATCACATCCAGGATTGCTTCATCCGGGGGCGCCTTGCCGGGCCCCTCTGAATAGACCGCATTGATGACATTCTTGACGTCAAGGCGATTCCGCAGACTTGGGACATTGCCCGTCACCGCGCAATCACCGAACGCGATGACGATCTTGCTGTTCGCCCGGATTTCCTTGGCCTCCTTGATGTGATCGCTGTTGGCCACGGCCCCTTCCACCAGCGTCACATCCACGCCCTCGGGAAATTTCTTGACGTCAGCGATGGGACTGTAGACCACGTCCACCAATTGAGCCACATCGATGATGCGCTCGTCAATGTCCAAAAAACTCATGTGACAGCCGGCGCAACCGCCAAACCAAGCGGTGGCCAACCTAACCTTGCTGTTTTGCTTGGTGGTCATCTTGTGCCGCTCCTTCTATCTGGACCAGTGCCATACCTTCTTGTCCCGACCATCCAGAATCCAGATCAGGAACTCCTTCTGTTTCTCCATTTCCCCCACCGTGGATCCCTTCTTGAAAAGGGCTCCCGTCGGGCAGACCTGAACGCACTTGCCGCAGGTGGTGCAACTCTTGGCCTTGCCCCATTCCTGGTTCATGCCAGTGATGACGTTGCAGTGGATGCCCCGGCCCATCATGTCGAGACAGTGGGCACCCTCCACCTCGTCGCAGGTGCGCACGCAGCGGGCACAGAGAATGCACCGGTTGGGATCCTTCACGTTGCGCTCGTGGCTTGCGTCCATGGGCAGATCAGGACACAGGTAGTCGTAGCGCACGTGATCAACACCCAGCTTGGCGGCCATGGCCTGCAGCTCGCAGTGGCCGTTCATGACGCACACCGCGCAGATGTGATTTCGCTCGGCAAGGAGCAGCTCCACCATCATCTTTCGGTATTCGATAAGCCTCGGAGTTTCGGTCTTGACCACCATGCCCTCCTGGACCTGCGTGACACAGGAGGCCATGAGCCTCGGGCTGCCTTCGAGCTCCACGAGGCAGAGGCGGCAGCCCCCTCTCGGGGTCAGCCCCTCGAGGAAGCACAGTGTGGGGATCTCAACCCCCGCGTCCTTGGCTGCCTCCAGAACAGTCCTGTCCGACCGGGCACTCACGAGTTTGTCATTTATGGTAAGGGTGACAACCGACATTATGACACCTCCATAGGGAACATGTATTGGGGACTCTTGGTCTTCGACACACCCTGCAGTGATTTACCCGGCCGCTTTGCTGAAAGTGCACACACCCGCTGGGCAGCGGTGATCCTTGATATGGGCCTCGTATTCATCCCTGAAGTAGCGCAGAGTGCTGTAAATGGGATTGGGGGATGTCTGGCCCAAACCGCAGAGGCTCGTCTCCTTGACCATCAGGCACAGCTCTTCCAATTTCTTCAGATCGTCCATGGTGGCCACGCCGTCGGTGATGTGGGAGAGTATCCTGTGCATCTGGACGGTGCCACCGCGGCAGGGACCACATTTGCCGCAGCTTTCATCCATGCAGAACTCCATGAAGAACTTGGCCACGTCCGGCATGCAGCTGGTTT
>CAZURN010000544.1:0-1888 GCA_964623165.1 uncultured Syntrophobacteraceae bacterium
AAGACAAGTCCGCATCCTTTGGCAGATCAAAGAGGGGCTCGAACGCGGTTTTAACTCGTCCACTCTTGGAGCCCGGTTGAAGCTGCCGGGGACGGTCGTGAACAAGTATTCGGTCCAGGCAGCTCGGTTCACACAAGAGCACCTTTACGCCATGCACCGATCGTTGAGCGACGCGGACATCAAGATGAAGACCACCAACACGCCCCCCGAGTGGATCCTGGAATCCCTTGTTCTCCAGATGTCGGATAGCTCGGGCACCACAAGCAAAAAGCCCATGAAGACATGCTTCATGGGCTGGGACTGGACAAGCCAAGCTTGATCGGTGGAAGCGGGATCAGGCGCTCTTGCTGGCCAGGAAAGCGTTCACGCGCAAGGTGAGCCGGGAGATCTTGCGTGAAGCAGTATTGGGATGGATGGTTCCTTTGCCTGCCGTCCTGTCGATGACGCTGATAGCCTTCTTGAGTTCGGCGACTGCATTTTCCTGGGAACCTGAAGCCATGGCTTCCATGACACCCTTGATGGCGTTCTTCATATGCGTTTTGCGCGACCGGTTGCGCAGCCGCCTCGCCTCACTCTGTTTTGCCCTCTTGATGGCTGACTTATGATTGGCCAACGTCACGTCTCCTGTGAGAATCTGCTCTGGTTCCCGACAGCCCCCTTCTGGTGGGGACACAATGTTCTAAAGAGAAGCGATAATTACAGCTTTTCATCGAAACAAGTCAAGAAAAATCTGTGCCGTCCGCAAATCACATGTGGCCAGACCAGCCTTCGCCTCATTGGACCTCGAGGATTTCGAACGTCCTGATCCCCTTGGGGGTCTGCACCTTCACCTCGTCCCCCTCTTCTTTGCCGATGAGCGCCTTTCCAAGGGGAGACACCACCGAAATGGTCCCCGATTGCACATCCGCTTCATAAGGACCCACGAGGGTGTACGTGGTCACATCGTTGGTTTCCAGGTCTTCCATGATCACTGTGCTGCCGAACATGACCCTGCCATTGTCGTCGTTGGAGGGCTCGATGATCTCACAATGGCCAAGCCGGGTGGTGATCTCCTGGATGCGCCCCTCGATGAGGGCTTGCTTTTCCTTGGCCGCCTCGAACTCGGCATTTTCGCTGATGTCTCCATGGCCCCGTGCCTCCTCTATTGCCTTGATGACGGCGGGCCGTTCTTCCTTTTGAAGGCGCTGCAACTCCAGCTTGAGTCTTTCGTAGCCTTCCTTGGTGATTGGTACTCGTTCCATGGACTTCTCCCTTCAGCATTGCAATGCGCTTTCATTTAACGAGATTGGGCTTGTCTGTCAAGGTGGATAAGAATGCCGGCGAAAACCGCTTGGGGACAAGGAACCCTCCTTCGCACGATCGAGACGCACATGGGAGAGGTTGGAATTCTTTTCATGCGATGGGCATTTCGTGATAGAGTTTTATGATTCCAAGAAGCTTCCTTATACCACAGCAAGAGGAAACCCATGCCATTCCAAAGGAAAGACCTCCTCGGCATCCGGGAGCTGCAGGACCATGAAATCGAGCACATTTTAGAACTCGCTTTTTCCCTGAAAGAGATCAACACAAGGCCCATCAAGAAGGTGCCCACCCTGCGCGGGAAAACCGTCATTCACCTTTTCTATGAGCCCAGCACGCGGACCCGGACCTCTTTCGACATCGCCGCCAAGAGACTGAGCGCCGACACATACAGCATTACGGGATCTTCCAGTTCCATGGTAAAAGGGGAGACGGCCCTGGACACGCTCAAGAACCTGGAGGCCATGAAGCCCGACATCTTCGTGATCCGTCACTCGGCCTCCGGCACCCCCCACAGGCTTGCCCAGCGGACTTCCGCATCGGTCATCAACGCGGGGGACGGGATGCATGAGCATCCTTCCCAAGCCCT
>CAZURN010000545.1:0-1878 GCA_964623165.1 uncultured Syntrophobacteraceae bacterium
CGATGAGGAGGTTCCAGCCGTCAACCAGGACGAAAAGCATGAGTTTGAAGGGAAGGGATATCATGACGGGAGGAAGCATCATCATTCCCATGGACAGCAGGATGCTGGAGACCACCATGTCCAGGATGATAAAGGGAATGTAAAGCATGAACCCAATCTGAAAGGCGGTCTTCAACTCACTGATGACAAATGCCGGGATGATGACCGTCAGGGAGAGGGAGTCGGGGTCCTTGGGCCTTTCCTGCTGGGACAGGGATACGAAAAGAGCGAGGTCGGCTTTGCGGGTCTGTTTCAGCATGAAATCCCTCAGGGGCTTGGTTCCGGACGAAATGAGCTCCTCACCCGAAATCTTATGGTTCTGATAGGGGACGATGGCCTCTTGATGGATCTTCTGCCAGACGGGTTGCATGATGAAGAAAGTCAGGAAGAGGGCGAGCCCGATGATGATCTGATTCGGTGGCGATTGCTGGGTGCCGAGAGCATGGCGCAGGAACGAAAATACCACTGCAAGGCGTGTGAAAGAGGTCATCATGACCAGAATGGCTGGGGCCAAGGACATGACGGTCAGGAGGAGCACGATCTGGAGCACGCCAGAGAGATTCTGAGGTGCCTTTGGGTTGTTGAGATCCAACTCGATGGCAGGAAGATTGATGGACGCCGCCCCGGCATGGTCAATCGGCAGAAGACCCAGGACAAGGGTTGCGGTCACCCATGCCAGCATGAGAAGAGCCCTTGATCTCATGGATCTGGACAAACGGCTTTTGATAGTGAACAAGAAACGGTTCATCGTTCAGGCAGCCTCATCCTTTGAATCTGGTTCCACATCCTTCCGGGAAAGGGAGGAGAGGGTGTGCATTCCTTGCGGGGAGACACCCACGAGGAATTTCTCATCCCGGACCTGTACCACCAGCAGGTGGTGCTTGGGGCCGAACGAATGTTGAGCCAGAATCTGGATCCAGCCGTTTCTGGCAGCCGGTTTCATCCAGTGTCCCCACCTCTTGATCCCGTAAAGGGCGCCCAGCAGAATCGCCAGGACAAGCATCAGGCTGCCGGCAACTCGAACAAGTTGAATGCCCACGTCCATTGTCTCCTGCATCGACCATCCTCTCCACGGGCCCGTTTGGGAATTGCCGTCTACGAGAGCTGCTTCACCCGCTCGATGGGGCTGATGATGTCCGTGATACGCACCCCGAACTTGTCATTGACGACCACCGCCTCACCCCTCGCCACGAGTTTGTGATTTACAAAGATTTCAAGGGGTTCTCCAGCCAGTTTGTCCAATTCGACCACGGACCCCTGCCCCAGCTGCAGGAGGTCGTTAATGATCATTTTGGTTCGTCCCAATTCCACGGAAATCTCCAGAGGAATGTCCAGAAGGAAGTCCAGATCTCTTTTGGAGCCTTTCTTCTGATCCCCCTTGTCAAGGGTCGGAAACTTGGCCCCGTCGTCCCATTTCTGCTGGTTCTCTTGGCCGGTTTTTTCCAGGGACTCCTGCATTGTTTCACTCATTTCCGTCACATCTCCAGTGGCTCAGATTTGGTTTTCGTGGTGAACGATTTCACCGCAAATCATCGATGCCTGTTGTCCTTTGGAAATCCCGGGCATGCCCTTCAACTTGGGAATTCCCTGAACCTTGATGGGAAGGGGCGAGTTGACTTCCTGGTCGAGCATGATCACGTCGCCCACTTCGAGGTTGAGGAGCTCTCTTCCCGTGATGGATGCTCTGCCCAGTTCCACCAGAATCTCCACATCGATGTCGTGGAGCCTCCTCCTAAGGCGTTCCAGCCACTCAACGTCCACTTCGAGCTGATCGCTTTGAAAGCTGGCGTACAATTTCGACCGGATGGGTTCGATGGTGGAGTAGGGGAGGCAGAGGAT
>CAZURN010000546.1:0-1877 GCA_964623165.1 uncultured Syntrophobacteraceae bacterium
AGGGCGATCATGAGTTCCGGGATGGTCGGAACGTATTCCCGCACCTGATCCAGTGGGTTGGGAATGAAACCGGCCACCACCAAGCCCACGCCTTTCTCGAGATACATGGAGAAGAAGGTGCATGCGCAGGCGATTTTCAAGGTCTTCTCATTCTTACGCATGCTTGGGTTGAGGAGGATCACCAGGGCCACGATGGCCAGGATGGCAAAAAGCCACATGAACGGCACCAGTTTTCCATGGCCCTCGAGTCCCGCGAACAGGTAGACGATGGAATGCTCATGGCCGGGTATGCCGCTGTAAAACGCCGTGAAACATTCGAGACCCACGAAGAACACACTGATGAGCAACGCGTAGGTCACGATGTTCGTGAGCTTGTCGATGGCTTCCTGACCCGGGTCGAACTTGGTGTACCTCTTCACGAGGTACGCCAGGAGAATCAGGAGTGCGGGGCCCGAACAGAAGGCTGAGGCGAGAAAGCGTGCCGCCATGATGGCCGTCAACCAGTAGTGACGGGCGGGAAGACCGGCGTACAGGAAGGCCGTGACCGTGTGAATGGAGACGGCCCATGGAATGGAGATGTAGATGAGCGGCTTGACCCAGTTGGGGTAGTGAACCCCCTTGCGCTCAGCCTCTAGCACATTCCACCCGATGAACAGGTTGAGGAAAAGGTAGCCGTTAAGGCTCACCATGTCCCAGAAGAGGATCGAGTTGGGAGAAGGGTACAGTAAAACGTTGAGGAGCCTCATGGGCTTGCCGAGGTCCACGATGATGAAAAGCAGGCACATGGTCACGGCTGCAATGGCCAGGAATTCACCCAGAATGGTGATCCTCCCGAACACCTTGACGTCGTGCAGGTAGTAAGGGAGCACGACCATCACCGCCGATGCGGCGACGCCGACCAGAAAGGTGAACTGGGCGATGTAGAATCCCCAGGAGACGTCCCTGCCCATGCCGGTGATGGTCAGACCTCTATTGAACTGGAGAAGGTATGCGCCGAAGCCCATCCCCATGACCACCAGCAAACCAATCAGCCACCTGAAATATTTCTGATCTCCGGATAGAGCCCTCTCAAGCATAAGCCACCCCTTATACGATGTAATAAACGCCAGGCTCGGTGCCGAGCTCGGGTTTACGGCGAATGGTGAAACGTTCAGCAAGGAGTTTCCGCACGGGCGACTTGGGGTCTTCCAGGTCGCCGAACGTCAGGGCTCCGTGCTTGCAGGCCTCGACGCAGGCGGGAAGAAGCCCGACCGCCAACCGCTCCTCACAGAAACTGCACTTTTCGACGACGCCCCTCTCCCGTGTGGGGTAGGTCATGTTGAGTTCTGTCTTGATGAACGGCCTGGGTTCTTTCCAATTAAAGCTTCGCGCGCCGTAAGGGCAGCCGGCCATGCAGTAGCGGCAGCCGATGCAGCGGTGAAAGTCCATCATGGTGATGCCGTCCGGTCTCTTAAAGGTGGCCTTGGTGGGGCACACCCTTGTGCAAGGGGCATTCGCACAGTGGTTGCACAGGACCATGAAAGGCTTCTCCTTGTAGTCCTCCGGCATGTTGGCGCTGCCCGTTCCGGGAAACGCGTGTTCATACTTTTCGTTCCAGATCCACTTGATCTCTTCCTTGATGTTTCCGATTTCCGGAACGTTGTGGATCTTGTGGCAGGCGTCGATGCAGTCCTTGCAGCCTTCCTTACCCTTTTCCCAGCACTTCTTGGCATCCACGACCATGGCCCAGCGTTTGGCCTTCAAAGCGTCGGGATTGTCGGTGACCTTCGGGAGGTCGCTCGCGGCATAGGCCTTGACCAGCGGCAAAGCCGTCAATCCCACCGCACAGGCCCCCCCGGCTTTCAGCAAATCTCTTCTGCTCCTCTCCATCACTTACT
>CAZURN010000547.1:0-1877 GCA_964623165.1 uncultured Syntrophobacteraceae bacterium
TGGTGGAGCATTACCCGTACGGCCTGTTTGCCGAACCCCTCAAGAGCATCGTGCGGTTGAAGATTTCCACCCCTGGCTTGGGAGACCGAGGGAAGCCGGTGGTCATCGGTTTTACCCGCCATGACGTGGCCATGTGGCAGGACCTGATGGTGCGCCTTTTTGAACAGCTGGGCATCACGGATAGGGATATCGTCCAGGTGGCATTCAACTTCAGCCTTTTTCCAGGAGCCTTCACATTCAATCACGCAGCGGAGATGCTGGGGGCCACTCTCGCCCCGTCGGCCACCATTTCGGCCACATTGCAGCTCAAGATCATGCAGGATTTCCGTTCCACGGTCCTGGCCACATCGTCCGCCTTCGCCCTTCACATTGTGGATACCATGGAACGCCTCGGGATCCGTGGGGAAGACCTGAAACTCAAACTGGTGGCTCTCGGACCTGACCCACTCTCCGAGTTGACCCGCAAACATCTTGAGGGCGTGTTTCAAGTCCCCGTCTACGGGCTCTACGGGGTCGCTGAAATGGTGGAACCGGGAATCGCCGGGGAATGCCCGGTGCGGGAGGGCCTACACCTGGCGGAGGATCAGTTCCTGGCCGAAATCGTGAATCCCGCTACGGGCGATCCCACCCCCAATGGCCAGGAAGGGGAGCTGGTGCTGACCACCCTCACCGCCGAGGCCTACCCGCTCATCCGTTACCGCACCGGAGACATCACCGTCCTGCGTGACACGCCGTGTTCATGCGGGCGCCCCCTGGCGAGGATCAGTCCAATCCTGCGCCGAACGGACAGTCGGGTCTCCATCCGAGGAATCCCCCTCTACCCCGAAAGCGTGGAACAACTCCTGAAAGGAATCGACCCCGCCCTGGAAGACTTTCGGCTCGTGATCCATACATCTTACGGAATAGGAGAGCAACTGGAGATCCTCATCGCGAGGCCGTCAAATCTGCCCTTCACGCAAGGGAGTCGCCCCCAGTACCTTGAAACCATGAGAAGCCACATCCGCCGGGCACTCGGCTTTGGGGCCAGGGTCCAGCTGCTCGACCGCGAGCGCCTTCCCGGAGAAGGACTCGTGTACAAAACCGTCTTCAGAAGCACCGCTCCTCGCTCCCAGTTCCAATGAAGGCGAGTGCGTTCCTCCTCTTCTTGATTCCCCTTCGCATCAAAATTATCATTATTTTATAAGCACTTAAGTGGGGAAAGGGTGGATCGTGAAGACCCTGTTGATCCACAATCCGATCGCTATTCTAAAGGAAAGGAGGGACTGCCATGACTCTTGATGAGATCAAAACAGCCGTGCTGCAGTTGAGTGTCGCTGAAAAGAAAAAGTTTTTCTTGGAGGTATTGCCGTCGGTTTGGCCGGCATGTGCCGGCGATGAGGCCTGCCTTGTCAAGATTAAGGAGCTCATCGATCTGGAGGCGGAAAAGGACTACAGTGAGCAGCACATGGGAAGCGTTTAGCGCCCCGCATCGGAGGCATGGTGCGGACTAGCCGCGAATGGGCCCAACCTGATTCCATCGGAGACACGGAGAGAGGCTGGGAATCCGATGCATGCGGGGTAGAAGTTGAGGCGGGCATGAGGGAGGCTCGTGCCCGCCTTTTTAGATCGCCCAGGAATGTCCCTTCGCACAGGATCATTTCATCTCATCTCGTCCCGACTCCGTGGAGGGCTGTTCCGACTACCGGGATCACCTTGCCTTGCTGAACAGGTGGCATGTGCTGCAGTCGTACTTCTTGTCGCTCACATGCTTCGAATGGACCTTGCTGAAGCTGTACGTCTCTCGTTTATGACATTTCGAACAAAGGTCAGTGAGAGGTTCCCGGGCCACGTATCCGAGCTCCTTGAAATTGAGCCTGGGGTTTGTCGTCGTGTGGCAG
>CAZURN010000548.1:0-1873 GCA_964623165.1 uncultured Syntrophobacteraceae bacterium
TGGTGATTTGGCAGCTCTATTTCACCCCGGAGACCAAACCGCCTCAGAAGGTTGAATCCCCAGCACCCGCCGAACAGCCGGCTGCACCACCGAAGCCTTCACCGTCAACCCCCCTCCAGTCCATCGCACCTCAGTCCCTGCCAAAGGACCGAATGGCCGAGCTCGACCGGCAGTTCGACAAATGGACCGTGGACGGCTCTCTTTACACCATGCAAATCCTCTCGCCCGGGGCGAGGATGAAATCAATCGAGCTCAAGAACTACCGCCAGTCCATCAAACCCGATTCACCCCCCATGGAAATGCTGCCGACCAAGAAGACCGGCTATCTGCCTCCCGCGGTTGACCTCCTGCAACACCAGGAATGGCAGCTGTCCACTCGTGCTTTCTCCAGTGAATCACCGAAGACGCTGAACCCGGACACGCAGGAATCCCGGCCTCTTGTATTTCAAGCGGAAATCCCGGGGAAAGTCCGCTTGACCAAAGCATTCACTTTCGTACCAGAAAGCCACGTGATGGATCTCGAGGTACGGCTGCAGAACCTTTCCCAGGAACCACTGACAGATCAGCTGGGCATCAGCTTCTACTCCCAGCCATTTTCCGAGGAAGGAAAGGATAGTTCTTACAACCCTTCCCAATTGGCCTATTTCGAGAAGGGTTCCACCACCACACTGGAAGTCAAGGACATCCTCAAGAAGGATGTCACCATTAAGCCACCACTGGATTGGGTTGCGTATCAAGACAGCTACTTCATACAAGCCGTCATGCCGGCGGAAAAGGTCGGCTACCAGGTTGTGCCCCGAGTCCTGGATGCCGACACGGGACTGCTCCAAATTGTCTACCTGACAGATCCCTTTGAGATCGGGAGTATGCAGGAAAAGAGCGTCAAGCTGCGCCTCTACTACGGTCCCAAGGACCTGGGTCAGCTTGCCAAGGCCGAAAACCGGCTCACTGAGGCAGTCGACTACGGGTGGTTCAGCATCCTTGCCAAACCCTCTCTTTACGTGCTCAACTGGCTTTACAAGTACACCCACAACTATGGAATCGCCATCATCCTGCTGACCATTCTTATCAAGATCATTTTCTGGCCCCTGACTCAGAAGAGCTATCAGTCCATGCAAGCCATGAAGAAGATCCAGCCGAAGATTGCCCAGATCCGGGAGAAGTACAAGGATGATCGCGAGAAGCTCAATCAGGAGTTGATGGGCCTCTATCGCACATACAAAGTCAATCCCATGGGCGGCTGCCTTCCCATGGCACTGCAGATTCCCGTGTTCATTGCCCTCTACCGCATGCTCTATGGTTCGGTGGAGTTAAGGCATCAGCCGTTCTTCCTCTGGATCAACGATCTCACCGCCCCCGACCGCCTGGACCTGGGATTCCGCATCCCCTATCTCTCCGGGGACCCGGGGCTTCCGGTGCTCACCCTGCTGATGGGCATCACCATGTTCATTCAGCAGAAGATGACCCCAACCGGGGGAGACCCTCGTCAGGAACAGATCATGCTCCTGATGCCCGTGATGTTTACCTTTTTCTTTCTAAACTTCCCTTCGGGTCTTGTGTTATATTGGCTCATTAACAATATTCTTTCCATTGCCCAGCAATATTGGATCAATCGTCATGCATGATCGCCACCTCCCCGCTTCCATGCTCGTCAAGGATCAGATCCTGCGTTCTCCTTCCCTTTATGGGATTGGTATCTGGACGCCCGCCATGGCGGAAAGGGATGGGGAACCGATGGCCTTTTTTGCCTGCAACCCCATGGTCGGCCATCAACACCCACTGAAGAGCACGAGGATCCAATCCTGACAGGTATGATTTCCCTCAGCCCATCCGGAAACGGAGATTTCACGGAGGAGAGCATGTCAGTTCTTGA
>CAZURN010000549.1:0-1862 GCA_964623165.1 uncultured Syntrophobacteraceae bacterium
GTTCCAGAATGTTGTGACCTCCGATGGGTTCCAGTGTTCCGCCACAGAAGACGAGGTCACCCAGTGAATATAGTTCGAACAGAACACCGATGCGGTCCACCAGAACAATCTGGTGTGTTCGAATTTCCTCTCCCCGCTCAATCAACGAGAGACGATGATAGGGAATCTTGCGGGCCCTGAGCCATTGAGCCATTGGAGCGACTCTCTCTATGTGCCGGGGCGCGAAGATCCCGACGATTCCAGGCTCGCGTGCACAAAGGCCATGGAATACCTCAAGCAGCATGGTGGTCTCAGCCCGTCGAAGGCTTCCGCCGACAACCACTGGCAAGCCTTCGGGGATACGGAGCAATTGACGCCAAGATTCACCCCGCGAGGGGTCTGCTTTGGTGATCAGCGCTCCGTACTTGGAACTGCCCAGAACCAGGACGCGCGCCCGGGGAACATCAAGGCTGATCACATTCTCTCGATCCTCCTCGGAGTGCATGGCAAGCCATTCAAAAGACTGAAAAACAGGTCGAAACAAGGGGGAAAGCAATCGGTACCTGCGCGCGGACCTGCTGGACAGCCTTCCATTGAGCAGGACAGCAGGCACGCGCGCACCGGCGAGAACCCGGTAGAGGTTCGGCCAGAACTCTCCTTCAAATCCCACGTAAAGGTCCGGCTGAATGGCTTCAAACGCTTTCTCAAGGATACTCGGAAAGTCCAGGGGAAAAGGAAGAGCGCGCACTTGGGAAGGCAGTCGGGCCAGAGCATATCGAAACCCCTGAGGGGTTCCCGCGGTGACGGTCAGGGAAGCTTCCAACCAGCGATCAGCCACGGCATTGATGGTGGGAAGCGCTCCTGTCATTTCACCCACCGAAGAGGCATGAAACCAGATTCGTGGGGACTTTCCGGGGTGTCTATCGCTGTAGCGTCCCCTTCGTCCCATCCAGAATTGAGGGTCCTCCCGCAATTTCATGCCCAGATAGGGAAATACCGCAAGCCCCACACTGTGCAGCAAGGCATTGTAGGCGACCATGGCCAGATTCAAGCTCGTTCTTCCTCCTGGTTCAGGAAAGGAACCGCTGCCAAGCTCCCGATTCCATGGGCGGACAGAGATATCCCGTCGGTTCTCCAAAGGCAAGTCTTCTTTTCATCAGGGTGCTCCACCATCGGCCAGATTGCTCCAAGCGTCAGTATTTCTCCACTGCTTTTTTCTTGCCCACCCATTTGCGACTATTCTATCATCGCGGCGATTGGGGGCGATGCATATGCGCACTGCTCCGAAAAGTGCCGTGGGAAGGGACGGGTATCGATGGCTAAGGCGTTGCGCATTGCTGATCTATTTCGACGCGAAGACGAAATGATGGGAATGACCGTGGCCGTTCAAGGCTGGGTCAGGACCAGGCGGGATTCCAAAGCGGGCATCAGTTTCCTGGAAATGAACGATGGGTCCTGCCTGCGCAACCTGCAGGTCATCGTCGAATCGGATCACCCTGAGCTGGGGCCCATGCTGGGCAGGATATCCAACGGGTGCGGACTGAGGGTGGAAGGATTGGTGGCCGCGTCGCCCGGCAAGGAACAATCCTTAGAACTCCATGCATCCCGTATCCATATCTACGGATTGGCGGACCCCTCCACCTACCCTCTGCAAAAGAAGAGGCATTCCTTTGAATTCCTTCGCCAGATCGGGCACCTGCGCCCCAGAACCAACACCATTGGGGCCGTGACCCGGGTAAGAAATCGGTTGAGCCATGCCGTTCACCAGTACTTCCAAGACCGGGACTTCTTCTACATCCACACCCCTATCATCACGGCTAGCGACTGTGAGGGAGCCGGCGAGGTGTTCAGGGTGACCACCCTCAGTCCCGAGGAAATCCGCA
>CAZURN010000550.1:0-1843 GCA_964623165.1 uncultured Syntrophobacteraceae bacterium
CCGCAGGTGGTCATGGGATCATAGACGATGCTGTAGAAGTTGTAGCTCGATATGGACTGGCGGGAAGCCTTGTAGACGAAATCATTGACACCCTTCCAGTTGCCGAGCTTGGCATCGAGGGTGTCCCCTTTCTGAATGGGCTGGTTTGGACCGGTGGGATTGATTTCGTTGGAGGCTTTGCAGTCGAGCCAGTTATACGCCCCGCACAACCCGGTGCGCTCAGGGCTGATGACACACACGTGGGTCGGGGCGAAAGACTGGCAAAGGGTGCAGGAATAATAGGTTTCCGTCGTCTCGTCCGACATGCCCTCAATGCGGGCATCGCGAACTCTGTACGCCTCTTGGGCAGTAGGGAGCAACTCCTTGACTTTGGCCTCCTCGGTATAAATCTTCACCTGACACTTGTCGAAGATGGCTCCGAAATCCTGGTGGAACTTGGCATGAAGGATCTTCCCGATGTGTTCCAGGGCGAAGCCCTTCTCCACCGCCTGCTTAGCAATGCGGTACCAGGCGATGTCCCGCTGTCCGATGTGCATGACACCTTGGGCATAGTTCACCAGGTGATGAATCTGGCGCTCCAGGATGGGCTCGTAGTCTTCCTGCATCTTCCTCCCGGCCACTTCAACCATAACGGCCAGAGGGAGTCTCGTGCCCGCCTTCACATCCTTGAGGTCCGGGCCGAATAGCTCCACCTTGCCGTCCTCCACCGCGTCCATTTCCGCAATCCGCACCAGTTCGAAGCAGGGAGTCCGACCACCGCCGAATTCCGCGTACACATCGTCCTTGCGAACCCGTTCGCCCTCGAACGCAGGGCCGTAGGAAACTGGGACAGGGATCTCGGTGACAGCGACCTTGAGTCCTCGAACTTCTATGGACTTGGCCGTCAGTTGATCGTAAGGCACGTTGGCCACCACATGTTCGTATGTGCACACGCCCGTGGGAAGGATCTCGGGGATATCCGTATCGGCAAGGGTCGGGAATCCCCAGTTGATGGCACCGGCCGCATTGGCGGCCCACTCGGCATTCACTTCACCGAAGGCGTTCACGAAAGCGAACACACGGTCCTTGTTGTATAGGAGGATCTTCTCATAATCGCCGGGCTTCACTCCTCCGAACGCCATGGCGGCCCTGTTGGCGAAACCCAGGGCAAAAACGGCCGCCGAGATGTCGGGACCGAAAGGCACGAGTCGGGTGTTCCAGCCAATTTGCACCCCCGCTTCGACCAGTTGCTCGGCAAAGGTCGTTCCCGACTGGTTGGCGCACATGAAGACGTAGAGGTTCTTTTTCTGGTAATCCTCCGCGATCATCTTGGCGATTTCAGGGTTCGGTGCCGCGCCGACGATGGCGGCAAACCCGGGGGCACTCCCGTCCACGAACTCGATGCCCCTCTTCCTCATGACGGTGTCGTCCGCAGCGCCAAGCCAGATTTTGCCGCGGTCCAGGTCGCATTCCTCGCTGTGGAGGTAAAAATCTGGATCTTCCACGTAACGGATGGCCTCAACGACCTCCTCCGCCAAAATGGTTGCCATACCGGCGTCCAGGACATTTCCCAAATAGGGAAGGTGGATGTTGCCCTTGGTCTGCATGTGTGGGGGTAACAGCCCCCTGCAGCGTTTCAGGACCTGTTCGGCATCTCCCAGCTTCTCCACCTTGACACCCAATATCGAGTAAATGATCGGAAGGTAGTAGGCGGTGTTGGGGAAGGCGAGGGGTTGATTGGCTCCATACTTGTCCATAGCCTGCTTGAATTTGCCCTCGGCTTTGGAAATGATGTTATAGGCACCTTGGATGACAGCAAAAGCGACTAACCTAGACATGACTCACTCCTCTTCATAAGGGCCAT
>CAZURN010000551.1:0-1842 GCA_964623165.1 uncultured Syntrophobacteraceae bacterium
CAGATAGTGATCGGCATTGCACTGCTTATCAAGGACATTTTCATGGGAGGTGACAAGAATGACAACGGTGGAGCTTCAAAAAAGAAGTGAGAAGGCACAAAACCTCAGGGTCATCCAGGTGGATGAGACTTGGTTCTACGTGGAGTCCGACGAGCAAAAGATCTGTTACAAGGTCTTCTTCGTCGATGAGAATCAGTGCTCCTGCACCTGCGGAGACTTCGCCCGGGGGATCAAGAACGACCAGAGCTTCAAGTGCAAGCACATCCTGGCGGTCATGAGCTGCGTTCCCAACGGGGAGCAGGAGAAGGCGCAGTTCCTGGAGAGGAGAAAGCCCAAGCTCGACGAGCGATTCATCACGACGATCGAGAACAAGGACTTCGTGCTCTACGCGGGTCTCCTTGACCTCGGGCACCAGAAGGGAATCCTCAAGATCGACGTGGAGCCCCTGCAGCTTCCCACAGCGGAAAACGGTCACATGGCCATCTGTAAGGCTACGGTTCTTTCCAAGTCGGGTGAGGTCTTCACCGACGTGGGGGATGCCAACCCCCAAAACTGCCATCCCAGAGTCGCCAAGCACCTTCTTCGCATGGCCAGCACCAGGGCAATCGCCAGAGCTCTTCGCTCCATGACCAACGTGGGAATGACTGCTCTGGAGGAGATCTCGGACTTCGGGGAGATCATCGACATCAACGAGAATCGGGATACAGGAAAGCTTCCCCAGGCAAGACCCAAAAAGATTGCCAAAGTGGAGAAGAAGGAGACCAAGGCTATCCCCCAGAAGCAGGAGCCGGCTGCACAGGCAACTTCGGCTAATCCCCCTCAGAGCCAAACTGCCCCTCCATCCTCGGGCAACGGCAACAGGGCATCTGAGACGAAGAAAGCTGATGGCAATGGCAACGGACGAGGCAAGTCCAAGCAGGAGACCACTCCCAAGATCTCCTCTGCCCAGGCAAACGCCATCGCCAATCTCTCTCGCAGAAGGGGGATCTCTGTCGAGGAGCTCGAGAAGATGGCCGTTGATACCTTCGGCGTCAAGGTCGAGCACCTGTCTCAGAAGGATGCTTCTGCTCTCATTCGGCAACTCCAGCAATCTGCATAATCAATCCCGTTCATAATTCTCTATCTCCCTTTACTCCACATCCGGGACAGGATGCATGGGGATTGGTGTGTCCTGTCCCATCTTTTCGAAAAGCGCAGGATCCTGCGTATTTTGGATCAGGAGGTTGAAATGGAATTAAACGACTTGAGAAAGGAACCCCATCTGTCGGCATCCAGCATCGGGGATTACATAGACTGCGGGCTTCTGTACAAGCTGGGAAGGATAGACAAGCTTCTGCCTGAATTTCGTGCCGATGCTTTAGAGTTTGGCAGCTGCATCCACCTTGCCCTTTCAGACTTCCACCAGGCAAAAAAGGATGGAAAGACCATGACTGCCAAGGAACTGCACGAGCAATTCGAGAGATACTGGAAGGCAGCGGCAGAGGGTCAAGAGAACATCCAGTACGCCGAGGGCAAGGACTTCAAGACCCTGCTGATGGAGGGCAAGGAACTCCTCACGACCTACTACCACAAGTGCCCCCACGACCAGTTCAAGGTTCTGAGCATCGAGGAGCCCTTCTCATTCACCTTGGAGGGATGTCCGGTCAAGATCATCGGCGCCTTTGACCTGGTCGAGGAAGACGAGTCCGGCACCATCGTCATCGTGGACTGGAAGACAAGCGGCAGAGCCTATTCAGCAGCCGAAGTGGACCGGAATTTCCAGCTCACTTTGTACCAGATGGCAGCAAAGGCAAACGGTCATGCGGACAGGGAGATCCTGCTGAGATTCGACTGCCTCATCAA
>CAZURN010000552.1:0-1839 GCA_964623165.1 uncultured Syntrophobacteraceae bacterium
TGGCCTCGTTCCCCTGGAGCAACAACTGACGTCCTGGACTCTTGACGGGATTCAAATTGAATTCCTCCTATGGCCTCATGTCTGTCGCTCAGGCGGGATCCCCTCCCGCGCAGCAGGTGATGCAGGGGCGAGAGATGCAGGACGCGCCAATGGCTTACAGACCCACACCCCTCATGGCAGGCCGGTTCAGTCCTCAGTGGGCTCGATCTTCTTGGACCTGCGCTCATGGACGCTAATCGCAAAATCCGGGCAATGGAGCTCACACCAGCCGCATCCCGTGCACCGGTCAGGGTCCTCCACGAAAGGCACCCCTTCCGTATCCTGCCGGATGCACTCTCGAGGGCAAAACGCCGCGCAGATGCCGCAGCACTTGCACCATCCCCTGTAAATGTCGATGGTGAACTTCTTCTTTGTCTTGGATGAGGTTTCGGGAGCACTGCTGCCCGGGTCGGGCGCTGGGGGCGCCATCTTCTTTTCGCTGCTTTCCTTCTTCACCTTGCTCTTGGGAGTCATCGTCTTCCCCGGGGGTTGGTGGTCTTTGGCTGCTCACTCACCGGGCTGGAATGTCTCAAGAAAACTTGGGCCCGGAAAGGATCCCATCATTATTAATGATGCCCTCATTGGCTCCGGAGTGTCAAGGTCCATCACGGAGCGGAAGCTCCCGGGCGGGTGCCCTTATGCCTGCAGGATTTGTGCGCCAGGGCGTCCTCCCATTTTTAGTCCCGCACGCGGTTTCCGTTGAACTGCCTGTTGACACTCCTTGGTCCTTCGGTGAACATTACAGGCTTTTTGCGAAGGGCCATATTCATCAGACAACCGCCAGAAAGGATGGAGTCACGCCACGCACGGAACACGCTCTATCCACAGGGAGGAACAATTTGGAGCAGCGTCAGAACTTGAGAAACCTCGCCATCATTGCCCACGTGGATCACGGGAAGACCACCCTCGTGGACGCCATGCTCTGGCAGAGCGGGATCTTCCGCGAGAACGAACAGGTGGCTGAACGGATCATGGACAGCCTGGACCTCGAGCGGGAAAAGGGCATCACCATCATGGCCAAGAACACTGCCGTGGAATACAGGGGGGTGAAGATCAACATCGTCGACACGCCCGGGCATGCCGACTTCGGCGGGGAAGTGGAACGCACGCTGAACATGGTGGACGGGGTCATGCTCCTGGTGGACGCCACCGAGGGGCCACTGCCCCAGACCCGGTTTGTGCTCGGGAAAGCACTGTCCAAGGGGCTTCCCCCGATCGTGGTCATCAACAAGATCGACCGGCCTGACCAGCGGATCCAGGAGGTCCTGAACGAAGTCTACGACCTTTTCATCGATCTCGACGCCACCGAGGAACAACTGGATTTCCCCGTGCTCTATACCAATGCCAAGGCGGGCTTGGCCCTCACGGACCCGGATGGGCAGGGTTCCGACCTGACCCCACTCTTCGATGCCATACTCAAAGCCATTCCCGCACCGGTCCACGACCCGGGGGCACCCCTCCAGTTCCTGGTGACCACTCTCCAGCACAGCGACTACGTGGGGCGCATCGCCGTTGGCAAGGTGGTGAACGGGTCCCTTCGCCGCAACCAGGAGGTGGCCCTGCTCAAGGCGGAGGGAACCATGCGCAGGGCATCGCTGAGTGTCGTTTACAGTTACGAGGGCCTCAACCGGGTGGAACGGGAAGAGGTCACGGCGGGGGATATTGCGGCCGTGGCAGGTGTGGACGACATCTACATCGGGGACACACTGGGCGACTTGGCGGACCCCAGGCCCCTGCCCGCCATCACGGTGGAAGAACCCACCATCTCCATGGTCTTTTCCGTAAACACCTCGCCCCTGG
>CAZURN010000553.1:0-1832 GCA_964623165.1 uncultured Syntrophobacteraceae bacterium
CGGGTGACCTCCCATGCGGTTTCCCATTCCATGTCGTTCTCGTCGATGAGAAGGCGCATGAGTTCGGCCACGCCTATGGCCGGGTGGGTGTCGTTGAGCTGGATGGCGAAGTGACTGGCAAACCGGCTCAGATCACCTCCGAAATGCTTGTAGATTCGCAGCATGTCCTGAAGGGAGCAGGAGACGAAAAAGTACTGCTGTTCGAGCCTCAACTGTTTTCCCTGGATGGGTTCATCGTTGGGATAGAGGACCTTGGTGATATTCTCTGAAAAGATCTTCTGGCCCACCGCTCCATAGTAATCACCCACATTGAAGGCTTCGAACTCGAAGGACTCAACGGCTTCAGCCTTCCAGAGCCGCAGCAGGTTGCAGGTGTTCACGCGGTAACCTAGGATGGGGGTGTCGTAGGCCACTCCCTTTACCGTCTGGTGGGGAACCCATCGAACCCTGTAGCGACCCCGGTCGTCCACGGTCGACTCGGTGCGTCCCCCGAAGTTCACGTGATAGGTGATCTCCGGGCGAGCAATCTCCCAGGGGTTGCCAAGCCGAAGCCACTGGTCGGTGCGTTCCACCTGCCAGCCGTCCCGGATTTCCTGGTCGAAGATGCCGAACTCATAGCGAATGCCGTAGCCGAGGGCGGGGATCTCGAGGGACGCCAGGGAATCCAGGTAGCAGGCTGCGAGCCTCCCCAGCCCTCCATTGCCAAGGCCGGGTTCCTCCTCTTGGTCGAAAACAGCCTGAATGTCAAATCCTTCCTGGTCCGCAGTCCTGCGAAGCTCCTCGTATATGCCCAGGTTGATCAGGTTGTTCTCCAAATGGGGACCCAAGAGGAATTCGGCCGAGAGGTAACTCACAATCTTCACGTCTCCACCGCGCATTTGCTCAATGGTCTTGATCCAACGGTGCAGGAGCTGATCCCGCACGGTGTAGGCAAGAGCCATGTAGAGGTCGTTTGTGGTGGCAGCCTCTGGAAATCGCCCCTGGGTGTAGAAAAGGTGCTCGCGAAAAGTGCGTCTCAGTCCTTCAATGCTCATGTCTGAACGACTGCCGACGGGGTAATTTGATCCTGACTGGCTGGTTTCGGCCTTTTTCACCATTTCACGGCTCCATGTCGGGAAAGATTGCAGGACAACGGGTGCGCCGCCTTCCACGGCGGCGACTGCTGTTCATGAGGGGCGGGCCTGCAAACTGGCGGCCCAGGGCCTTGTGCCCGCTTTGAATGAAAAACAACCAGACATCCTTAGGGACGCACGAGGGATCCAACCATTCCATGGGAAAACTCCCGATGAACTCCTTGCGGCTTCCCCTGTGCAGTCACACTCAGAGATTCCCACGGCGCCTTGCCGGGCCCATGACCACTACTTGTCTGCGCACAGGGTGGTGCCTTCACCACGGAGGGCTATCACCGCTGCCTTGACCCGTTCGGCCATGGCTGCTTCAGCCATGGCCAGGTAAGACCTTGGATCGTACTTCTTCTTGTTCCCCACTTCTCCGTCCACCTTGAGCACCGCATCGTAGTTCCTGAGCATGTGATCTGCTATGGCCCTGGTGAAGGCATACTGGGTGTCCGTGTCGATGTTCATTTTCACCACGCCGTAATCGATGGCCTCGTGAATCTCTTCGGGAAGCGAACCGGACCCACCATGGAACACTAGGTAGAACCGGGCATCCTTTCCATATTCCTTCTCTACAGCGTCCTGCCCGTCTCTGAGGATGGACGGCTTGAGCTTGACGTGGCCCGGTTTGTAGACTCCGTGAACATTGCCGAAGGTGGCGGCCAGGAGAAAGCGTGCGCCTTTGACTGCCCCAAGGCGGCGGGCGACTTCCAGCAT
>CAZURN010000554.1:0-1826 GCA_964623165.1 uncultured Syntrophobacteraceae bacterium
CGTTTCTATGGGCGTGCCCTTGAACATTTTGACCTCTCGATCAGCTTCAAACCGATTTGCTCGAGCAGCAGATTGAAAGAGATGCCCTGACCCCACTATCGCACACTTTATTTGCTCGTCTCAACAGCTTCCGACCAGCATGGACGCAGCAGTACCCGCTCATCCGCGGCGGAGGACGCGCCGCTAGACCTTCCATCTCTCAGGTTTATGGGGCATTTCATTTCAGCACAGGGAGGGGTTGAAAAGCAAGGGATAAGCCGACAGCGGCAAATCATGAAAACAGACCCCCACCTTTGCCGCGGCAGGCACCCAATCCACATGAGGATCAAGAAGTGCGTATGCAGAACCTTCCCTCAGATCCGCAAAGAGTGATGCGCCTCTCTTTGCCGAGGGATGGAACGTCAGGCAGGAGTCTTCAAGACCGAGAGTCCCTCGCACGGCGGCAAAATAACCTTCCCGCTTTCTGACTGGTCGCGCCAGCCTGGCCCTCACCCTCGGTTTTTCCTTACATTCGAGCCCGTTCAGGTGCTGAATCAAAGGCGCGACAAGCTCACTGAACACCACCTGGGCCCCCCATGGATTGCCCGGGAGTGCAAAATACAATCGACCATCGGCGGTTCCAAACGCACTGTTCCTTCCAGGAAGTAGGTTGATTTCCCTGAAGTGAAGCCGAATGCCCCTATGTTCCCAGGCACGAAGGATGAAATCCCTCTCGCCTCTGCCGATTCCTCCCGTTGTGATGACGACTTCGGCATCCTTGTAGGTGAGCAATTCGGATATCTCACGGGCGTCATCCTTTGCCACTCCTAGATGGACCGGCACTCCGCCCTGCTGAAGCGTCATCCACCCAAGGAGCAGCCGGTTATTGCACGTGGTCAAAGGTCCCTCCACACTCTCATCCAGTTCCCGCACTTCATCTCCCGTTGAAAGGAGTGCAATCCTGGGTCTCACGAAAACGCTGACTGTGGCCTGTCCCAGAGCCGCCAGCATGGCCATGCGTGTGGGGATGAGCAGCGCCCCCCGTGAAAGAACGGTGTCTCCTGCCCTCACCTCTTCACCTGGCAAGCTTATTCCCTCATGGACACGAATGGGTCTGCTCACCAAGATCCGATCGCCTTCCCGGGTTACCTCCTCGAAGCCCACCACGGCATCAACGTTGGAGGGAAGCGGCGCTCCGGTGAAGATCCGAATGCCCTGCCCCGGCGACAGGGATACGGTTGACACATGGCCTGCGGCGAGGCTGCCCGGCAACAGGCGAAAGCTTTTTCGGCGATCTTCCGATGCCCCCTGGGTGTCAGAATTGCAAATAGCGAACCCATCCAGTCGCGAACGGGGCAGTGGCGGAAGGTCTCTACACGCGAGAACGGTTTCGGCCAGGACCCGACCCATTGCCTCCCCAATTGGCAGCGACTCGGAAGAACGAGGAACCGCCCATTCCAGGATTAATCGCCTGGCTTCATGGAGGTCCATTCGATCTTCTCCATGTCTTCCAACGTGTTGACATTGATGAAGCTCAAACCATCGGGATCCAAGGCCCGCCATTCCTCTTCGCGAAGGGTCCTGACTTTCACTCTGTTATAGAAAGATGTGGTCTTCCGTTCACTCAGTTCCAGAGCAGCGGCCACAGCCGGGATGCACCGCCTGTGGTACATGGCCAGGAGCGGCTCAAAGAGCCCATTGTATTCAGGGACGACTGCGTCGTACCCTTCTTTCAGGGCACACATGAGACTGGCGACGCCGGGTGAGAAGAACGGCATGTCTGTTGCGCGGACAAGGACCCATTCGTTGGGGCTGAAGAGGAGAGACGTGTGAATTCCGCCCAGCGG
>CAZURN010000555.1:0-1818 GCA_964623165.1 uncultured Syntrophobacteraceae bacterium
AGCAGGAGAAAGGAATGGAAGCAATCAAGCTTGAACTGGTTCAGAAGATGGAAGAGAAGGGGATCACCGTTCCACAGATCGCGGAAGCCATTCAGTTTGATCCTCAGTTGCTCGCCCTGTATCTTGCCAAGGATGCCTACCCAGTCCCGAAGCGGATCATGGAAAAACTCACTGCCTTCGTCAACAACTGAGCGGCCTGGTTCTCTCACTCTCTATTCCGGATCCCCTATGCGGCTGAACATTTTGAGTGGTTTTCGTGTGGAAACGGTCGAGTTCGCCAACTTGGCTCAGGGTCCGTGGTGCGCTGTCACGGGTTGTTGAAGAGACCAATGAAGAGGTCGCCAGCCACAACGTTGTGCGTCATGCTACGTGTGGAATGAATCCATCCACGCCACCGGGCGTTGGAGATGGCTTGGTCATCCTGACTCTGCCCGGATTTGGGGGGGGAATAGGGTTCCCTCAACGCGGAAACCTAAGCTCCGTGCGGCACGCTGTGATCTCCAGTTGACACCATGCGTGCTTCGTGCTATCAGCGAAACCTGTCCATAGGCGCAAAATGGTCATGATCATTGGCACTTTTGCGCAAGATACACGCGGGTGTGTGTGATAGTTTGCCTGCGTCGTTCGATTCAGACTCCCACACTCACAATCGTGCTAACGCGGAAATGTTCGATCCCTGTCTCATTCCTCGTTGTGACATGATATCTTAAAAGATTTCCTCGAGAGTTTGGCGGGTGGCTTTTCACGGGAGAGGCTTGTGTGCCGGCCTGACGTTGACCGCCCGCATCTCCAACACCTGTGCCTTTTTACGGTTATATGACAGGTTCTCAAGTGGTTGAACCTGAGTATAGCCATTCCATTGCTCGCTTGAACCCGGATGCGAAGGGGATGGGCTCTGGGCTGCCGCAGATGAGCCTTGGGATGGTGGAATGCTGGCAAGAAGTCAGTTAAATGGTTCTGCATGGTCATGAGGAGGTTTTTCTATGGAACTCGACAAGAGCTTTGAAGAACGTCTGGAGCAGAAGGGACTCAACCGCAGGGATTTCATGAAGTTCTGTACCTTTTTGTCTGCCACGATGGGGCTGTCCAATTCATTCATACCCAGGGTGGCCGAGGCGCTGGCCTCTCCTCAGCGCCCACCTGTCGTATGGCTGGCATTTGCGGAGTGCACGGGGTGTGCTGAGTCCACTCTGAGGACGATGTACCCGTGGATCGACCAACTCGTGTTGGACATCATTTCCCTCGATTACCACGAGACGATCATGGCCCCCTCCGGAGATGCGGCGGAGAAATCCCTGCACGACACCATCACCAAGCACCAGGGCAAATTCATCTGTATCGTGGATGGGGCGATCCCAACTGCGGACAACGGAATCTACGGCATGATCGGTGGACGGACCATGTTGGAGATCGCAAAGGAAGTGTGCCCGAAGGCCCTTGCAACCATCTGCATCGGAACCTGCGCATCCTACGGCGGACTGCCCGCTGCGGCGCCCAATCCCACCGGGGCCAAGTCGGTCAAGGAAGCCATTGGCATCTCCACCCTCAATATCCCAGGATGCCCACCCAATCCCATCAACCTTGTGGGTACCGTGGTGAACTATCTCCTGTTTGGGAAGCTCCCCGAACTGGATGACAAGGGCAGGCCTTTGTTCGCTTTTGCCAAGACCATCCACGATCAGTGTCCGCGCCGCTCCCACTTCGAAAACGGGGAGTTCGTGACGTCCTTTGAATCGGATGAAGCCAAGAGGGGATTCTGCCTTTACCAGGTGGGCTGCAAGGGACCGGAAACCTACAACAACTGCCCCACGGTGAAAT
>CAZURN010000556.1:0-1814 GCA_964623165.1 uncultured Syntrophobacteraceae bacterium
ATGTGCATCATTTCACCCAAGCTGGTGGAAGTGGGTCGGCATCCCAACATCCATCTGTTGACCAACACGGAGGTGGAGTCCATTGAGGGGGACGCGGGTTGCTTTACGACGACGGTCGCCAGCCAGCCCCGTTATATCGATCTGGAGCGCTGCACGGCCTGCGGACAATGCCGCCTGGTCTGTCCGGCAACAGCCGTCAATGAGTTCAACCAGGGAATCGACAAGCGCGAAGCGACCTACATGAAGTACCCACAGGCCATTCCTCGCGGTTTCATCATCGATCGGGAAACCTGTCTCGGCTGTGGACTGTGCGAAAAAGTCTGCCTTGCCGAAGCCGTGCGCTACGATGACACGCCGCGGAGAACTGAATTACGCGTGGGGGCCGTGATTCTGGCACCTGGCAATGAGGTGTTTGAGCCATCCAAGTTCGACACCTACAACTATGTGCAACACCCCAATGTGGTCACCAGTCTCGAATTTGAGCGCATCCTCAGTGCCTCCGGCCCGTACCGGGGGCACCTCATGAGGCCCTATGACCGTGAGGAGCCGAAAAAGATCGCATGGCTCCAGTGTGTGGGATCCCGTGATTTTCACCACTGCGACAATCCCTATTGCTCAGGGGTCTGCTGTATGTACGCCATCAAGGAGGCGGTCATCGCCATGGAACACGCCCACGGCGACCTGGACACCGCGATCTTCTTCATGGACATGCGGACCTATGGCAAGGACTTCGAACTCTTTTACAACCGCGCCAAGAACGAACACGGGGTGCGTTTCATCCGGTCCCGGGTCCACACCATCACACCAGAGGGGGATGGGAACCTGGAAATCAGCTATGTGGACGAGAAAGGGGAGATACTCTCCGAGGCCTTCAACATGGTGGTGCTGTCGGTAGGGTTTGAGGTTGGGCGTGAAACCGCGGCACTGGCTGAGCGGCTTGGGGTGGACCTGAACGAGAACCGGTTTGCAGCCACGAAAAGCTTCACACCGGTGGAGACGTCCCGCAAGGGAATTTATGTGTGCGGTACCCTTCAAGGGCCCAAGGACATTCCCCAGTCGGTCATGGAGGCATCCGCCGCCGCGGCAGTCTCCAGCGCGCTCTTGAGTGACGTACGATGGACCGAGACGGCAACTGTCCCCAAGCCCCCGGAGGTCAATGTCTTTGGAGAAAGGCCTCGCATCGGCGTCTTTGTGTGCCAGTGCGGCATCAACATCGGGGGGGTGGTGGATGTGCCCGCTGTCCGCGAATACGCTCGATCGCTCCCCAACGTGGTCTACGTTGAAGACAACCTCTATACCTGTTCCCAGGATACCCAGGTCAAGATGTCCGAGGTCATCAAGGAGCAGGGGATCAACCGGGTGATCGTCGCCGCCTGCACGCCCAGCACTCACGAGCCTCTCTTTCGGGAGACCCTGGTGAGCGCGGGGCTAAACAAGTACCTGTTCGAAATGGCCAATATCCGAAACCACGATTCGTGGGTTCATCAGGGGGACCCCGCAAAGGCCACGGAAAAAGCGAAAGACCTGGTGCGCATGGCGGTGGCCAAGGCCGCCCTGCTGGAACCGCTCAGCGAGCCGTCCCTCAGCATCACCCGTTCCGCTCTGGTCATCGGCGGGGGCGTCGCCGGCATGGTGGCGGCACGGAGCATCGCAGACCAAGGGTACTCGGTCCACCTGGTGGAACGGGACACCGAGCTTGGAGGGCAGGCTCGGAGCCTTTACAAGACCTGGCGGGGAGAGGAAATCGCCCCTTACCTTGAAAGCCTGAAAGAGGCCGTGTGCGGTCATCCGCGCATCACCGTTCACCTTTCCAG
>CAZURN010000557.1:0-1799 GCA_964623165.1 uncultured Syntrophobacteraceae bacterium
TTCCAGTGTGTCCATTTTCATTCTTCCAGGGGTGTGCCAAGAAAAGTGCGTCGTCTGAATGATTCGGAATGAGTTGAAAAACATCTGAGGATTATTCTGTGCTCCACAGTGATCAACCTTGCTCATGCAAGACCATGCGAGACCTGGCAGGATTGCTGGCTGTCTTTCCCAGGGATTCCCGCAGCTCTGCAATCAACTGCAGAGAGCGATTTCACAGACTTCTTTCCATTTTCTTTTTGCCCTTTTCCGGTCGCTGTGCCATGGCGGTCAAGCCGGTCGCTTGACCAGAGTTTCGATCTGCGCCTCTTCCTGCAATCGATCCATGCGGCCAACGGTGGTTCACCCGCTGGACCACTTTGCCGCTGACCTTGCGGTTTTCAGCCCCAAAGCCGCACCCGACTGGCAAAGATAAGTTAAATGCCTCTACCAGAGGTCTTTCACGGAAGCATATTCTTGCGATCGTCGACCGTGGGGATGCTGTCCTGGAAACCAACGAAGCCAAAAACAGCATTTTGGTGTTGATTCATTGATCATCGGTACGGAGCCGGTTGGCATCAGGGTGAGGCATTCATTGGAGCGGTTGATGGGCTCACCTCGCCACTCCCCTCACCAGAAGCATGTGGAGTGAGACTGAGGCAGGTGGATCAAGTCGCCGATGATTTTGTTGCAGTATCCCGGCTGTTGTCGAGAGCCTCGCGGACGGCCCTGGCAAGCTCGGCGCTCACGATGGGCTTCATCACCAATGCCCTGATTCCGGCGTCCCTGGCCCTCTCTTCCAGGATGGCTTCACTGTAGCCGGTGCAGAGGATGATCGGTGTATTCGGGCGAATCCGCATCATTTCTGCTGCAAGTTTGTCTCCGGTCATGTTGGGCATGGTCATGTCTGTGATGACAAGGTCATATCTGTGAGGCTGGGCAGTGAACAGGGCCAGTGCTTCCAGGCTGCTTGTTCTCGTCTCCACGCTGTAGCCGAGGTGTTCCAGCATCCGTTTGCCCAAATCCACCAGGACCGGTTCATCGTCGACCAGCAGGATGTGTTCGCCCCCTTTCGGAATTTCATCCCATTTGCGCCTTTCGAGGGCTTCCTTTTTTGGGATCACAGGGAAATAGACACTGAAGGTGGAGCCTTTCCCCGGCTCACTTTCCACTTCGATGATACCCCCGTGCTTGTGTACGATGCCGTGCACCACGGCAAGACCGAGGCCCGTCCCGACTCCCTTTTCCTTGGTCGTGAAATAGGGATCAAAAATCCTTTTCATGGTAGCCTTGTCCATCCCGTGACCGTTGTCTTTCACAACAAGCTTCACGTAGGTTCCAGGCTTGAAATCGGGATGAATGGCGACGTGCTCCTGCCCTAGAACCGTCGAGGTCAGTTGGACTTCCAGCACCCCGCCGTTGTCTTTCAACGCGTGAAGGGCGTTGGTGCACAGGTTCATGACAACCTGATGGATTTGCACGGCGTCTGCCAGGACATATCCAAGTTCGGAATCCAGCCGCTGGCGGATTTCGATGGTGGCAGGCAAGGAGGCTCTCATGAACTTGAGCACCTCTTTCACCGTGTGAGCGATGAAAAGCGGTTTTCGTTCTTCTTCACCCTGTCGGCTGAAGGTCAGGATTTGCTTGACTAGGTCCCTCGCCCGCTCGCTGGCGGTCAGCACCATCTCGAGGCTGTTCCTGGACTTGGAGTTTTCGGGGGTCTCCCACAGGGCAAGTTCTGCGAAGCCGATCACCGCCGCCAGGATATTGTTGAAGTCATGGGCAATGCCGCTCGCAAGGGCTCCGATCGCCTCCATCTTTTG
>CAZURN010000558.1:0-1795 GCA_964623165.1 uncultured Syntrophobacteraceae bacterium
TCTTCAACACGAGCATGACCGGCTACCAGGAAGTATTGACCGACCCGTCCTACAAAGGACAGATCGTCACCATGACTTACCCCCTCACTGGCACTTACGGTGTCAACGATGAGGACATGGAGTCTTCGGCCGTTCAGGTGGAAGCTTTCATCGTGAAGGAGTACCAGGAGTACTCGAGCAACTGGCGGAGCAACAGGTGTCTTAGTGAGTTCCTGGAAGCGCACGGCAAGATCGGCATCGAGGGCATCGACACGAGAGCCCTCACGAAGCATATTCGCCAGGCTGGCGCCATGCGGGGAATCATTGCCACCGATTCGGAAGATGTGAAGGGCTTGCTCGACGAAGTGTTAGCCTTTCCTGGGTTGAATGATGTGGACATGGTACAGCACGTCACATGCCGGCAGGCTTACCGGTGGCACCAGGGAATGAAGCGACCGGACATGCCGTTGGAGTGGTCCGGAGACCATTCGGGATTTCGTGTGGCTGCCTTGGACTGCGGAATCAAGTTCAACATCCTCCGAAACCTTGAGGAAACCGGATGCCAAGTGCTCGTCTTCCCTGCCCGGACATCCGCTGAGGAGATACTTGCCGCCCAACCCGACGGCATCTTCCTCTCCAACGGACCCGGGGATCCGGCAGCGGTGCACTATGTCATTGAGACGGTCCGAAACCTCTTGGGCAAGCGGCCACTGTTCGGCATTTGTCTTGGGCATCAGATCATGGGGCTGGCCCTGGGGGGGCGTACCTTCAAACTGAAGTTTGGCCATCGGGGTGCGAATCAGCCGGTGAAGGACCTCACCACCGGCAAGGTGGAGATCACATCCCAAAACCATGGATATTGCGTGGATCCCGATTCGCTGGCCAAAGCCGGAGTTCACCTGACGCACGTCAACCTCAATGACAACACTCTGGAGGGAATGGAACACCGGGACATTCCCGCATTCAGTGTCCAGTACCATCCTGAAGCCTCGCCGGGTCCTCACGACGCCACGTACCTTTTCCAGCGTTTCATCCGTCTCATGGAGAGTGCATGAGGGACCCGGAGGCCGCACCTCCAAGCCAGGCTCCATGCGGACGATTTTCAGCGGGAGCCTTTTCTGTTGTGTCACCAAGGAACAGCATTCAATGCCGAAGCGCACAGACATCCGGAAGATTCTGATCATCGGATCGGGGCCTATCATCATCAGCCAGGCCTGCGAATTCGACTATTCAGGAACACAGGCCTGCAAGGCTCTTCGCGAGGAAGGCTACGAGATCGTCCTGATCAACAGCAACCCTGCCACCATCATGACCGACCCGGAGACCGCCGACCGCACGTACATCGAGCCCATCACTCCCGAGGCCGTGGCCAAGGTCATCGCGAGGGAGCGCCCCGATGCACTTCTCCCTACCCTTGGAGGCCAGACCGCACTGAATGTGGCGGTGAAGATCGCGGAAACCGGAGTCCTTGACCGTTACGGGGTCGAAATGATCGGCGCACGGGCGGACGTGATCAAGAAAGCCGAAGATCGTGAGCTTTTCCGAGACGCCATGAAGCGCATCGGCCTGAAGGTCCCCGCCAGCGGCATAGCCCGGAGTCTTCCGGAAGTGGAGTCCATTGCCTCCGACATCGGTTTCCCCATCATCGTGCGGCCATCGTTCACGCTCGGGGGCACGGGAGGAGGGGTCGCCTACAACCGGGAGGAACTGCTCGATCTTGCGGGCCAAGGCCTGGACGCCAGCCTCATCCATGCGGTCATGCTCGAACAGTCGGTGCTCGGATGGAAGGAATTCGAACTGGAAGTCATGCGGGACA
>CAZURN010000559.1:0-1791 GCA_964623165.1 uncultured Syntrophobacteraceae bacterium
ACGAGCACGATGGGGCGGTGCCCCCATCTTTGCATGTGCACCAGCGCCATCACCGGCAGAAGGTGTCCGATGTGAAGGCTGTCGGCAGTCGGATCAAACCCCACGTAGCACGTGGCAGGCTTCCTCAGGTGCCCCTTGAGATCCTCGAAATCCGTCGACTGGGCAATGAACCCCCTGTCGTTGAGAACATCCAGCACTCTCTCCCCTTGCGGCACTTCCACTCCCTCCTCAAAACGGTGTCCATCCAGTGCTGAATCAAGACCCTGCACGGTCATTTGGCATATTCAACCGCTCGGGTCTCCCGAATGACCGTCACCCTGATTTGGCCCGGATACGTCAACTCGCTTTCTATCTTCTTGGCTACATCGCGACTCAGCATCACCACTTCGGCATCGTTCACATGGTCGCTCTCGACAATGATCCGCAGTTCTCGCCCCGCTTGTATTGCATACGACTTGTTGACCCCCGAAAAGGAATTCGCGATGCGCTCAAGATCCTCCAGTCGTTTCACATATGTTTCGAGCAACTCTTTTCTGGCTCCGGGTCTGGCCCCAGACAGAGCGTCCGCTGCCTGGACCAGTATTGCCAGGATATCCTCAGCCGGAACATCCTCATGGTGCGCTGCTATGGCATGGACAATGGCCGGAGCCTCCCCGTGACGCCTCGCGAGGTCAGCTCCAATGGTCGCATGGGGACCCTCCATCTCATGGTCCATGGCCTTGCCAATGTCATGCAGCAAGCCAGCCCGTTTGGCCTGCTTCTCGTTCAAGCCCAGTTCGGCTGCCATGATGCCGCACAGAAAAGCGACCTCACGCGCATGCTGCAGGACGTTTTGTGCGTAACTCGTTCTGTATTTCAGTTTTCCAAGCAGTTTGATCAATTCGGGATGAATGCCGTGAACTCCCACGTCGAATGCTGCCTGTTCTCCGGATTCCCGGATCGAGTTCTCTATCTCGCTGTTCACCTTGTCCACGATTTCCTCGATGCGTGCCGGGTGTATCCTTCCATCGGAAATGAGACGCTCCAGAGAGACTCGTGCGACCTCACGCCTCACAGGGTTGAAACCGGAGAGGATGACGGCCTCGGGCGTGTCATCAATAATCACATCCACCCCCGTCGTCGCTTCGATGGCCCTGATGTTTCTTCCCTCTCGGCCGATGATACGGCCCTTCATTTCTTCATTAGGAAGATTCACAACGGAAACAGTCTTCTCTGCGACATAATCCCCTGCATAGCGCTGCAAAGCCAGGCAAATGATATTCTTGGCCTTTCTGTCGGCCGCTTCCCTCGCCTCCGTCTCTATCTTCTTCACAAGGAGGGCCGCATCTCTCCTTGCTTCGCTTTCAATGGACCGAACCAGCATTTCCTTGGCTTCCTGAGCAGAAATGCCCGAGAGGCTCTCAAGCTTCCTCTTCTGCTCCTCAACGATCCCCTGCAGATCCTTTTCCCTCTCGGCGACCTCCTTTTCCTGCTGCATCAATGCTTTTTCCCGCTTGGTGAGGGCCGCATCCTTCTTGTCGAGCGATTCGGACTTCTTATCCAGGTTTTCTTCTTTCTGAAGGATGCGCTTTTCCAGATTTTGGAACTCTTTTCTGGATTCCTTGCTCTCCCTCTCAAACTCCGCCTTCATCTGGAAGAGAGTGTCCTTGGCCTGCAGGATGGCCTCCTTCTTGATAGTCTCAGCTTCTTTCTTTGCCTCCGTCAGTATGCTTCTTGCCTGATCCTGGAGTTGCTGATTTCTCCGCTCCATCAGATAGTGGCGTCCGAGCACGCCCAAGCCAACCCCTACCA
>CAZURN010000560.1:0-1784 GCA_964623165.1 uncultured Syntrophobacteraceae bacterium
TCCTTTGGCTCGAAAGCGAGCATGAGCCCGAGAGATCCCGCCGTGGTCATGTTGATCCAGAGGCTTTGCACGGGAAGGATGGGTAGCGGATGGCCCGCCAGGACAGCCGCGAGGATGACCAGTCCCTGTCCCAGGTTTGTGGGGAGTGCCCAGACCAGGAACTTCACCAGGTTGTCGAACACACAGCGTCCCTCTTCAACAGCCGCCTCGATGGATGCGAAGTTGTCGTCGGTGAGGACCATGTCGGCCGACTCCTTTGCCACTTCGGTTCCGGTGATTCCCATGGCCACTCCGATGTCTGCCTGCTTGAGGGCCGGAGCGTCGTTGACTCCGTCACCGGTCATGGCGACTATTTGCCCCCTGGTCTGAAGGGCTCTCACGAGTCGGAGCTTCTGTTCCGGGGATACCCGCGCGAAAACCTCCGTGTCTGCGACAGCATCGAGGAGTTCCTGGTCCGAGAGGCTCTCCAGGGTCTTTCCCGTGAGCACGTGGCAGGTGGGGCTGCAGCTCCCGGGATTCCGATACAGGCCGATTTGCTGGGCAATGGCGGAAGCGGTGAGGGCATGGTCGCCCGTGATCATCTTGACGTCGATTCCGGCTCTCTGGCATGCATGCACTGCAGCCACGGCCTCCTGGCGGGGGGGGTCGATCATGCCCTGTAGTCCGACGAATACGAGTCCTCCCGAAATGTCATCGTGACTGATGGAATTCTGGTCCGCATTGAGGTTCGCCGTGGCAAAGGCGAGGACGCGAAGACCCTTGGCTGCCATGGCCTCCGCCGCCTCTTTCACCGACTCTTCATCCAACGGGACCGTGCTTCCGGATGCGTCGAGAGAAGCGGCGCATCTGGCGAGAACGGATTCAAGGGAACCTTTCACGTAAACCAGGGTCCTCCCTGTCTCACGTTGTGCATGGAGGGTTGCCATGTATTGGTACTCGGATTCGAAGGGAATCGTGTCCAACCTTGGTAGCCCCTGGTTTTCCGCTTCCTCCAGGAGATCCATTTTCCTGGCGGAAACGATGAGAGCTCCCTCGGTGGGGTCCCCTTCGACCATCCAGCGCCCATTCTCGGTGACTAACCTGGAATCGTTGCAGAGCAGACCTGCCCGCACGCATTCCACCAATGCATGGGAGGCCTTTGGGTCCATGGGGTGATTCACGCTGGTGACGGACCCGGACGGTTCATACCCTGCCCCCGAGATTTCAAAGGATTCACCCCCCGCCACAATTTCCCGCACTGTCATCTGATTTTCTGTGAGAGTGCCGGTCTTGTCCGAACAGATGACCGTGGTGCTCCCAAGGGTCTCCACGGCCGGCAATCGACGGATGATGGCCCTGCGCTTGGCCATGCGGGAGACCCCGACGGCGAGAATGATGGTCACTGCGGCGGGGAGCCCTTCGGGAATGGCTCCAACTGTCAGGGCCACTGCCGCCATGAACATGTCGATGACATTTTCCCCGTGCAGGAGCCCGGCCCCGAAGGTGAGCACGCCCAAAGCCAGGATCGTCAGGAGGAGGATCTTACTGAAATGGGCGATGCGGCGGGTGAGGGGTGTCTCGAGGGAGGGGACCGCCGAGATCAATTGGGAGATGCGGCCCATCTCGGTACGGTCTCCGGTGGCCACGACCAATCCTCTTGCCTGTCCGTAAGTCGCCAGCGTCGACGCATAAGCCATGTTGCGGCGGTCAGCGAGGACTGTTTCCATGTCCAATTCCCCAAGACCTTTCGCCACCGGTATGGACTCGCCGGTAAGGACGGATTCATCGATGCGAAGCTCACGGAC
>CAZURN010000561.1:0-1779 GCA_964623165.1 uncultured Syntrophobacteraceae bacterium
ACAACCATTTTCGATTCACTCCCCTTGGGAAGTATCCCATCCAGATGTGCATGGGGACGGCCTGCCACATGGTGGGCGGGGGGCTTGTCCTGGAGGCGCTCGAAAGGAGCCTGGATGTGGCCGTGGGAGGCATCACGGAGGACGGAAAGTACAGCCTGGATCGGGTGGCCTGCGTGGGGTGCTGCAGCCTGGCCCCGGTGATGGTGATCGGGGACAAGATCCACGCCAGGGTGAGCCCCACGAAGGTGGATGAGGTGTTGGTGGGTATCAGGATGGCCGAGCAGGACGCGGAAAAGGCGGAGGCGGAAAACCAATGAATCAGGGGCAGGTCCGACCCCATCACTTCTGGAAGAGGCGCCATGACAGATTTTGATGCAATTCAGAGAGAAGCCTTGGCTGAATGGGAGTCCCTGGAAGGGGACGGGGTTCCTGTGATCCGTGTCGGGGCGGCCACGAGTGATCGGGCTGCAGGTGCCCTCGAGGTCATCGAAGCTTTCAAGAGGGAAATCGACGAGCGGGGGATCGAAGCAAGGATCGTCACAACGGGTTCCGTCGGTTTTTCCAACTACGAACCCCTGGTGATCATCAGCAAACCCGATTATCCGCGCATTTGCTACAACAACGTGAACCCTGATTTGGTCACCCGATTGGTGGAGGGATATCTCCTGCAGGAAGATCCTTGCATGGAACTCGCCTTGGGGACTCTGGAAGGACAGGGGGGGGTGGACAGTCCGCCCCACATCCCGGAACTGTCACGCTCAGAGCACGAACTTCGCCTGCTCCTGCGAAACTGTGGTTTCATCGACCCGGAAAACATCCGGCACACCATCGCCCTTGGCGGCTACAGTGCCCTGAACAAAGCCCTCGATATGAGTCCAGAGGAAATTGTCGAGGAGGTGAAGCGCTCCGGGCTTCGCGGCAGAGGTGGGGCGGGTTTCTCCACGGGGAGAAAGCTCGAGTCGTGTCTGAAAGCGCCTGCGACTCCCAAGTATGTGATCTGCAATGCTGATGAGGGAGACCCAGGGGCATTCATGGACCGGGTCGTTCTGGAGAGTGATCCCCATGCGGTTCTGGAGGGCATGATCATCTTTGCCCACGTTCTCGGTTGTTCGCAGGGATACATCTACACCCGAATGGAGTACCCCCTGGCGGTGAAACGCCTCAAAACCGCCATCGAGCAGGCGAGACAAATGGGCTTCCTCGGCCCGAACATCCTCGGAACCGGATTCAACTTCGACATCGAGGTCTTTCAGGGTGCTGGAGCCTTCATCTGCGGTGAATCCAGCGCGCTCATGTATTCCATCGAGGGCAAGCGCGGGTTCCCAAGGGTGAGGCCCCCCCAGTCCATCGAGTCCGGCTTCCGTCAGAAACCCACACAACTCAATAACGTCAAGACATATGCTTATGTGCCCGTGATCATTGATCGCGGCAGCGCCTTTTTCGCCTCAATCGGGAGTGAACGGAGCAAGGGGACGGCGGTCTTCGCTCTTGCAGGCAAGGTGGAAAATGTGGGGCTGGTGGAAGTCCCCATGGGGACGACCCTGGAGAAGGTGGTGTTCGATATCGGAGGGGGTATCAAGGAAGGGAAACAGTTCAAAGGGGTTCAGATCGGCGGACCATCCGGGGGATGCCTGCCGGCGGATTTTCTGCAGACACCCGTGGATTTCGATTCCCTCATTCAGGCTGGTTCCATGATGGGCTCGGGCGGCATGATCGTGATGGACGAAGACAACTGCATGGTGGACACCGCGAGGTTCTTCCTGGATTTCACCCTGAAGG
>CAZURN010000562.1:0-1775 GCA_964623165.1 uncultured Syntrophobacteraceae bacterium
CTTCGCCTCATCTGCGAGAGGGAGAGCGAAATCCAGCGGTTTGTGACCGAGGAATACTGGACCATCGACGCCAGGCTAACGCCCCGGAAACCCGAAGGCAGTCAAGATGCCCCGGTTGCACCCGACGAAGGGTTCACGGCGACCCTGTTTCGTTGTGGGAAGAAGAAATGCAAGATATCTGGTGAGGAAGAAGCCCAGAGCCTGAAGAAAACGCTTCTTGGGCTAGATTATCAAGTGAGCAAGATTGAGCGCAAGAAGAAGCGCAAGAATCCCTATCCCCCTTTCATCACGAGCACCCTGCAGCAGGAAGCGGCGCGCAAGCTGCGATTCTCCGCCAAACAGACCATGAAGGTGGCGCAAAGGCTCTATGAAGGCCTGGAACTGGGAGATGCTGGCGCCGTAGGTCTCATCACCTACATGCGGACCGATTCCACCCGGCTGTCCGATGAAGCGATAGCCGCGGCCAGGCAGTACATTCAGGATGCCTGGCCCCAGGGATACCTGCCTCCGAAACCGGTCTTCTACAAGTCCAAAGCGAGTGCGCAGGGGGCTCACGAGGCTATCCGCCCCACTGATGTCCACCGGACACCCGAGGCCGTTTCCCCATATCTGACCAAGGAGCAGCTGGCATTATACAGTCTTGTGTGGAAACGCTTCGTAGCCTGTCAGATGGCTCCCGCCATCATATCACAGACCATCGTCGACATCAGTGCCGGTGAGTTCCTCTTCCGCGTGAGCGGTTCCGTCGTTGATTTTCCCGGATTCATGAGGGTCTATGTGGAAGCCGGAGACGACTCCAAAGATCCTGACTCCGAAGATAAATGGCTCCCGGATTTGTTCGAAGGCCAGCAGCTCAGGCTGCTGGAGATCATTCCCAAACAGCACTTCACTCAGCCGCCGCCGAGGTATTCTGAGGCAAGCCTCATCAAGGAACTCGAGGAGTTGGGAATCGGTAGGCCGAGCACCTATGCGACCATCCTCTCCACGATCCTGGAGAGAGAGTATGCGGCCCTGGTGAAACAGCGCCTGCAGCCAACGGAACTGGGCAGGCTCATCAACGCGCTTCTCGTGGATAACTTCCCTCAGATCCTGGATGTCACCTTCACGGCAAACATGGAAAAGAGTCTTGATGATGTCGAAGGTGGCCAGACCGCGTACGTGCAGTTGTTGAATGACTTCTATGCCCAGTTTGCGCAAACGTTGGAGTCCGCTCAGCGCAACATGCTGAATGTAAAAACCATGGGCCTGCCGACAGACCTCAAGTGCCCGCGCTGCGAGAGTCCGCTTCGCATCAGGTACAGTAGGAATGGACCTTTCCTTGCGTGTGATGCACACACTGATTGCGGTTTCACTGCTGATTACGAGCGGGATGAAAAGGGAAACATCAAGGTGCTCGAAAGAGAGCAGTCGGGTGAAGCCTGCGGCAAATGCGGCAGCCCAATGATGACAAAACGAGGCCGGTTCGGTGAATTCCTTGCCTGCAGCAACTACCCCAAATGCAGGAACACCAAACCCATCGGTCGGGATGGCCCCCCCGCCCCCTCGGCCCAGTTGACTGACGAGGTGTGCGACAAATGCAGCAGCCCCATGGTTTTGAAGCAGGGTCGTTTTGGACGTTTTTTGGCCTGCAGCGGCTATCCCAAGTGTAAAAACACTCGACCTCAGGCGACCGGGGTGCCCTGTTTGCGAGAAGGTTGCGACGGCAGGTTGGTGGAACGACGTGGAAAGTTCAAACGGTCTTTTCTTGGGTGCAGTCGTTATCCCGAATGCACATT
>CAZURN010000563.1:0-1775 GCA_964623165.1 uncultured Syntrophobacteraceae bacterium
GCGGGTGCGGTTTTCAGCGGATTCAGATCGGTGCTTTCGTGGATCCGCGGAGAGTTCCTCAAATGGATTCCATGGAAGAGCTCTTCGACAGGATCCACAAGAAGCCTGGAGTCACCTATTCTGCTCTGGTGCTCAATGAAAAAGGCATGGAGCGTGCCCTTTCGGTCGGTCTCAGGCATGTGTCGTGTTTCGTTTCTGCCAGCGAGTCCCACAGTCGAGAGAACACGGGCCGCTCGATGAAGGATGGGTTGACATCGGTCGAGAAGGCCATCATGAGAGCCAAGAGTCGTCAGGTGCTGGTGCAGGGAGGAATCATGAACGCATTCACATGCCGTTTCGAGGGGCCCATCCCCCCTGGTCGGGTGCTTGGATTGGTGCGTGCTCTCCTGGAGATGGGCGTTGATGAGATCAATCTGGCCGATACGGCAGGTCTTGCAAACCCGAGACAGGTGGAGCAACTCGTCCACGAGGTTCGGCACTTGACCGACAAGCCTATCGCTCTGCATCTTCACGACACCCTCGGTTTCGGCCTGGCAAACGTGTACGCCGCATGGAAAGCGGGAATCAGCCGGTTCGATGGCTCCTGCGGGGGGCTCGGCGGTTGTCCGTTTATCCCGGGAGTGTCGGGGAACATCGCAACGGAAGACTTGGTTCATCTATTCGAGTCTATGGATGTCAGGACAGGGATTTCACTCCCAGCGTTGTCCCATGTGATCACCTTCCTCGAGGGTAAGTTGAACCGCCCTTTGGCTGGAAGATACAGTTCTGCGCGGTCCCAAATTCCTGGCAGGCCCTGCTCCAATCCAACGCGGGAATGGGAAACTCATGACTGCGAATTCCGCAGCCGGCGGCTGATTGATGGATAGACTCTCTTTTTTGTTGATCAATGGAGCAAAGTGTGGTGAGTTGAAAGCAATGCTGGAAGGCACCTTCGATCCAATGGAGATCCCCGCGGAATCCACTCACGCGGACATGCCGTGACGCCTTCTTGAAAGCCTGGACTTGCGTCGAGCCGGCCTCTGAGTCAACCGGGACGGCTCAATTCCCGCCAACGAAGCACACCCTGATCTGCGGAGATGAACGATGAAAAGATCTGTCTGGATGATCATGTTGCTGGGTATGCTCACATTTGTTTTTCAGTCCTGCGTGGAGGTGAAGCCAACCCTCAAGCTGCAGAGGACCCCGGTGGGTTTGGGCGAGTTGAGGCTGTTGAGCCTCCAGGTCCCGGAGCAAGTGGGGGAGGATCTTCCCTATGATGTGCTGGTCACCTTTGAGGCTGTGGGGCAACCACAGATCAAGCGGGTCTGCTTCCAGTGGGTTTCCGAGAAGGTGTCGGGCCCGTCCCCTTCCCTTTACTGCTATGCCTGGGAGGCTCAGACAGACCAGAAAATTGGGTCTGCCTGCGCCCGCTGGCTTGCGGAAGGACCCTACGCCCAGGTCTCTCCCCCATTCTGCGCGAAGGTGGAGAGTATTGAGTATGGGAATCCCGGACGGCTCACGGTGAAAGTGAGGACCCAGAACGTTGAACAATTTTACAACAGGCTCGAGTGCTATGCCGAGTATCTCCGGGGAGGCGAGACCGACATCACCAACAAGGTCAGTGCCAGAGTCAGGGTGGAAAAACTGGGTCAATGAGGAGGGGAGTTTCGAAGCACTTGCTGGATGGAGTCGCACCGGGTGAAATTTCAGCCCGGGCGAGGTCCACGTGGGGACGTGAGTTGAGTGCCGGCTCTCGGCCGGCAGTGTTGGCGATTCTTCATTCAGAGAAGGAGGAT
>CAZURN010000564.1:0-1773 GCA_964623165.1 uncultured Syntrophobacteraceae bacterium
CGATGATGGGCGACCGGGAAAAAGCGTTGACGGCGGGCTGCGACGGGTACATGGAAAAACCGATCGATCCGGAGACCTTTGTGTCGGACATCGAGCGACACTTGAGCCTGCCCGGTGGAGAGAGCAAGCAATGACCCGTATACTGATCGTGGACGACAAGGAGGAGAATCTCTACATGTTGCGTGCCCTGCTGACCGGTCACGGGTGCGAGGTGGATGAGGCGCGCCACGGGGCCGAGGCGCTGGTCAAAGCGCGCCGATCGGCACCCCAACTTGTCATCTCCGACCTCCTCATGCCCGTGATGGATGGCTACACACTGCTGCGTCACTGGAAGTCGGACGAGCTGCTCAGGCATATTCCGTTCGTCGTCTACACCGCCACCTACACCGAGCCGAAGGATGAACGGCTCGCCCTCAACCTCGGAGCGGACGCCTTCATCGTCAAACCCACCGAGCCGGAGCCGTTCATGGCCCGCATTCAGGAAGTCCTGGAGAAACAAAAACGGGGGTTGCTGCCTCCGGCGAGAATCCCCGCGAGCGACGACGAGGCTCACCTCAAGCAGTACAGTGAATTGCTCATCCGCAAGCTGGAGGAGAAGGCGCTGCAGTTGGAACAGGCCAACCGGGCTCTCGAACAGGACAACTCAGACCGCAGGCAGGCGGAGGAAGCACTGCACCGATCGACATCGCTCCTGCAGGCCGCGCTCGATGCCACTGCCGACGGCATTCTCGCTGTGAACACAGAGGGCAGGATCATCGCGTTCAACCAGAGATTCCTTGAAATGTGGGGCATCCCCAAGTCGGTCATGGAGAGGGCTGAAAGTCATGAATTGATCGAGCACGTCAAACATCAGTTGAAGGATCCGGAAGGATTCATCCCAAAGGTGGAAGCTCTCTACAGGGAACCTGAGAGGGAAGGCTGGGACATTGTTGAATTCAAGGACGGACGAGTCTTCGAGCGTTTCTCCAAACCCCAGCGCATGGGGGACGAGATTGTCGGCCGAGTGTGGGATTTCCGCGACATCACCGAGCGCAGGCAAGCTGAGGCCGAGCGGGAAAGACTGCAGACCCAGCTCATTCAAGCCCAGAAGATGGAATCGGTGGGCCGGTTGGCCGGCGGCGTGGCCCATGACTTCAACAACATGCTCGGCGTGATCCTCGGATATACCGAACTGGCCATCGACAAGGTGGATGCATCCGCGCCCCTGCATGCTGACCTCGTGGAAATCCAGAAGGCCGCCAGGCGATCCGCTGAAATCACTCGGCAACTGTTGGCCTTTGCCCGGAAACAGACAATCAGCCCCCAGGTGCTTGACCTGAACGAGACCGTGGAGGGCGTGCTCAAAATGCTGCGGCGGCTCATCGGGGAGGATATCGATCTCCATTGGCGGCCAAAGGCCGGCCTATGGCGGGTGAAAATGGACCCCTCCCAGATCGATCAGATCCTGGCCAACCTCTGCATCAATGCACGGGACGCCATCGCGGGGGTGGGCAAGCTCACCATCGAAACAGGCATGGTGACGTTGGACGACGCATACTGCGCCGCCCATGCGGGCTTCGTTCCCGGCGACTTTGTCGTCTTGGCTGTGAGCGACAACGGATGCGGCATGGACCTGGAGACGCAGTCGCACCTATTCGAGCCGTTCTTTACCACCAAGGAGATGGGGAAAGGCACCGGCCTGGGGCTGGCCACCGTGTATGGCATCGTCAAGCAGAACAACGGCTTCATCAATGTCTATAGCGAACCGCAAGTGGGAACGGTCTTCAGGATTTA
>CAZURN010000565.1:0-1773 GCA_964623165.1 uncultured Syntrophobacteraceae bacterium
ACAACCATTTTCGATTCACTCCCCTTGGGAAGTATCCCATCCAGATGTGCATGGGAACGGCCTGCCACATGGTGGGTGGAGGGCTCGTCCTGGAGGCGCTTGAAAGGAGCCTGGATGTTGCCGTGGGAGGCATCACCGAGGATGGAAAGTACAGCCTGGATCGAGTGGCCTGTGTGGGGTGCTGCAGCCTCGCACCAGTGATGGTGATCGGGGAGAAGATCCACGCCAGGGTGAGCCCCACCAAGGTGGATGAGGTGTTGGTGGGAATCAGGATGGCCGAGCAGGAGGCGGAAAAGGCGGAGGCGGAAAACCAATGAATCAGGGGAAGGTTAGACCCCATCACTTCTGGAAGAGGCGCCATGACAGATTTTGATGCAATCCGGAGAGAAGCCTTGGCTGAATGGGAGTCCCTGGAAGGGGACGGGGTTCCTGTGATCCGTGTCGGGGCGGCCACGAGTGATCGGGCTGCAGGTGCCCTCGAGGTCATCGAAGCTTTCAAGAGGGAAATCGACGAGCGGGGGATCGAAGCAAGGATCGTCACAACGGGTTCCGTCGGTTTTTCCAACTACGAACCCCTGGTGATCATCAGCAAACCCGATTATCCGCGCATTTGCTACAACAACGTGAACCCTGATTTGGTCACCCGATTGGTGGAGGGATATCTCCTGCAGGAAGATCCTTGCATGGAACTCGCCTTGGGGACTCTGGAAGGACAGGGGGGGGTGGACAGTCCGCCCCACATCCCGGAACTGTCACGCTCAGAGCACGAACTTCGCCTGCTCCTGCGAAACTGTGGTTTCATCGACCCGGAAAACATCCGGCACACCATCGCCCTTGGCGGCTACAGTGCCCTGAACAAAGCCCTCGATATGAGTCCAGAGGAAATTGTCGAGGAGGTGAAGCGCTCCGGGCTTCGCGGCAGAGGTGGGGCGGGTTTCTCCACGGGGAGAAAGCTCGAGTCGTGTCTGAAAGCGCCTGCGACTCCCAAGTATGTGATCTGCAATGCTGATGAGGGAGACCCAGGGGCATTCATGGACCGGGTCGTTCTGGAGAGTGATCCCCATGCGGTTCTGGAGGGCATGATCATCTTTGCCCACGTTCTCGGTTGTTCGCAGGGATACATCTACACCCGAATGGAGTACCCCCTGGCGGTGAAACGCCTCAAAACCGCCATCGAGCAGGCGAGACAAATGGGCTTCCTCGGCCCGAACATCCTCGGAACCGGATTCAACTTCGACATCGAGGTCTTTCAGGGTGCTGGAGCCTTCATCTGCGGTGAATCCAGCGCGCTCATGTATTCCATCGAGGGCAAGCGCGGGTTTCCCAGGGTGAGGCCCCCCCAGTCCATCGAGTCCGGCTTTCGCCAGAAACCCACCCAGCTCAACAACGTCAAGACGTATGCCTATGTGCCCGTGATCATTGATCGGGGCAGCGACTTTTTCGCCTCCATCGGGAGTGAGCGGAGCAAGGGGACGGCGGTCTTCGCTCTTGCGGGCAAGGTGGAAAACGTGGGGCTCGTGGAAGTGCCCATGGGGACTACCCTTGAGCGAGTGGTCTTCGACATCGGAGGGGGTATCAAAGAAGGGAAACAGTTCAAAGGGGTTCAGATCGGCGGACCATCAGGGGGGTGCCTGCCGGCGGAATTCCTGCAAACACCCGTGGATTTCGACTCCCTCACCCAGGCCGGTTCCATGATGGGCTCGGGCGGCATGATCGTCATGGATGAAGACAACTGCATGGTGGACACCGCGAGGTTCTTCCTGGATTTCACCC
>CAZURN010000566.1:0-1769 GCA_964623165.1 uncultured Syntrophobacteraceae bacterium
TATGTCAAGAACCTCACGGAAACCACAGCGGCCAAGGAACGCATCGAAAGCGAACTCAAGATCGCCCGCACGATCCAGATGAGCTTTCTGCCAAAGGCCTTCCCTGCCCTCCAGGGCAGGCAGAGATTCGATTTATTTGCGGCGCTCGAGCCTGCCAGGGATATCGGCGGGGACTTGTACGATTTCTTTCTGCTCGATGAGGACCATGTGTTCATCGCCGTAGGCGACGTCTCCGACAAGGGAATCGCTGCAGCCTTGTTCATGGCCGTGACCAAGACCTTGCTGAAGGGAATTGCCGAAACTGGTATGGATCCTTCGGAAATCCTGAACAAGACCAATGCGGAGCTTTGCATCGACAACGACTCAATGATGTTCGTGACGGTGTTCTGTGGCATTTTAGACCTTCGAACGGGGCACCTGAAATACTCCAATGCGGGGCATGTGCCTCCCATCCTGATCCGCAGGGCAGGATCTCCCGAATGGCTCAGCCTTCCCCCTGGCTTCGTGCTGGGAGCCATGGAAGATGCGGACTTCCAGACCTGCGAGATTCGGCTCGATGCTGGAGACACACTCCTTGTGTTCACGGATGGGGTGACTGAGGCCATGAACCGGGAGGGAGAGCTTTACTCGGAGGGCCGTTTGATGACTCAGGTCGCAGGAGGCAGCCTCCTCACACCAGAGGCACTCACCAGGCAAGTCTTCGATGCCGTGAAGCAGCACTCATCGGGAACCATTCAATCGGATGACGTGACGGTGCTCGTCCTGACATACAGGGGACCTGCAACATGATCAGCGGCCGCAGGGAAGTCAGTGCACGATGGCGGCTGCAAATCGGGAGAATACGGCAATGGAAGTGACGGGAGCAAAACGGAGCAACGCATATGTGGTGACGGTCACTGGGCGGATGGACACAACGACGGCTCCGGAATTCGAGAAGGCAGTCACGGGATGGATGGGACAGGGAGAGACCAGGTTCATTGTGGACCTCAGCAGCCTCGAATACATCAGCAGCGCCGGGCTTCGCAGCATCCTCACGGTCGGCAAGAAGCTCAAAGCCCAAGAGGGGGGCATGGCCTTCTGCTCCCTGACTCCCATGGTCGCGAAGGTCTTCTCCATTTCCAACTTCGCAGCGCTTTTTCCCATTTATGATTCCCTGGAAGCGGCGCTCGGGGAAAGCTGAAAGGCGTGCCAGGCTCCAGCCCGCAGGCCGGGAACCAGTTCGATCTTGGGACACTGGAGTCAAGTTGGTCGAGCATGGGCCTTGTACCCGTGCACTTCGCAGCGCCACAATGGGCTTGCTTCCCTTGTGACTCTGCTCGACACGATCCTGGCCAAATCAGGATCAGACCGGCAGCGCCGACTTCCACGGCACTGCGATGCCGACACATAGAGCCACCGCGCAACCCGAGTCTTCAGCGGTCCCTTGCCACACCTCGCCAGTCCGTCTGGACGAGTTCGAGGATTTTTTTGGCGCGATCGGTGAAGAGGCTGATCCCGTCCCAGTCAGGGATCCCGAAGATCCTTGGCATCAAAAGCCCATCATCATTGAACCATCGGGGAAGCACGCCCCCGAGAAAATATCCATGCCCGCGCAGCAAACCCACCGCTTCCCCAACGGAAAGCACAGGCATGGTTCAGCCAGATCTGAATCACACGGGTCGGGCGGGAGAGGATTTCCTTCTCCAGCTTGTCAACGCAGCATTCGAAATCGCTTCCCAACTCGGTCACTCCTATCCGTGACACCTGGGCAAACGCAAACGTTTCAGCCG
>CAZURN010000567.1:0-1753 GCA_964623165.1 uncultured Syntrophobacteraceae bacterium
CGATGGCGTCAACGCCGCTGTCCCCCGATTCGAACCGTGCAGCCAGGGAGCCGATGCCCGCAGGCAGATCGGCGGGGTTCAAGGACCTGTTCTCCCTCCCACCGGCTCCCGCAAACGTGCCTGTCCCCTTGGACGCTTCCGCAGCCAATGATTGCATTCCCACCTTTTCCAGCCGTTTTGCTCCCCCTGATAAGGCGGCAAGCTTGAGGAGCGCGGACGTCGCAAGAGCGTTGAACCCACCTGGCGCCCCGCGTTGAGTCCCCTGAGAGGTCTTGGGGTTTCCCGAGCCGCTTCCCTGGCCATCTTGGTGACTCTGAACCTTGGACATTTCCGCCTGCAGGGAATTTATTTCCGCATCGCTTCCTTCTTGTGGGGTGTTCTGCACCTGATTCAGAACGCGCTCGAAAGTCTTTTGCCGAGACGAGGCGATAAGGGTCTTATATGCCATTTCCGTGGCGGTGGCTCTGTCCGGTTGATAGTTCTGGTTGGTCGTGACTCTCAGTGCCATGCTCGGTTCCTTCCCGTGGAAATGCCTGACTGAATTCTCGACGTAGATATATGCAAGAAGCGTGCATGAGTTGGTGGCATTCCTCGTCGGTAAGGGAAAGAAGTGTGAATGGTTGCGGGTGGTGGAAAAGAGGAAAGCTGGGGTCAAGCGGTGGAGGTTTCTGCGTCAACTTCCTGGCTGGCAATGCGAGAGAGAAAATGATCTAGGATGCCGTTGATGAAAGAGCCGGAGTCGGCGCTCCCATAGGCCTTCCCAAGATCTATGGCTTCGTTTATGGAGACTTTCGGGGGAATGTCCGGACAATGCAGCATTTCAAAAAGGCCCAGCCGCAGAATGTTGCGATCGACAATGGACATGCGTTCGAGTCTCCAGTTGTCGGATGCCGAGGCAATCATCCGGTCAATGTCCGAAAGATGCAGAAATACGCCCCTGACAATCCGCTCGGCGAAAGGTCGGAAGGCGATCGGTGCCTTGACTTCGGGATCGTCTTCTCCTTCCGCGAGTGAGTAAAAGAGAGGAATGGCCTCTTCGGGACTGATGTCGTTCTGGTCCATTTGATACAAGATTTGAAGGGCGATGGCCCGGGAATGCCGCCGCCCCTTGGCTTTACTGGTCACCGGTTCATTTCCTTGAGGATCATGCCTGGGGGGTGGTCCTAGGCCAACTGTCTGATGAGGTTCGCCATTTCAATGGCTGAGACGGCCGCGTCCCAACCCTTGTTTCCTGCCTTGGAACCGGCCCGCTCAATAGCCTGCTCCAGAGTGTCCGTGGTGAGCACTCCAAAGGTGACGGGGATTCCCGTGTCGAGACCTACGGAGGCGACCCCCTTGGAGACCTCGTTGGCCACATAGTCAAAGTGGGGTGTCGATCCCCGGATAACGGCTCCCAGGCAGATCACGGCGTCGTAGCGGGCGGTGGAAGCGACCTTCTTGGCGAGCAATGGGATCTCGAAGGCGCCGGGAACTTTGAAAATGTCAATGGCGCCTTCGTCGGCACCGCTACGGCGCAAGGCATCGAGTGCACCACCAAGAAGCCGTTCGCAGATAAAGTCGTTGAAACGGCTGACGATGATTCCAAAGCGCAGGCCTTGCGCCAGAAGCTTGCCTTCGTATGTCTTCATGATCATGATTCCTTCTGCTGCACACAGCTCAACAGGTGCCCCATTTTCACGCATTTGGTGCTCAAATAGTGGAGGTCGTGCTCCGTTGGGGGAATCTCCAGAGGCACCCGCTTGGTGAACTTGAT
>CAZURN010000568.1:0-1750 GCA_964623165.1 uncultured Syntrophobacteraceae bacterium
CTACCGATCATTCCGTTCATCGCAAGGATTCCCATGACGTCTGACCGTCGCTTTCGGGTAGGACCAGAATGAATGCTACTGATGAGCTTAAAGCAATCTTCTGGGAAAAAGCAAGGCTTGTGGAACGAACATCGGCTCATCGGCTTTCCCGCGATCACAGTGGGACCCTTGGCCAGAGAGTTCAACCGTGATCTGAAGGGCCGTTGCTCTTGGATCAGATGGCGGGATAATCCCCAAAAAGCTTAACAGCTGCCCCCGCTATTTGGGGATCATTGTAGTCCACGAAAGCGCCACTCAGTGACGCAGGCGCATGAAGGGCCAACCAGGCGATGGAACGCCCGGGAACCCATGGTGGCTCCAACACCCCCTGTTCCTTTAAATTCCGGTAGTAAGCCGCCTGTTCCGGAGGAAGTGCCCCAGACCCCTTCTCGCGAAGGATCGCCTGCATTGCCGTGTCCACAACGCCGGGCCGGACCGCGATGACCACAACGGACGGTTCTTCCAGGGCCAGTATACGGGTGAAATGGTTCAGGGCAGCCTTGGAAGCGCAATAGGCGCTGGCACCTTGAATCGGGGTCGTGGCCGCCCCGCTGCTGATGTTCACGATCCTTCCGCCTCTCGCCCGAAGTTCCCCAAGGGCCGCCCTGCTCAACTGGAACGGCCCCATGAGGTTGACCTCGATGCACCGCCTCCATTGACTCTCGTCTGCGTGGGTGATGCCCGCAAGGGGTTCCACCATGCCTGCGTTGTTGACGACACCGTCGACTCGCCCGAAGGCCTCCAAGGTGCGCTCCACTGCAAGGCCACACGCATCTGGTTCGGCCACGTCTGCCACCGTAGTGATCGCTCGGCCTCCCAGCCTCATGACATCCCCCGCCACGCTGCAGAGATCACCAGTGGACCGGGCTACAAGGTTCAATGAAGTGCCGACCGCTCCAAGCCAACGGGCGGTCGCAGCCCCAATTCCCCTCGATGCGCCCGTGACGATCACAACACGCCCTTCACCCATGATTCTTCCCTCGTCCATCGCCTGATCACCATTCACTGATCAGTCTTCGTTCCACTTCGGTCCATTTGGCTTTCAGTGTGGCCACCGCATCCACGGCCAGGTCAAGATGGGTTGGCATGCATTTGGAGTAAATCTCCTCGTGGAGCTTCTTTCCCTTGATGCCTCGCTTCTCCAGGGGCATGTCGGAAACGAGCATGATGGAACCGATTGGCACCTCATAGCGGTACGCCACGGAGAACAGTGTCGCAAGCTCCATTTCGATGGCCATGATCCTCTGATGGCGCAAATACGCCACGAATTCCTCGTCGAATTCCCACAAACGCCGGTCTGTCGTGTAGACGATGCCGCACTTGGGAAGCAGGCCGACCTGTTTCACGGCGCCAATACAGAACAGATTCACAGAGGACGCAGGAATGGCCGGAAACTCTGGAGGAAGGTAGTGCCTGCTGGTCCCCTCCCCTCGTATGGCGGCCGTGGGGATCACAAAATCCCCCACTTGGAGTGTGTCGTCGATGCCTCCGCACATGCCCAGCATAATGACAGCCTTGAGATTGTCGAGATAGGCAAGGCAATTGATGATCAGGGCGGCCTGCGGGGATCCGATACCGAAGTCGATCATGCTGCAGTTGATGTCCTTGGCATTGACGATGCGGAAATTGCCCTCGCAGTACTTTCCCTGGGTGCGTTCCTGAAAGGCCCTGATGTACTGCCTGAAATTGGTGATGAGTATGTATTCGCAGA
>CAZURN010000569.1:0-1750 GCA_964623165.1 uncultured Syntrophobacteraceae bacterium
GTCTGGATGAGCAGTGAGGCCAGGCTGTTGATTTCTTCGAGATTGGTCCGCTGGCCAAGGTTTCTGAGAGCGTCCCGCCGCAGTTTACCAGCCCGGATCTCCAAGTTTGTCAGGGTGAGTTCCTCGCTCAGTTCCTTGTGATGGACCCTGATTTCCTCGGCCACCCGTTGCGCTGCGGCATCGAGGCTCATCCCCGCCTCCACGCACACGACCATCAGGTCCAGGGCGTCCGGAAGGCCATCCTGAATCCGGCGCATGCGTTCCGCAGTCCTGTATCTCAACCACAGGTCGGGCACATAGTAACCGACCAAGGCAACGCAGAGGCTGACAAGGAGCGATTTGGCCCCGGTGAGCTTGCTGAACAGAAACGGGTTCAGCGACAGAAAAACCGCCGCAAAAGACAACGCAAGGACGCACTTGGCCCCCCAAAAAATGGGGAGAGCACTGCCGCTTCGTATGCCTGCCCGGACGAAATCAAGGTTCTTACGTCTGAATTCCTTGGCCTTTTTGGGCTGGAAGGGCTTTCCCATCTGCGCGAGGAGTTTCGCGAGAAATCCCTCGGGCAGTGCCGGAACTGCATCGATACCCCCTGCTGCAGACTCCTCCTGCAAGCCCGTGGCCTTGATCTTCTGGATCAGCCTGAGCCGGTTGCGCCTGGCCCTCGAATAGAAATAGGCCCCGGCCATGAACAGCAACATGGAGATGAAGATCAACAGGGCGGCAATGAGGGGCGGGTTATTCAAAAGGGTCATGTGGGTTCACCTTGCATCGGTCTTTGATTTCCTCATCCCTGAACGCATATCGCTCACACCTTGATCCGCACCATCATGCGGCTGATGACGATGCCGATCAGCATGAGGACGATGCCGACGCCTGCAAGAAACCTCCCCAGCGGATCGTCGTTCAGAACCCGGATCAGTTTGGGGTTGAGGATATTGATGACCACAACCATGACGAAGGGCAGGATACAGAGCAGTATGGCGGACATCCTCCCTTCCGCCGTGAGAATACGGATCTTGCCGTAAAGCTTGAATCGTTCCCTGATGATGGACCCCATGGTGTCGATGATCTCGGCGAGGTTTCCGCCGGTGTCCCGCTGAATGATGACCGAAACCACGAAGAACTTGAGGTCGGCGCAATCCACGCGGTTGCCGAGGTTCCTCATGGCATCGGGGACACTGACACCGAAGTTGATTTCATCGAGCGTCCTCTGGAACTCCGTGCCCACGGGGTCATCGAATTCGTCGCACACCATCTTCAAACCGCTTGAAAAGGCGTGTCCCGCACGGAGGCTCCGCCCGATCATCTCAAGGGCCTCCGGCAACTGCCTCTGGAACTTCTCCATCCGCCTCCTCTTGAGCATGCGGAGGTAGAAAATCGGCAGGAACCCGGACACCGCACCGACACACAGCGGCAACAGGTCGATTTTGGTGAGCGGGGAAGCCACATAGTATCCCACGAAGAAGAGAAGCCCACAGGTGAGGAGGACCAATCCCAGCGGCATGCCCACGTTGGCCTGGATGAGCAGGTCGTCCACCTTCCAGATTCCCGGCACGATGCGAAGCAGGCGGTCCAGCCACGGAATGTCGCTCAGCCGCCTCCTTCGCTGAATGTCCACGGAGTGAACTTCCGAAGCATCCTCCTGGATCCTCTTGAGGCGCTTCTTGATCCTCTCGCCCTCCGATTCCTGCACGGTGGCTACGGCGTAGTAGATCAGTTCGATGGTGAGGAGGCACAACACAAATACCGC
>CAZURN010000570.1:0-1743 GCA_964623165.1 uncultured Syntrophobacteraceae bacterium
GAATCCTCTTTGCCCGCCATGGTTTTCAGGTGACATTGGCCGACATCAGCTCACCGGCGCTGGACTTCAGCAGGTGGCGCTTCACTCAAAGACTGATGAACGCTCACTTTGTTGACCTCAAAGTTTCAAAGCTCCCTTCGGGGGCCTTCGATATGGTCACGGCCATGGATGTCTTTGAACATCTCGTGAATCCGGTCGAAACCGTGCAAGAGCTTTGCAGGGTCCTCAAGAAAGGTGGATATCTGTTCGGTCGTTTTCATGCGGAGCAAGATGACGATCGCCCGCATCATGTGACCCTGGACTTCGATCCCACGTTCAGGGAGCTGGAGTCGCTGGGATTCATCAAGGCCTGGCAAGACGCATGGCTATGGGGTCATGAGGTGTATCAGAAGAGTGCCTCGTAGCTGCTGAGCCCGGTTAGGCTCGAGGTCAGTTCAAACATTAAGGGGCGGCCGGCGACGGTCTAGGTCGGATGCCAAGAACACTGGGAATCGGCCATGCCGTCAAGCTTCCGTAGTTCTTCCCAAAGTAGGGTTCGTAGCCGCCGGACATCTCCATCTCCACTTCCCCGAAATGCAGGTAAAGCTGCGCCTGCGGCCCTCCTTCCAGGTGCTGAGCGGCAGTAATGCCTATTCCCGACGCCAGCAGCTCCAAGTTCAAATCGTGCATCGACAGAGGCAAACGGCAGAAGATGAAAAGGATTCTACCGGCGTTGTCTTCGCCCAGGGCCGCTTCGCTCCACCTCTTGTTCTGCTGGCTCCATCGGTTCAGGCCGGGCCGCTTGATCAACCGCAAGTTTTGCACTGCCGATGCGTAATCCTTGAGGATGGCTTGCATGTTGACTCCCGGCGAATCGAGATCAAAGATGCGGAAGCGCGGAAGGTCCTTGTCACCCTGGGGCGCAAATGCCGCAACCGACTGGTAATGATTCACCCGGCCATTGTTCACGTGGTCTCCAAAACGGAGATACCCGACGTGTGTTTTGAAATCTGTGCCGAACATACCCGCATTGATGGCAGCGCTGAGCTTATGGCTCCTGCACCACCCCCGCGCGGTCTGACCAGCTGGATCACCGGTGAGGCTCGCCCCCACAAATTCCAGGTCCCAGAGGCTGGGGTCTATGCGCACCACGGTCATAGGGGGGGCGTCCGGTGAATTCGACCTGGTGAGGACATGGAGCTTGAGGTCTATCCCAGGGGCGAGCGACTGCCACCCGGCATCGGCATCAGCCATGACGGTTGCCGGGACAAGCATGAAAAGCAAAATAAACAACAACATAGATCCCCCAGGCGCCATACCCTCAACGTGCAAGTCCCTTGGTCACTGGGTGGTCCTCCTTGTGGACCAGGAGGATGAAATCCTCAAATTGAGGTGGAAATAGTGTTGACGGCATCCAGGACCGATGCTACCCGAAACTCCTAAAAAAACCAATTTCCTATACAGTTGTGTGGAAGAGATCCGATATGGGATTGGCCGAATGCAATCGCTCTGGATGATCGTTGCGGCATTCTTGTTTTCTGTCATGGGAGTGTTCGTCAAGCTGGCGTCGAACGAACACAGCGCCTGGGAGATACTGTTCTGGCGGTCCCTGGTTGGGCTGGTCGTCCTGATACCGATCATCCGCGGCATGGAAGGCGGGCTGCGTGCCGGCCTCACCACCAAGTACTGGTCCGCCCACATGGTGCGCAACCTGTCGGGCACCATGGCTGTGACTCTGTGGTTCGCTTCGCTTGCACATCTTCC
>CAZURN010000571.1:0-1720 GCA_964623165.1 uncultured Syntrophobacteraceae bacterium
TGTAGATCCTCCACATGGTCGCAACCAGTTCGTCTATCCTGGGGTTTGATTTGTCTCGGAGGAGATACTTCCTGAGCATCTTCTCCTTCTCCCGAAGGAGACTCTTCAGGAATCCGATGACCGCCTCTGCAGGATGACTCTCCAGAAGTTGCTGCAGGTTCAAAATTCTCCTTGAGTAGTTGCCGTTGATGACGGTCAGGTAGTCCTGTGCCGCAGTGATCGCTTCAGTTGTCATGGTCCACTCCTCTCGAACCATTCGTCGCAATGCTTCTTGTGCGAGCAGTTTTTGCATCGCCAATTTTGTGCCCCATCATTTGGAACAAATACGCCGTTGGAGATGCCCCTCCAGACTTCATGGATCTTCTTCTGGGCTCGTTTGAAATCGGAATCGGTTCTCGACGTGTAGTATTGCTCGAACTTCGGCGTCTTGGTCTTGATGAGGCAGTCGAAACGAAGCAGGATCTCCCTGTCTGCATGTCCATTTGCCTTCGCTGCCATCTGGTAAAGAGTGAGCTGAAAGTTCCGGTCTACTTCGTCTGCGGAATAAGCCCTTCCGCTCGTTTTCCAGTCCACGATGACGATGGTTCCCGACTCGTCCTCTTCGACGAGGTCGAAGGCGCCGATGATCTTAACGGGGCATCCCTCAAGAGTGAAGGAAAAGGGTTCCTCGATGGCCAGAACCTTGAACTGCTCGTGGGGGCACTTGTGATAGTAGGTGGTCAAGAGCTCCTTGCCTTCCATAAGCAGGGTCTTGAAGTCCTTCCCTTCGGCGTATTGGATATTGTCATAACCCTCCGCAGCAGCCCTCCAATAACGCTCGAAGTTCTCGTGCAGCTCCTTTGCGGTCATGGTCTTGCCATCCATCTTTGCCTGGTGAAGATCTGAAAGGGCGAGGTGGATGCAGCTTCCGAACTCCAGAGCATCGGCTCGAAACTCGGGTGGCAGCCTGTCTATCCTCCCCAGCTTATAGAGAAGCCCGCAGTCGATGTAGTCCCCGATTGCCGATGCCGACAGATGGGGCTCCTTTCTCAAATCGTTTAATTCCATGAGATACCTCCTGGCTGAAAAACGCAGGCGCCTGCGCTTTTTTGTGTGAGAGGGGACAGGACACACCAATCCCTGCGCATCCTGTCCCGGATGATGAGGGGAACCATGTGGCTATAATGGGGATTGCGGACTAGGAGCTCTGCTGGAGCTGGCGAATTAGAGATGAGGCATCCTTTTGAGAGAGGTGCTCGACCTTGACACCGTAGGCATCGGTAGACATCTTCTCGAGGTCCTCCACGGAGATTCCCCTTCTGCGTGAGAGGTTGGCGATGGCATTTGCCTGGGCAGAGGAGATCTTGGGTGCAGTTTCCTGCTTGGTCTTGCCACGTCCGTTGCCATTTCCGTCCGCTTTCTTCGTCTCAACTACCTTGTTGCCGTTGCCGGATTGAGGGGCAGCTTGAGCCTGAGGGGGATTATCCTGATGGGTCTGAGCTGCCTGTTCCTGCTTCTTGTCCGAATCCTTCTGGGGGATAGCCTTGGTTTCGTTCTTCTCCGCTCTGGCAATCTTCTTGGGTCTTGCCTGGGGAAGCTTTCCGGTATCCCTGTTCTCGTTGATGTCGATGATCTCCCCAAAGTCCGAGATTTCCTCCAGAGCCGTCATGCCCACGTTGGTCATGGAACGAAGCGCTCTGGCAATTGCCCTGGTGCTGGCCATGCGAAGAAGATGCTTGGC
>CAZURN010000572.1:0-1714 GCA_964623165.1 uncultured Syntrophobacteraceae bacterium
TGTTGAAGTCATGGGCAATGCCGCTCGCAAGGGCTCCGATCGCCTCCATCTTTTGAGAACGCTGGAGGTGCTCCTGGAGCATGAGTCGTTCGGCCTCGGCTTCCTTGATGCGGTTGAGACTCATCTGGAGTTCAAGTGCATGCTTTTGGACTTGTTCGTACAGCATGCTCTGATTCAATCCGATGGACATTTCGGTGGCCAGGGCCTCAAGGAAAGCGGCATGCTCCTGGAAATCCCTCCGCGCTGTGGAGGCAATACCAAGGACTCCGATGATTTCCGAGCCGCTCCTGAGGGGCAACCCGGCGAAGGAGGCAATGCCTGCCCTTTTGCATTCCTCCATAATGCACCGGGAATCGGATTTGATGTCCGCCGAATAGATCGCCTTGCCCTCACTCACAGCCAGTCCGCACAGACAGGCCCCCACCTTGTGGATCTTGTCGGGCTGCCACAGGGGGTCCGGCTGTTCAGGGAAGAAGCCCATGGGAAGGAGGTCATCTTCCTGGCGACGGAAGACGACGGCCAGGTCGGGTGATACGGCGCTCACTATTTCCCCCAATCCAGCCTGAACGGCATCCTCCACGGTCATGCTCGCGTTGACTTTCCGAGACAGTCGGTTGAGGGTAAAAAGTTCTTCGGCGCGGTTTCGTAGTTCGGCTTCGCTTTGAACCAGGGCTTGGGTCCGTTTCTCCACCAGCTGCTCGAGATGATTCATGTGATCTTGATTCTCTCTCTCCAGGCGGAGCTTTTCGTCGTTGAGATGCTTGACCCTCAGGGCGTTTTGAAAGGATTTGAGGATCTCGGTCTTGTTGACCGGTTTCTGGAGATAGTCCACAGCGCCGAGCTGCAGCGACTCGCAGGCCGTCTCGAGGGTCGGTTCCCCCGTCATCATGATGACCTGAACATGGGGTGACGTCTCACGGATTCTCCGGAGCAGATCCACACCGGATATCTTGGGCAGAATGATGTCGGTCAGCACGACGTCGAACGGCTTGCTCCGCAGAAGATCCATGGCCGCTTCCGCTTCCTCCGCGGTGTCCACGCTGTGGCCCTCCGCTTCCAGGAAGGCCTTCACGGTCATACGAATGCTGCGTTCATCATCCACAACCAGGACGTTTCCCATTCGTGTCTCCTCACTTTTCGACGAGAGTCCACCCATTGTCCACGGGGAGATCCATGTGGAAACGCGTGTATTGGCCCGGTTCACTCTCCAGGCTCAGTTCGCCACCATGATCCCTGACGATGCCGTAGCTGATGGAAAGTCCCAGGCCGGTACCGACTTCCTTGGGTTTGGTGGTGAAGAAAGGATCGAATATGCGGTCCCTGATCTCCTGCGGGATGCCCGTTCCGGTGTCTTCAACGGTGGTCCGGAGGAATCGGCGACCATTCTTCAGGACCACATCGGCGGAAACTCCCAGTTTCTTTTCCGGGCTGTAACCGGGATACTTCTCGTTCAAGGCGTCGCGGGCGTTGGTGATCAGGTTCATCAGAACCTGCTGGATCTGCTGGCTTCGACACTTGATTGTGGGCAGATCCTCGGAAATGTCCACAGCGAGGTCGATCTGGTCATGGCGCATGACCGCATGTATCAGGGAGAGCACGGCAGCAATGATATCCGCCAGTCGTGCTGAACTGTGAGAATGTTTCTCGTGCCGGGCAAAGGTCAGCAGGTTTCGCACGATCCTGGCGATGCGCTCGGTCTCGTGGAGGATCTCAT
>CAZURN010000573.1:0-1713 GCA_964623165.1 uncultured Syntrophobacteraceae bacterium
GCAATTCCCATCTGGCGGTAGGCTCCCCACGTTTCGTGGACCATTTCCACCACCATTTTTCGGGCATGCATTTCTCTGTCTTCCGCGACTTCGTCGAGGCTGAGGATTGGTTCGCAGCAGCAATCCCAGTCCTTGAATTGGTGAACCCACTCGGCCAGGCTCTTCTGCTTGAAAATGGCTCCAATTCTCTCCTGTAGTTCCTTCTGATGCTCCCCCGGCTCGAAATAACGTGGAGTGTCCCATTCGGGGCGCTCAATGGCCTGGCAGAACGCCTTCCAAAACTGAGGTTCCAGGGCTCCCAGGGACATGAAACGGCCGTCCCTGGTCTCATAGATGTTGTAGCAGGCGAATCCGTGGTTGAGGAAATCGTCCCCTGGGATGGGCACCTTTCCGTCAGCAACGTATTGGCCCCACCTTAGGCAGTTCCACGTGAAGGCCCCATCGGTCATGGACACGTCGACAAACTGCCCTTTCCCAGTGCGTGCTCTGGCCAGCAACGCCGCCAGGATGGAGAATGCCGCCAGCAGCCCACCTCCGCCGATGTCGGCGATCTGCACTCCCGTCAAGGTTGGGCGGCCCGCAGCCCCGCTGTATGAGAGGACTCCGTTCAGGGCGAGGTAATTGATGTCGTGGCCGGCTCTCTGCGATCGGGCTCCGTCGGTCCCGTAGCCGGTTATGGCGCAGTAGACGAGGTTGGGATTGACAACGCAAAGGTCATTGTAGCCGAGTCCCAGTCTTTCCATCACACCGGGGCGGAAGCCTTCGAGCAGGACGTCACTCTCCAGTACCATTTGCCGCAGGATTCGTTTCGCCGCTTCGTTCTTCAGGTTCAGAGTCAGGGACCGTTTGTTGCGATTGAGGACGACGTGGAAGCCGCTGTTCTCCCCGATCTTGGGAGGCCACCAGCGAATGTAGTCTCCCATCTTGGGGTCCTCCACCTTGATCACATCCGCTCCCAGGTCGGCAAGGAGCATGGAGCAAAATGGCCCAGGGAGAAGGCGTGACAGGTCGAGGACTTTGATTTCGGAGAGTGCTCCATTCATGGCTTCAATCCTCACAGGATCATGATTCGGTTGGTCCTTGCCTCTGGGGATTAAAAAAAAGCGCGTTGGTGAACTCGTCCGGGTCGAAAGGCCTCAGGTCCTCAAGTCCTTCGCCGATCCCAATGTACCGCACTGGCACCTTGAGTTCCTCGCAAATGGCCACGATGATGCCTCCCTTGGCTGTTCCGTCGAGTTTGGTCAGAATCAGCCCGGTGACGCCGATGCCCTCTTTGAACAGCTTGGCCTGAGAGAGGGCGTTTTGGCCCGTGGTGGCGTCCAGAACAAGGAGTACCTCGTGCGGGGCCCCGGGCATTTTTCTGGTGATGACCCGCTGAACCTTCTTGAGTTCCTCCATGAGGTTCACCTTGGTGTGCATTCGTCCCGCCGTGTCAAGGAGTACCACGTCAACGTTCCTGGACATGGCTGCGTCCATCCCGTCGAAAGCGACGGCGGAAGGATCCGATCCGCTTTTTTGGCGGATCACCGGAACATTCGCTCTCTCTCCCCAGATGGAAAGCTGTTCGATGGCCGCAGCCCGGAAGGTGTCAGCGGCCACGAGCATGACATCATGCTTCTGTCCTTTGAGTTGATGGGCGAGCTTCCCGATGGTGGTCGTCTTTCCGACTCCATTGACGCCCACCACCATGATGACAAATGGCTTGACCCCCTC
>CAZURN010000574.1:0-1713 GCA_964623165.1 uncultured Syntrophobacteraceae bacterium
CGCTCGGAGTTGGGCTGAATCCTACGTGGTCACCAACCGGCTCATCGTTGCCGTCAACGATCGACTCAAGGAGATATTGGAAGATACAGGCTACCTTGCCGTGCCTACGCCCCCGACTCACAACTTCGACCAGGAAAGGCTGCTGAGCGGCTGGTCCCACAAGCACATCGCATCCATCGCCGGTCTCGGCACCTTCGGCCACAATCACCTGCTCATCACTGCTTCGGGGTGCTGCGGGAGGCTTGGAAGCCTCGTGACCACCATGCCCATCCCACCCAGTCCCCGGCTACACAGGGAATACTGCCTCGCCAGAGCCGGGGGAAAGTGCCATGTCTGCGTGTCCAAATGCCGCTACAGTGCTCTGTTCAAGACGCATTTCGACCGGCACGCCTGCTATCGGCAATGCCTTGCAAACGACGCCCACTTCCCTGACCTCCCTCTGACTGATGTGTGCGGGAAATGCGCCTGCGGAGTCCCGTGCAGCCATGGCATCCCAGAGCCCACAGTGGCCTGAGCGTGAACGCCGATCCAACGAAAGTCCGGAATTTGGTATTGGGGATGCCGAGAGAGAGTGCAGAGCGTGCTGCTCAGAGGTGTCCATCCAGGGACTTGAGGGCCTCTTGCAGGTGTTCCAACCATATGCTTCGGATGCCCGCGACCTCCACCAACCCCGACAGGATGACCTCGCATTCGATCCCGTTTGCCGTCATGAGGGACTTCCAGCTTCCTGCGTCGTCGCCCCCGATGTCCTTCCTGGCGTGATGGCCCGCCACGGACATCAGAGGCACGAGGAAGGCTTTCCTGACTCCCCTGGATGTGAGCTTCCGGACAATCAGTCCCGGCCCGGGATGTGCCGAGAGAGTTCCGACGTAGACGCATGGGTCCAGTTGCTGGAACGCGCAGTGCATGGCAGCGTAGACGGCATCGGCGGGGTGGTTCGCATTTCCGTGCCCGATAAAAAGCACTGCGTCGTCAGACTTTCGCCATGCAGGCAGCGCGCCCATCAGGACTTCAGCAACCCGGGCCATGTCAGCGTGAGACGAAAGGAGGGGGCGAGCGATTTGGATCGCCGAGATGGGTCCACTCATTTGGGCGAAAAGTCTGACATTCCAAACGAGTTCATGAAATTCCTGGCCCGGTATCACATGGAGAGGGAGAATCGCCACGTGGGTGAACCCCTCGTCCATCATGCGGGCCAGCATGATCTCGGGGGAATCTATCCTCTCTCCCTTGTCGAGGAGCTTCTCCCTCATGAATCGCGAAGTGAATGCCCAACGGACATCAATGCCCGGAAACGCTCTCCCCACCTCCTCATGAATCCTGTCGAAACCGCACCTTGCTTCGGGCCTGGTCGTCCCGAAAGCCACCATGAGGATCCCTCTCCTTGAAGTCCTGGCTGCCGGGTTCCGGGTTGGAGGTGAAATCCCACCCCCCACCGAAGTCAGCAGCAACAACGTCAGTGATGCCGCGGTCAACAGGACACCATCCATGGTTCACTCCTGCGTGTGTATCGAACGGCCGCCGCCTAGAGGTGCTTCATGAAGGTCCCCTCCGCATGCGGGTCCATCAGATCTTGGGGAGGACTGAGGCGCCCGGGAACCCAGAGATGAAGCGCCCGGGCGGAAGCAAGGTTTATGGAAGCGTTGAGGAGGGAAGCGTCCCGCTGAGTACGGGACCGGTGCCCTGTTCCCAAATAAAAAAATCCTCGGAACC
>CAZURN010000575.1:0-1706 GCA_964623165.1 uncultured Syntrophobacteraceae bacterium
GTCAAGGATCTGGGCGATTTGCATTTCATGTTCCGGGTTTCGCACCGAAAACTTCCCCACGACTCCCACGTGCTTGATTCCCTCCGCGTGGAGCCGCGCTGCCACGGCTTCGATTTCGAGGCGGTCCACCGGTTTGATTTCCCTGCCTCGATGATCGATGGAGCCCGACACGCAGAAATAGTTCCTGCCGGTGCGGAAGATCTCCGGATCCATGCCCGGCCCACTAGAGACGATCATTCCTGCCTTTTCGAGCTTTCCCTCTGCGATGGCGTTGGTCGTGAGAGTTGTGCTGAGCACGGCCCGCTGTATTTTCTCAGGCGGAATGCCGCGGGTCACTTCTTCCAGAGCCCTCCAAACCCCGCCGAACAGATTGTCGGGATCCGTGGGGATTTTTGAGAAGGACCGGATGCCTTCCTTATTGATGAGGACCGCGTCGGTGTGGGTGCCGCCGACGTCAAGACCAATGATCATCGCTGACTCCAAGATTTAGGGGGGATTCTCGGCGGAAGACGTCCGGGCTGGGATGCATGCCAGAACCGACTTGTTCAGAATCGGGGTGGCGACGGCGGATTGTTGCGGTGACGAATGATCGAGCCGTGTGCTCGCTCCATTTCACATGGCCGCCCATGCGGAACAGAACCCACGCTAAAGGCCGTGACGATGGGCGGCACAATCTGCGGGCGCGGGTGGGGATAATGCACGCGGCGTCAGTTGACGAAGACATCACGGTAGTGGTCGAAATGCTCCGTGGCGGCTCCGGCTCCTCTGATGACCGCTCGAAGTGGATCTTCGGACTTCTTCACGTCGAGGCCCGTTGCCTGGTGAAGGAGCAACCTCAGTCCCTTCAGCAGGGCTCCGCCACCAGCTAGCCAGATCCCGTCTTCCGAGACGTCCGATGCCAGGTCCGGCGACGCCTTTTCGAGCACCCTGCGCACCGCTTCGACAATGGCCTGGGTGGGTTCTTTGATTGCGTCCCGTATGGGGGGGTCCGTCAGAGACACCACCTTGGGCATGCCCGTGCTCAGGTCCTTCCCGCGAAGCTTCACCTCCAGCGTTTTGTTCAAGGGGACCGCAGAACCGATCTTGATTTTGATGACCTCGGCCATCATTTCACTGATCCCGATGCCGTGCTCACGCCGAACATACTGGCAGATGGCCTCGTCCGCCTCGTCTCCTCCTATGCGCAGGGACTCACTGCATGCCACCGAGAATTTCGATATGATGGCAACCTCTGTTGTTCCCCCGCCGATGTCAACAACCATCTGCCCCTTGGTCTCTTCAATGGGCAGACCCGTGCCTATGGCTGCCGCCATGGGTTCCTCGATCAAATAGACTTTTCCTGCTCCGGCCACCACGGCGGCCTCCATGACGGCGCGCTTCTCCACCGAGGTGATTCCGGCGGGCACCGCGACCACCAATTTGGGCCGGGAGAGGGGCAGGCGGCGAAACACTTTGCCAAGGAAACTGCGGATCATGAAGGTGGCCGAGTCGAAATCATGAATGACTCCGTTCCTCATGGGACGGGAGATGACCATGTTCTTGGCATGCCGCCCCGCAAGGTTCTTGGCCTCTCTCCCCACGGCAATGATCTTGTTGGTATCCCTATCGGTGCAAACCATCGATGGTTCATCAAGCACGACGCCTTTGCCTCTCACATAGACCAGGGTATTGGCAGTTCCCAGGTCCATGGCCATGTCCCTCGAGAG
>CAZURN010000576.1:0-1675 GCA_964623165.1 uncultured Syntrophobacteraceae bacterium
GTGTGCCTGCAGGCGTTCACAGGGAAATCCCTCACGGGGAAGGCCATGCAGGCGTGCGCCATCAACAAGCGGGCGGCTTCCATCATTGGAATACCCAGTGAACGGATGACGTTGCTTGCTTTTGCTCTGAGTGCCGGCATGGGAGGGATTGGTGGCATCCTGGTGGCCCCCATCACCATGAGCGGGTATGATATGGGCATGATCCTCGGACTGAAGGGATTCTGCGCGGCCATGCTCGGGGGGTTGGGCAATTCCTGGGGAGCGGTTCTCGGGGGGCTGTTGCTCGGCATCCTGGAATCTCTCGGTGTGGGCCTCTTCTCCTCCAGCCTCAAGGATGCCATCGCCTTCCTGCTTCTCCTGGTGATTCTCTATGTGCGTCCAAGCGGGATTCTCGGTGAAAAGGCCATTCACCGTTTTTAGGGTATCTGTCACTATCACCATGGATTGACGACGGAGTCCGAATGGATCGGCTAGGGATCTCTTGCCCGTTCACACGATGCCTTCGTTTCACGGATGAAACATGAGACATTTGCTTTTCGTCGCCGCGATTCTCGCCATCGGATTCCTCATATCCAAGTCGTACCACATGCAGCTGCTGACCTTCATCGGCATCCACACGATCCTGGCCCTGGGCCTGAACATGCTCATGGGGTATGCCGGGCAGATCTCCCTGGGCCATGCGGCTTTCTTTGGGCTTGGAGCATACACCACGGGCCTCCTCACGGCGCACTGGAGCTGGTCTCCGTGGCTTGCCCTCCCGGTCGCCCTGGGCCTGACCTTTGCGGTGGCCTTCCTGGTGGCCCTCCCCATGCTCAAACTCTCGGGCTATTACCTGGGCATGGGCACACTCGGCTTTGGCATGATCGTATTCATTCTCTTTCGGGAGTGGAGCACCGTCACGGGTGGAGACTCGGGTCTGGTCGGGATTCCTCCTCTCAGTGTCGGGACATTCACCATAGGGTCGGGAAGGCCGTATTTCTTCCTGGTCTGGGCTTGCGTGGTGCTGGCGTTTGTCGCCTGTGAACGCCTGGTGGGGTCCAGAGTGGGCAGGGCGCTTCGGGCCATTCACGACAGCGAGAAGGCCGCAGCGGCGATGGGCATCGATACAGGAAGCCTGAAGGTTTCCGTATTTGTGTTGAGCGCGGTGCTGGCAGCCCTGGCTGGCTTTCTGTACGCTCACCTTGTGACATTCATCAGTCCCAATTCATTTAGTTTCCTGGTTTCCATAAGAATCGTTACCATGGTTGTCATCGGAGGGATGGCAAGCATCTGGGGGTCGCTTCTTGGTGCTGCGGTGCTCACTCTCCTCCCCGAATGGCTCCATGTTTTCAACGATTATGAGATGGTCGTCTATGGTCTGATCCTCATGATGATCATGATCTTCCTTCCGCAAGGCCTGACGCGAGGCATACTGGACATCTATGAGCGTTCTAGAAACAGGGTCGTCGCTTCACCAACCATTTCTCAGGGTTGAATCGGTTTCCAAGTCCTTTGGCGGCATTCAAGCCCTCTGCGATGTCTCGTTCGATGTTGTGGAGGGAACGATCCATTCGGTCATTGGACCCAACGGTGCAGGCAAGACCACCCTGTTCAATGTCGTCACCGGTGCTTACGTGCCTGAACGGGGGCGGATCGTCTATCGGGACAGGGAGATTCTGGGAAAGCGGGTTCATGA
>CAZURN010000577.1:0-1671 GCA_964623165.1 uncultured Syntrophobacteraceae bacterium
GCTCTCGATCAGATCTCGAGCCACGAATCAGAGTACAGGCTATGCCCCAAAATGACCTTGGCGGTTTTCACATAATCGGCCTCCTCCTTGGAAAGGGAGGCCAAGTCAATGGGCTCACCGTCTTCCACCTTGTGAACAAGGGCCTCAATATCGGGCCTCTTGCCCCGGGCGATGTCATGAAGAACCGTGTCGAAGGTATCCACAATGGCCGAATAGAGTCCATGCCGCTTCCATATGATGACCATCACCTGATTCAGAATTGGCCTCAGGTGCTCGGGGGGCCCGTTGGACACATTGGACAGGCCAATGGTGCTGCGGCACCCCGGAGCTATGTCTTCAAACATCTTCATGAATTCCAGGACGCTCATGATCTGGTTCTGTTGCACATTGACCGGGGTCTGGATGGGGTCGATGAGTATACGCTCGGCGGCAATCCCAAAATCACCTGTCGCCTTGAACACCAATTCGGCACAGAGGGCTCCCCGTTCATTCTCGTCGCGGGGCATCCCTTCTGGTCCCCACAGCAACCCGATGAAATCCGCATCATATTGGGCCGCCAGCGGAAGCAGCGCATCCATTCGCTCAGGGCGGACCATGATGGAATTGATGAGGGCCCGACCCTTCTTGTGAGCCTTGAGCCCCGCTTCGATGGCTTTTATGTTGGATGTGTCCAGGGCCAGCGGCAGGTCTACCACTTCGTGCACGACGGGCACCAGCCACGACATGAGTTCTTCGCCTGTCTTGCCCGCAGGCCCGATATTGAGATCGATCCAATCCATTCCGGCCTCCGCCTGCTGGACGGCAAGCTCCTGCAATGGCTTGGCATCCCTCTCCTTCAGGGCCTTTCCATATTTCTTGCTCATTATGTTCAAATTCTCACCAATAAGCTTCATATACCCTCCTCAGGGATTGGGAACAGAGTGACCCTGAAGCCAATCCCCCTCCTCCGTTTTCTCTGTCCTATCGCTAAGAAGCTTTCAGGAACCGTGGAATTTGACTCGCCTCTCGTGGGCCAACCACCACCTTCCAGCCCGGAAGCTCCTCTTCCAGTTCCCCGCTGATTCCGGCGGCGTAGCCGGGGATGACGATGTTCTTGTGGCTCACTTTGTCCTTGATTCCGCACTTATTGATGAAGGTTCCAACCGACTCGCCCGAGAACTTGCCCGCAGCCCAGGCCGTCATGACCGAGAGACCTTCAGTGTCCTGGACACACAGCCACGTGGGTACCCGACTGGATTCGATTTCACCGGACACGATGAAATAGGTGAGCGAGAAATTACAGGTCACCAGTACTGGAGAATTGGCGTCAGGGTTGTTGATGGGGTAGATTCCCTGCTCTGCGGTCATGGGACGCTGCGGATCCGTGTAAATGTTGAGCCTTTCCAGAAACAGGGGAAACAGGCTGTGCGGCTGGAAGTCGCTCATCACGATCAGCCCGCCGTATTTGGCTATGAAAGTGGCCGCAACCAGGGATTCCTCCATCAGATCGCCCGCCATTTCATTGGCCATGATCAGGGTCGGAAACCCGAGGGGGCGGAAGCGGTCCTTGAGGGCCGCGCGGCGGATCAGGATGTGCTCCTCAAAGGCCTTCTTGAGATCGCGGCTCCCGGTGTCGATGACGAGGTCCTTCAGACCCATCGCCGTCAGCTTCTCCGTGAGTGCCACCACACT
>CAZURN010000578.1:0-1671 GCA_964623165.1 uncultured Syntrophobacteraceae bacterium
TGGCGGATTACTTCGTCATCAAGTACGCTCAGGAATTCAAGAAGAACGTGAAGCGCGTGTCCACCGGGGCCATCGACACGCTCATCGCTTATCACTGGCCCGGCAACGTGCGGGAGCTGGAGAACTGTATCGAGCGCGCGGTGCTCCTTGCCACTGGGGAGGCAATCGATGCCTGGCACCTGCCTCCCACGCTCCAGATGAAGCCCGCAGGGATGCAGAACGTGAGCCGAGGTAAAATGGAAGCCCTGGTGAGCGCCTTCGAACGGGATCTCATCACGGATGCCCTAAAGGACGTTCGCGGCAATCAGTCCCAGGCCGCCCGCCTGCTAGGGACCACCAAGAGAATCATCCAGTACAAGGTCGAGAAATACGGGATCGATCCCAAGCGTTTTCGCTCGAGGGCCTCTTCCTGAAGGGGAGAGGAACGGTCCCGGCCAAGCCTTCCCTCCCTGATTCAGCAGAGATTCACAAGCCTGATGGTGATCATCCAAACAAAGGCGCGATATTCCGTGGGTGAGTGATGGCCTGGGTTTTGCCTCTGAAACCTTCCTGAAGCCCATCAACCAGAAGAGAGCTGCACCATGCGCATCGCACTCGCACAAGTCAATCCTCATATTGGCGACTTTGAAGGGAATGTGGACAAAATCTGCAGATTCATAGACGAAGCCCGTTCAAATGGCGCGGATCTCGTCGTGTTCCCCGAATTGTCCTTGATTGGATATCCCCCCCGTGACCTGCTGGACAAGCCAAGCTTCGTCCGAGCATCCAAGCGCTTCTGGCCGAGAATACAGGAGGCGAGCAGAGGGATGGGAGTCATCGTGGGGACAGTGTCGGATAATCAGGAGGAAACCGGCAAGCCTTACCACAACACGGTCCTCTTCTTCGATGACGGGGAACTTCTTACCATGGCTCACAAAAGACTCCTTCCGTCCTATGACGTCTTCGACGAGGAGCGGTATTTCGAACCCGGGGCCAAGACCCCTTGGGTGGATTTCAGGGGGGAGCGCATCGGCCTGACCGTGTGCGAGGACATCTGGAATGTGACGGATTATCTACCGCGACCCTTGTACCACTGTGATCCCCTCTACGATCTGAGGGACAAGTCAGTGGAAGTTCTCATCAATGTAGCGGCCTCACCCTACCACCTGGGAAAGGCTCAGTGGGTTGGGGAGTTGCTCAGGGCCCATGCCTTGCATGAGCATATGCAGGTGGTCTACGTGAACCAGGTGGGCGGCAATGACGAGCTCATTTTCCAGGGGCACAGCATGGTGTGGGATGAGACGGGACGGCTCGCGGCCAGGGGATCCGATTTCAAGGAGGATCTGGTTTACTATGACACCAGGACGCGGAAGGGGGACCTGCGCGAATCTCCGGGAGACCAGACATCGGAATTGATCGAAGCCCTTGTGCTTGGGATCCGGGACTATGCCCGCAAGTGTGCGTTCGACAGAGCGGTCGTGGGGCTGAGCGGAGGAATCGACTCGGCCCTGGTCGCCTGTCTGGCGACGTTGGCCCTAGGGAAGGAAAACATCCTTGGTGTGGGGATGCCCGGCCCTTACAACGCTCCGGAAAGTCTGACGGATGCCCGGGAACTGGCGCAGCGGCTAGGGATCGCTTTTGAGGTCATCCCCATCGGTGAACTGTTCACACTTGCCTGCAAGACCCTCGTGC
>CAZURN010000579.1:0-1662 GCA_964623165.1 uncultured Syntrophobacteraceae bacterium
CTAAGGAAATTGCTTGACTTTCCATCTGGACTTGCCCTATTTTCAACCTTCGGATTTTTCACAAGATTTCATGACCTAGGTCCCAAAGGCCGTCATGGGGCTGCCCTGTCCCTGGAGCCATCGCCGGAGTGGTCGAGGCCATCCCCCGCCATGAACCCGGAGGGATATGGGGCTGTGAATTGCCAGTAAATGCACCATGGGCAAGCCTTCTCCCCGCAAGGCTTCCTTCCGCGAACGCTGCATACCGATGGATCTGCCTATTCTCGGAGATCATGACTCATAGAAAGGATCTGGATATGAAACACGACGCGACAAATGTTCGGACTTTCGCTCTCATTTCCCACGGTGGTGCGGGCAAGACTTCTCTCGCGGAGGCAATGCTCTTCAGCTCAGGTGTCACAACCCGCCTCGGCAAGCCGGATGAGGGCACCTCAATCATGGATTATGAACCGGAAGAGATAAAGCGCAAGGTCACGATCAGCAGCGCCTTCTGCTCACTTTCCTGGAAAAAACACCAATTGAACCTCATTGACACCCCGGGGGATTTTAACTTCATCGCGGAGACCAAGACGTCCATTCAGGGTGCAGACGGGGTTTTGGTGCTTGCGGATGCGGTGGACGGGATTCGAGTGCAGACGGAGAAGGTATGGGAATTCGCCAATGAACTCGGTCTGGCCCGCATGGTCTTCGTGACCAAGATGGATCGAGAAAGGGCTGATTTCTCCAAGGTGGTCGAGATCATTCAGAACAACTTCGGCAAGGAATGCGTTCCCATGTTGATACCCATTGGGGCTGCCGAGTCGTTCAAGGGGGTTGCGGACATTCTGAACGGGAAGGCATACGTGTATACCAAGGGGGACAGTGGGCAGTTCGAGGTTCAGGAAATGCCCGCCGATCTGGCCGAAGCTGCGGCTCATTACCGGGAGGAGTTGGTCGAACGCATCGCTGAATCCAGTGATGAACTCCTGGAAAAGTACCTCGAAACCGGTGAACTTGAGCCGGAGGAGGTCAAAGCAGGACTTCGCATGGCCGTGACCACCGGGAAATTGGTCCCTGTCGCGTGCGGCTCAGGATTTTTGAACATGGGCATTCAGCCTCTTCTTGACATGATCGTCGAGTGCATGCCTTCGCCCGTCGACCGGGGAGCAGTCAAGGGGATCCTGCCAGGAAAGGACCAGGAAGTCTCCCGGGACCCCAGCGCGGATGCTCCTTTCAGCAGTCTGGTCATCAAGACCATAAGCGACCCCTATGCAGGCAGGCTCTCAGTGCTTCGTATTTTCTCCGGGACTCTGAGTTCCGACTCCACCGTGTACAACGCGACCAAGGACACGAAAGAGCGATTCGGACAGCTGTTGCGGCTCAAGGGGAAATCGCAGGACCCCATCGAGAGTGCAGGCCCCGGCGACATCGTTGCTGTTGCCAAGCTCAAGGAAACCACCACTCAGGATACCCTTTGTGCGGAAAAGGAACCCATCGTCTTTCCCGCCGTCGAACTGCCTCCTGCCATCTATTCGCTGTCGGTCGAACCCAAGAGCAAGGGAGACGAAGAGAAGATCTTCTCGTCGCTGTCGAGACTCATGGAGGAGGATCTCACTCTAAAACTTGAGCGCAACGAGGAAACGAAGGAAATGATCCTCTCGGGCATGGGGGAAATTCACATCG
>CAZURN010000580.1:0-1659 GCA_964623165.1 uncultured Syntrophobacteraceae bacterium
CCCATGAGACCAAGCAGCTTTCCCAGTTCTTCAAAATCCCGGTCAACGAGCAGAAGTTCTTCGTCGAAGCCCACGCCAAGCTGCGTCCCGTGGACTTTGCGACGGACGGGGTGTTTCTGTGCGGCCTAGCTCATTACCCCAAGTCCATCGACGAGAGCATTGCCCAGGCCCAGGCGGCTGCTTCCCGGGTTGGGATGCTTCTTGCCCGGGAATCCATTGAATTGAGCGGCACCGTTGCCGTCTCAAACCCAATGCTATGCAGTTCCTGTGGGACATGCGTCAGTGTGTGTCCGTTCGGTGCACCCACCTTCATGGAATCGGGGCGCGATGCGGGCAAGGCCCAGATCAACCCGGCCATGTGCAAGGGCTGCGGTCTCTGCGCGGCTTCGTGCCGGTCGGGGGCCATCCGGCTCAACGGGTACGATGACGCTCAGATCTTCGCCATGATTGAGGCCTTTTGACGTGACTCGTTGCATTTTGCGCATGAGAGGGGAGAACTAGACCAAGTGAAAATGTTGCAGGTGAATGATTTGCCTTATCCATTCCGGGAACGCCAGCCTGATTGAGACAATGGTTCCCAACTTTGGTGACGATCACATGGATGGTGTGAGATAGGTGCGGCATCCATGTATCGAGACTTGGGCGGAACCCTGTTTGCAAGTGATGGGTCGCCTGATTCAATGCGAGAGTGCCGAGACTGTGCCCTACCCATTCCTTTCCTTGCCCTGGCAGTCAGCTGCGGCAGGCAGTCCTGAGAGCATAATGAGTGGGCACCAGGCATCTGCCCAACCTCCCAGTCTGCTCGCGGGCGGGCGTCGAAAATCATCACCCAGTGCTTTATTTGTGCGGAGAGATCGGCAACCTCAATGATGCCCAGGTCGGGAGTCTATTCACGATGGTCCGCCATTGAGCTGAAAGCGATTCCAAAGGCCGGGACAAGAAGAAACACCGCCGTCCCGGCTGCGCCCAGACAGCGGTGACAATTGGCAACCCCGGTTCATCATGTGCTTTCCTGGTCTGATTCAGACCGCTCGGGGGCACCCCCTCCAGCCAAACCTCGAAAAATCTTGCGAAGGTCCTGATCAGTGAGGCTTGCCAGCACCCGCTTGTCATAGTCATCCTGAAGTTCCGGGTCTTCCTCCGGCGATTCATCCGCATCAAGAACATCGTCCCTGGCGGAAATGACCTGAGTTCCCTCCCTGGCGCTAATGTTTCGAAGTCTGCGGTTGTTCCTGATCCAGCGGTCGCATTCATCGTGGGTTCCGAGGAACAGGAGAAAGAGGTCCTCACCCTGCCTAAAGCCAATCAGGCGATACGCGTGGACGAGGTCGTACTTGACGCAATTCCTGATCCGAGCTTCGCCGTGCCTCGTGAGCCTTCCCGTCTGTCTGATGCCGTCCTTGACCCTTGAAGCCAGGTTGTCGATGACTGCCTGCGCGTGTTCGGCCACCTGTGCCACATGACCCCCGGCTTTGCTCAGCATCTTGAGCTGCTTTTCAAAGCCACCGTCCAAATGAATGTGTCGAATCATAATGATCCTCAACGCGTGGATGATTCCGAGGAGGCGCAGGCCCCGAGTTTTTCAGCTTTGTCAGGTGTTGGCATCTGCTGTTGAGTCACGCGATCTTGCCCTCGATGTGATACCTGCGTTCCAGATAC
>CAZURN010000581.1:0-1653 GCA_964623165.1 uncultured Syntrophobacteraceae bacterium
TGGCCTCCGAGGGCAAGTATCGGGAGGCGCTGAAGCTCATCAAGGAGGAGAATCCCCTCCCGGCCATCTGTGGGCGGGTCTGCCATCACCCCTGCGAATCCGCGTGCATGAGGAACGAGGTGGATGAACCCATCGCCATCAATTCCATCAAGCGTTTCATTGCGGATCAGGACCTGAAGGAGGAGACGCGTTTCGTGCCGGAGGTCCTCAGGAAGCGTGATGAAAAAGTGGCCATCATTGGGTCGGGTCCTGCCGGGATCACCTGTGCCTACTACCTTGCCATCGAAGGATATCAGGTAACTGTCTTTGAGAAGCTGCCCGTGCTTGGGGGAATGCTCACAGTTGGGATTCCGTCCTATCGGCTTCCAAGGGATATCATCGCAGCTGAGATCGATGTGCTGCGCCAGATGGGGGTGGAGTTCAAGACGGGAGTCGAGATTGGAAAAGATGTTACCATCGCAGGGCTGAGAGAACAGGGGTTCAAGGCGTTCTTCATTGCTATCGGTGCGCATGAATGCAAGGCGCTGGGCATTGAGGGTGAGAACCTGCAGGGAGTCTACCCCGGGGTGGAATTCCTCAGGGAAGTGAACCTCGGCAATCGTGTGACGCTCGGTGACCGAGTGGCGGTCATCGGAGGTGGCAACGTGGCCATGGACTCAGTCCGGACAGCTCTCCGCACTGGCTCCAAGAAAGCTTTCGTCATTTACCGCAGAAGCCACGCGGAGATGCCTGCCAATGAAGACGAGATCGAGGAATGTCGGGAAGAGGGCATCGAGATCATGACCCTTACCACCCCCGTCCGAGTCATCGGTGAAAACGGCAGGATCAAGGCCATCGAGTGCATTAGAATGGAGCTCGGGGAACCGGACGCATCGGGAAGAAGGCGACCGGTGCCCATTCCAGGTTCCGAGTTCATCCTTGAGGTCGATGCTCTGGTTCCTGCCATAGGCCAGGAATCTGACTGGGCCTGTCTCACTCCTGAGTGCGCATGTGAACTGAGCGACTGGGGGACGTTGCGGGTTGATCCGCTGACACTTCAGACCAATGATCCAGACATCTTCGCCGGCGGGGATGCAGTCACCGGTCCAAAGACAGTCATTGAAGCCATTGCTGCGGGAAAACAGGCAGCCATCTCTATCGATCGTCTGCTTCAGGGAGTTGACCTTCGCGAAGGCCGCGAGAGGGAATGGAAGGCCGTAGAGCAGGTTCGAACCGAAGGTTATGACAAGCTTCCGCGTGCGCGGATGCCAAGACTAGCGCCGGAGAATCGCACGGAAAACTTCGATGAGGTTCAGCTCGGCTTCAGCGAGGAGCAGGTCCGTCTTGAAGCCCAACGGTGCCTCAATTGCGGGATTTGTTCCGAGTGTTATCAGTGCGTGGATGCCTGCCTTGCCAATGCTGTGGTCCATGACGATCAGCCCGTCGAAAGGGAAATTTCGGTGGGTGCGGTCATATTGGCGCCGGGATTTCAGCCGTTTCAGCCTATTGCCTATGATACCTACGGCTATGCCAGACTCCCCAACGTGGTGACGTCCATGGAGTTTGAGCGAATCCTTTCCGCCTCGGGACCGACCCAGGGTCACCTGGCCCGGCCCTCTGACCACAAGGAACCGAAGAAGATCGCCTGGCTCCAGTGTGTGGGTTCCAGGGAAA
>CAZURN010000582.1:0-1649 GCA_964623165.1 uncultured Syntrophobacteraceae bacterium
GTGGGGATGCAATCGGGATCCTGGACCGTGTCCCGGATCAGATCCGACAGTGTGGACCCGGGACCCAGTTCCACGAACCGTCGGATACCGAGATCATTCCACAGGGTGAGGACATTGTCCATCCAATGGACCGGCGATTCCGGATGTGAAATGACGATTTCCTTGATCTCATCCGGATTGTCAGGAAAGAGACGGGCAATGGTGTTGGAAGCCACCGGAATCTTTGGAGAATGGAATTCCAGGGCTTTCGTGAACGCCCGCATTTCATCGCCGAACATGGGAAGGAGAGGACAATGGAATGCCATGCTCACCCGAAGGAGGGTTGCCCGGTACCCGGATGCCTTGAGTCTGTCCCCGAACTCCCGCACCGCTCCACTGCTTCCCCCAAGAACCACCTGCCTGGGCGCGTTGATGTTGGCGATGTAAACGTCGTGGCACCTGGCAACCTGTTCGCGCAGAAGCTCGAGCGGGGCGTCAGTGGCCAGCATGACGCCCGGGTCGGCCTGCATGGCTGAAGCCTTGTCCATGGACTGGGCCCTCTTGGCGACGAGCCGGAATCCGTCCTCGAAGGAGTAGACCCCGGCGGCGGCCAGGGCCGTGAGTTCTCCCAGGCTGTGTCCTGCCATGGCTGTGGGTCGAACCCCCATGGTCAGCATCTGTTGGTACAGGGCATACTCCAAGGCGTAGGCGGCCGGCTGCTGCCATAGGGTTTGTCTCAGGTCCTCCTCCCGGTCCTCGAGGTAGAGGCTGAGGAGGTCGAATTCCGCCGTGGCAGCGGCGCGATCCAGCCATTCCCGGATCACGGGGAACTGGTGGTATAGCTCCCTGCCCATTCCCGTGTACTGGGAACCCTGCCCAGGAAACACCAGGGCCAGCGGACCAGGCTGCTGGTCTTTGAGAGCACAGAAGATGCCCTTGCGCCCAAGGGACCGCAGGACCTTTTCGCCCACATCCCCAGTCCGGAGGGTTTGGCGAAGGTGCTGAAGGGATTCATCCAGCTCTCCAGGGGAATCACACAGGATGGACGCCCGGTAGGCTTTTCCTTCATGATGCAATTCAATGAATGCGAGGCCATCCAATTCCCCGGACGAGTCAGGAGCCGCTTCCGGAACTGGCGATGAAACGGTGTGCGCACTTACCGGTACCTCCCCGTTTCCGTCCAGGCACTCCTCAATCTGAACCACATAGTTGGAACCTCCGAAACCGAAAGAATTCACCTGCATTCTTCGGGGGCGGCCATTGGATCGCTTCCAGTCCACGGGTTCCACGGGGACCCTCAGTCCACCCTCTTCAATCCCCAAGGCCGGGTCGGGGGTGTCGTAATTGATGGTCTGGGGGAAGACCCCGGCCTGCATGGCCTTCAAGCCCCGGATGAGACTGTTCAATCCGGAGGATCCAAGTGTGTGGCCGATCTGGGACTTGAACGATGAGAGGACCGTCTTGCTGTCCCTTGGAAATACGCTCCGGATGGCCTGAACCTCCTCCACGTCCCCCTGGGAGGTGGAGGTGGCATGGCACTCGATGAGGTCGACGGCATCCGGACCGTAGGGGAGCCCGGCGAAGGAGGCTCGAATGGCGATTTCCTGGGTGTCCCTGTGGGATTCGACGAGGCTGTGTGGATTGTTGCTGGCACCCACGCCGGTGATGAG
>CAZURN010000583.1:0-1642 GCA_964623165.1 uncultured Syntrophobacteraceae bacterium
GAGCTTGCTTCTACACTTGCGGAACGACTCTCCATGAGGGGTATCGACGCAGATTGGGCTGCCAGCTCCGAAGACGCTTTGGCACTGGTGAGAGGGAACCATTACGACTTGGCGGTGTTGGACGTGAAGATCCCCAGAATGAGCGGCATCCACCTCAAGAAGGAAATCGAAGCCATACAACCGTCCATGCATTTCATCTTCATGACCGGCCACGGATCGGAACGGGACTTCGCTGAGGGAGCGGCGGAAGCCGGAGCCAGATACTACCTCGTGAAGCCCGTCAAGATAGAGGTGTTGCTGGAAAAGATGAACGAAGTATTCGGGAAGGGGGGTAGCAGCCATGAGGGATGATACGAGAGCTTTGGAGCAGGCAGGTCTTCGTTTCTTCGGAAAAGTGAGCGCCTCCCTTTCCCATGAGATCAAGAACGTTCTTGCTATCGTCGGGGAAAGCAGCGGGCTCATAGAGGATATTCTGGCCATTCACCAAAGCAAGGGGGTTCCACTGGATCCTCAACGTCTGCAGACCATCGCGGAGCGGATTCGCAAGCATGTATCCCGGGGGGACGCGATCGTGAAGAACATGAACCGGTTTGCCCACAGCGCCGACGAACCGATTCAGGTGAAAGATCTTACAGACCTGACCCGACTCGTTGTCAGCCTCGCCGAGAGAAACGCCACATTGCGGGGTGTGACACTCGAGTTCTCATCTGCCGATGCAATGGTTCCCATCGAAACGAACCCCTTCCTGTTCCAACAGCTCCTGTGGATCTGCATCGACATGGCGGCATCTGCCTGCGGTCCCTCCAGAAAAGTGAGTGTTTATGTGGATCAGGCAGAGAATGGCGGAAAGGTCGTCATGGGGGCCGTGGAGTTCAAAGATTCTCGCCTGGAGGGAGTTCTTCCTCGGGAGGCGGAAGACCTCATGGTGGAGCTGGGGGTTAAGCTGTCGGTCAGCTCGAACGACAAGGAAATGCGCCTGTTTGTTCCCAAGCGCATTTCTCTGCCGTGAGCTGATGGGTGAATGCACAAATCTCAAGAGTGGAGAGGAGGACATCATGCCTGAAAGAGTTTTGTTGATCGATGATGAGGAGGACTTCCTGGAAACCCTGGCGGAACGCATGCGGAATCGGGGAATGCAGGTCTCGACATGCAATTCCGCCATGGAAGCTTTGTCCAAGGTCGAGGAAGAGTCTTTTGACGCCATTGTCCTGGATCTCATGATGCCCGGCATTGACGGCATCCAAGCCCTGCGGGTCATGAAGGAAAAGAAGCCCGAGCTGCAGGTCATCCTGCTCACAGGCCACGCGACGGTTCAGAAAGGGGTCGAGGCCATGAAGCTGGGTGCATCTGAATTCCTGGAAAAACCAGCGGACGTGGACGTGCTTGCTGAAAAGATCAAGAAGGCCCAGGCGCAGAAGATGATCCTGGTGGAAAAGCAGGCGGAAGAAAAGATCAAGAAGATCATGTCCGACAAACCCTGGTAGGTTTCTCAGCGATTCCGTGAAGATCCCAGGGACTCGTCGGAGGGGATCCACTCGGCCGTGGCTCCACACCAAACGACGATCCGAGGAGGCCAGTCATGACAGGATTCAGAGTCCTCCTGGTGGATGACGAGGAGGATTTTGTCAAGACTCTGTCCGAG
>CAZURN010000584.1:0-1639 GCA_964623165.1 uncultured Syntrophobacteraceae bacterium
CGGAAATCGATTACAGCGAGGCGGTGAGTGTCCGCGATGACCTGATCATGGCCACGGGCCGCTCGGACTTCCCCAACCAGGTCAACAACGTGCTGGGCTTTCCCTTCATCTTCCGAGGTGCCCTGGATGTTGGGGCGAGAGCCATTAACGATGCAATGAAGATCGCGGCGGTGCGTTCCCTCGCGGAACTTGCCAAGGAGGACATTCCTGATTCGGTGCTCAAGGCATATGGAGGCCAGATCCTGCGGTTCGGTCCCGAATACATCATTCCAAAACCCTTCGATCCAAGGGTCCTCCTCTGGGAGTCCTCCGCCGTTGCCAAGGCTGCCGTGGACTCGGGTGTGGCGAGGAAGGTGATAACCGACTGGGATGCCTACCGGGACAACTTGGAGAGCAGGCTCGGGCGGGCGCAGGAGATCATGCGAAGGATCATCCACCGGGCGCAGCGGGATCCCAAGCGGATCGTCTTCCTGGAGGGGCATGAACCCAAAATCCTCCGCGCCTGCCAGGTCATCCTGGATGAAAAGATCGCCAAGCCTGTCCTGCTGGGCGATCGAGAGGAAATTGGGCAGAAGATTGCCGAGTTGGGCCTGGAACTGCACGGGGCCGAAATCGTGGATCCCTCGGATTTCTCCCGCATGGAGGAGTATGTGCGGGAATTCCACGTCATGCGCTGCCGCAAGGGCATCACCCTCCAGGAATCGCGAAAACTCCTCCGCACCGACCGTAACTACCTGGGAGCGATGATGGTGAAAATGGGGGATGCTGACGGCTTGGTGGGAGGTGTCCACAAACACTATCCCAGGACCATCCGCCCGGCACTTCAGACCCTTCCCCTGGAAGAAAAGACTTCGGTGATCGCTGGTCTCTACATGATGGTTTTTCCCAAGGACGTCATGTTCTTCGCGGATACGACCGTCAACATCGACCCGTCGGCGGAACAACTCGCAGAGATCGCCATCTGCGCGGCGGATACGGTGAAGCGGCTGCTGGAAATCAAGCCTCGGGTGGCCATGCTCTCCTTCAGCAATTTCGGCAGCACTCGTCACCCCTTCACCGAAAAGGTCGCCGAGGCGACCCGCATCGTGAAGGAGCGGCGTCCCGAGCTTGTGGTGGACGGCGAGATGCAGGCGGACACGGCCGTGGTGCCCGAGATCCTTAAGGATACTTACGCATTCAGTTCACTGAAGGGGAAGGCGAATGTATTGATCTTCCCCAACCTTGACGCGGGAAACATCGCTTACAAGCTCATGGAAAGGCTGGCAGGGGCCAGGGCCATAGGACCTATCCTCACTGGGACGAGCAAGGCGATCCACGTGCTACAAAGAAACTGCGACGTGGAGGACATCGTCAACACAACGTCTCTCGCGGTAATCGATGCGCAGCAGCACCATGGGTGAATGAGAGAGGAGCCATAGTCTGGCTACTGGGTGGCGGGCCAGGAAGACAGTGCCCCGGGCATCCCTCCTGCGTGACTGCTTCCTGCTTTTCGCGACATTCCTTTGGGAAGATGTGACCTGGGGAAGGTGTTCCTGGTCTTCCTGGAGCCAGTTCGGGCAAGTCCAGTTGGGAGTTGACCCGGATACTAGTAGTTCGTTTCATAAATAAATGGTCAATATGTTTAGACCAATACTTCGTC
>CAZURN010000585.1:0-1626 GCA_964623165.1 uncultured Syntrophobacteraceae bacterium
TCCACAAGGGATGATTCCGGCACCTTCTGTCCGGCTTTGGACACCTTCTTGCCATCCACCGTGACCCTGGCGGCAAGGATGAGGGCCTGGGCTCTCTCCCGGCTCGAGCACAAACCGCTATCGACGAGCAGTTTGTCCAATCGCACGTAAGAACTGGCCATCGTGGACCCTCACGAGATTGAGCGCTGCCTGCTCGATGCCTTCGGCGTCGATGCCATTGAGCTGTCTCAGGATCTTCTGACTTCCATGAGGGACAAACGCATCAGGCAGCCCTAATCGTACGAATCCTGCGGGGTAAAATGAGGATTCCTGGAACATCTCAAGGATTGCACTCCCGAAACCGCCCTGCAGCACGTTCTCCTCAACGGTGATGACCCGTCCAATCTTCCTGGCCAGGTCGAGAATCAGGTCGTTGTCGAGGGGCTTCACGAAACGCGCATTGACGACGGTGGCTTGAACACCCTGCTGCTCCAGGTTTTTCGCGGCTTCCATGGCGAATTGGACCGTCACACCGATGGCCACGATGAGCAGGTCGTCGCCTTCCCGCAGAACCTCCCCCTTGCCGATGGGCAATGTCTTGAAGCCCGGGTCGAGTTCAACCCCGGCTCCGTTTCCCCTGGGATAGCGCAAGGCCACAGGCCCGGGATGATCGAGGGCGGTCTTGAGCATGTGCTGGAGTTCGTTCTCATCTTTGGGAGCCATGAGCACCATGTTGGGGATGTGACGCATGAAGCTCAGATCGAAAGCGCCATGGTGCGTCGGCCCGTCCTCCCCGACGAGTCCCCCCCGGTCCATGGCGAATACCACCGGGAGATTCTGGAGGCAGACGTCATGGATGATCTGGTCATATGCCCGCTGCAGAAACGTGGAATACACGGCGACCACCGGTTTGAATCCCTCGGCGGCGAGCCCGGCCGCGAAAGTCACGCTGTGCTGTTCTGCAATGCCGACATCGAAGAACCGTTCCGGAAAGCGCTTGGCAAATAATTCGAGACCAGTGCCCTGAGGCATTGCCGCAGTGATTGCGATGACCTTGGGGTCCCATTCCGCGAGCCGTGTGATGGTTTCTCCAAAAACTTCGGTGTATGAGGGGGCCCGAACGCCGGCCGCCCCACTCCCGCAGCTCTTACCGGTTTCAATATCAAAGGCGCCGACCCCGTGGAAGCTGGCCGGGTCGCACTCGGCGGGATGGTAGCCTTTCCCCTTCTGTGTGATCACGTGAACCAGCACGGGGCCTTCGAGATCCTTCACGGCCCTGAAGGTGTCCAGAAGCCGATCCAGCCGGTGTCCCTTGATGGGACCGATGTAGTGAAAATCGAGTGCCTGGAAGAGCATTCCCGGGGTAAGCAGGGTGACCAGGGAATCCTCGCTCTTCTTGAGGATGTTGATGATGTTCGGTCCCAACCCTGGGAGCGACTTGAGAAAACCCTCCATCTGCTTCTTGAGGTTCAACATGGTCTTGTTGGAGAGCTTTCGGCTGAGGAATGCGGACAGGGCTCCCACGTTGGGGGAGATGGACATTTCGTTGTCGTTCAACACAACGATGAGGTTCTTGTTGAGATCCCCCGCATGGTTGAGGGCTTCGAAGGCCATGCCTCCGGTCATGCTGCCGTCCCCGATCACTGC
>CAZURN010000586.1:0-1624 GCA_964623165.1 uncultured Syntrophobacteraceae bacterium
CACCTCGGTCTCCACCAGGGGCCTCCCAAAGCCCACTGAAAAACGGCTCTCGACATCCAACCTCTGGATGTTCCGCAGAAGATCTTCCGCAAATCGGATACGGCCCTCCTGAAACAGGAGCACATCTGTGCTGCTTCCCGGACGGTAAAGGCTCTTGGGCGACCCTTTCCGGAGGAACATCCCAGGAGAAACGGGGCGCGGGTCGTCATAGCGGTTCTCGCTGTAACACTGCACGATATCCCCGATCATGAGCGCCACCACTTCAATCATGGCCACAAGTCCCACTGCTGACCCCTGAGGCACATCGGTGTCCATGATCGTGACGACCCTCTTGTTCTTGGAATAAGGGGTCGCCTGAGCCACCACGGCTCCGGGGTTGCAGGAGTGATAACCTCCGGAGATTGAGTAAATGTCCTCGACCCTTCCAGTCACAGGCATGTGGTTATAGTGGTACTTGTCGGGTGTGAGGCGAAACACGGCGAAATCACCGCCTTGAAAGGCCTCGAGCCAGCGATGTTTGTCCACCCCCAGCAGCTCCTCGTACTCAAAGAACTTGTTCTTCAGGAAGAGGCAAGAGGCGGCCGACAGGGACCCCACCAGTACCTTGGAATCCGCCGGTGACACAACGGCCCCCGCTTCGGTCGGCATGGGACGGCAGTCCCAATAGCGAATCCTGCGCTCAAAGAAGTCTCTCAGGCTTTCGAAACGGGCATATTTGTCCAGGCATTCCCCGAGGTCGACATGGCAGGAGTCAAGGAACGCATTGCCTCCCATGAGCCTTCCTGCGAGCAATGAATCGTAATTCAGGAATCCTAATAGGCTGGACATTCGGGGGCCTGTGAGCGCTCGAAAGAGAGCCGACGGTTTCTCCCTCTCCCGGGAGTAGAGCATGTTCACAATGCCGTCGCCGAAGAGCCTTTCGGTGCGCACCCTACCAGTCTGCCGCTCGATGTACTGGTGCTTCATCCTGCTGGTTCCCTTCCATGCCGTCACGGAGGCTCCCTGTCCGCTCCATGTCGATGTGGATAGTGATCATGGCAATGGTGATGAGGGACATGAGCTCGTCAACCGAAGTGGTCTCTTCCAACACATCCGTCTTGATGGTTTGGAGAAAACCGATCACGTTCCCTTCACCGAACGAGCTGCGAAGAGCTTCCCGAAGCCCCCTCCATCTGCCCGTCCATTGAGAATCGAGAGTCTGCAGGTCCTCTTCCAGCACTTGCAGCCCCTCCTCCAAGTATTTTTTTCTGAGAGTATCGCGGTAGAAGTCCTCCGCTCCAAGGTTGAATTCCCTTGCACCGACAGACATCGCCGATTTGGCTCCTATTTCCTTGAGAATGGTCCAAGTCAGCTTTCCGCCAGCAGAGTGCTTCTCGGGGTCAACGAGCCTGAGTTCCAGGTCCCTCATGGTCTCCTGCAGTCTCAGTGCCTCGATGAGTTCCGGGACCTCCTCCCTGATCAGCTTCAGCAGTGCCTGGCAGTATTCTCCGTGGTAAACGCGCCAATAGCCGGAATACCTGCGACTCGAACGGATGTCCCTGCACCGTTTGAGAATCTCCACGAGGAACACGTTGGGGGTGTCGCGCCGCACGAAGAATGTGGGGATGCCTATGGCTTTGCCGAA
>CAZURN010000587.1:0-1620 GCA_964623165.1 uncultured Syntrophobacteraceae bacterium
GTAACTGATCACAGGGTCACCCCGTCAGGCCTGTCGAATCCAGGTCAGGTCGGGTTGTCGCTCTTTGAAATATGAATCCAGGGCATCGACCAGGACGGCAAAGCTCGATCGCATCTGAAGCCGACAGGTTTGTCTGAGAGAAATGATGCGCTCAACCCAGCGGTTGCCCTTGTCGTTTTTGGTTCCCTGGCTTCGCCTGCGCCACAGGACGGCAAAGCGGATGATGCGCTCGCCGAAATTGTTCGTCGGCTCGACTCCCTCTTCGACCATGAAGACGAAGAGGTTGTCCATCGTGTCCTCCAGCGTGCGGGCAAACGTCCCCGCCTCACTCTTGGAGTCGCGATACAGAGCGATAAGACGACACAGCCGTGCATAGAAAGCTCGCCATTCTCCAATGGTCGGCGGGGCCTTGGCCATTTTCACCAGGCGCTGCAACTCCTTTTCGGTCCAGTTGCCGAAAGCCGCCAGTTCCGGATTGGAGCGCTCGGCGAGGGCTCTCGCCTTCCGGATGAGGTGGCTCAAGCAGGTCTGCCTCAGGTTGATCCATTTGCGGTAGACCGCATAATTGTCACTCACCATGATCCCGCTCCACATACCGATCAGGCATTCAAAAGCCTCTTTCGAGCGCGTGTTGTGGATCATGAAAAACGCAACGGTCGTATTGGCCATAACCCACAGCCAATTGAGCTTCCCACGGTTATGCCACGGGGTTTCGTCCAGGTGATTGACCCGGGAGGATCGAGCCTTGTCCCTGATCGCTTCATAGTGCGGCTTGATGGCCTCGGATGCCCGGTCGATCACTTTCTGGATGGCGCCCAGGCTGATCGTGACTTCCAGAACCGATGTGCAGAACGTGCGCACCATGTCGCGACTGTTTCCCGCGATGCCGGCAAGCTCGACGATGAGTGCGGAAAATCTCGGGCCATATCCCGTTTGGTACTCCCGGGGAACGTAGCCCTTGTTCAGCTTCCCGCAGGAACGACAACGCCCCTTGAGGAGGACGAAGTGGATCACCTGCATCACGATCTTGGGAAGCTCGATATGCTGGTGCGTGTAGTACGGCTCCAGTCGCTCGAAGTCCGTGCATCCGCATTCGCATCGCTCTGGAGGAACCTCTCTCGTTTCTGTGGCCGAAAGGAGCTTCTGTCTGAAGCCCTTCCGGCCTTTCTTGCCCCTCGATTTGCTCTTCTTTCTGGGTTCGGTCGCTTTCTCTTTCTGACAGGGGCTGTCGGATGAAGGAGGGCGGTTGGAATTGGAGGAGTTCTGGTTCAGCCTGGCTTCGAGCTTCTCGATCTTCGCTCGAAGCTCGGCGACGGTCTTTTGGTGCTCGGAGATAAGCTTGCACAGGTTCAGGACATGCTGCTTGACGGATTCGGGGGTCTTGCCCCAGTCCTCCAATGAGAATGGAAAGCTCGGGTCGTTTATGTTGGGAGGAATGGGGCTCACAGCATCTGCCATCACGGTACGCCTTCACCACATAGTCGCGTTCACCGTTCAGTAGCAGAATGTGGAGCGTTTGTCCCGTCAAAAGTGAGTCTTCAACCTCTCGCTTCATCATTTTTTTCGGGCCGACGGCCTGACAGTGGATCCTGCCAAGATACACCCTGTGATCAGTTACGT
>CAZURN010000588.1:0-1615 GCA_964623165.1 uncultured Syntrophobacteraceae bacterium
TGTCCAAGCCACGTGATCTTCTTCACAACATCCTGCACGTTCATCGCGTCTCCTTCTCCCGTAACATTCAAGGTGGTTTGGGGTGGACCCAGGTGACCTTCCCATGAGCCCTTGCAGACATATGATCGAATGGGTTAATAGTCACCCGATAGCAAGGACAGTGGTCCATTGTCAAGTTTCTTGCTCGAGCTTGGTTGTGCGCGTGAGGCCGCAGGAAATCCCGGCTCTCAGCGCTTGCCCTCTCTCATCCACACCTCGCAACCAATGAACACGGACAAGGATACGATCGAGTGATCCAAAAGTTCCTGCACGAACTGCTCACCAGCGGGCGTCAGGATTTCAAGGTCGTGCACCACGAGGTTCTCCCGGCCACGGAAGCCCAATACGGGAGGATGGAGATTCCGCTTCCTCACCCTCTGCAGCAGTCTCTTGAAGCCCTCGGTATTCGAGCTCTTTACTCGCATCAGGCTGAAGCGTTGCATCTGATCCGCTCGGGGAAGCACATCGTGGTGGCCACACCCACCTCCAGCGGCAAGTCTTTGATCTACAACCTAGCCATCGTTGAGGCCATCCTCCAGAATCCAGAGCTTCGCGCCCTGTATCTTTTTCCCATCAAAGCCCTCACCAGGGACCAAATGGGAAGTCTCGAAGCCCTTTTAAGTGCCTTGCCCGCACACGGCACGGCCGTGCCCCCCCGCGCCGCCGTTTACGACGGCGACACTACACCCCACGATCGGGCCAAGATTCGCCAAAATCACCCCCACATCCTCTTGACCAACCCTGACATGCTTCACTATGGGCTGCTACCCTATCACGGCAAATGGGAATCCTTCTGGAAGAAGCTGAGGTTCGTAGTGGTGGATGAACTCCACACTTACAGGGGGATCTTCGGAAGCCATGTGGGTCAGATTTTTCGCAGGCTTCAGAGAGTCTGTCGTCACTACGGGGAGACTCCCCAGTTCATTCTTCTCTCGGCAACCATCGCAAATCCGAGAGAACTGGCCCAACAGCTCATTACCCCATACGGCCCCGTATTCCAGGGACCGCCGCGGAACTCCCTTGAAACATTTACGGAGCCGGACATCACGGTCATAGTGAACCATGGGGCTCCGCAGTCCAAGAGACATTTCGTCTTTTTCGAATCCGAGGAAGGCGCCGCAGGCCACCCGTCGACCATGGCCGCACGGCTCCTCGTGCGCGCCGCCGATGCGGGTCTCAAGACCATCGCCTTCACCCAGTCCCGGCGTCTGACGGAGCTGGTCCACATGAGTGTCCTGCGAGCAGCCCCGCACCTTGCAGGCCGGGTCAGCTCTTACAGGGCGGGATTCCTCCCGGAAGAGCGCCGGATCATCGAGCAAAAGCTTTCCGGGGGTGCTCTCGCTGCAGTCATCTCCACGAGCGCCCTCGAAATGGGGATTGATATCGGTGGACTGGACCTGTGCATCCTGGTGGGATATCCCGGAACAGTCATGAACACCTGGCAGCGCGGGGGCCGAGTAGGACGGAGCGGCCGGGAATCGGCCATTGTGCTCCTGCCGCAGCCCGACGCCCTGGACCAGTACATCATCCACCACCCACGGCAGTTTCTTGATAGCGGCTACGAAATCGCCGTAGC
>CAZURN010000589.1:0-1608 GCA_964623165.1 uncultured Syntrophobacteraceae bacterium
GACGAGACCAAGATGGGGCAAAATGGGTCCTCCACCAACGAACTCCTGTTTGACAATTGCCGCGTCCCACGAGAGAACATGCTCGGCAAATTGAACGACGGGTTCAGAATCGCTGCGGCCGAACTCGCCGGCGGAAGGATAGGGATTGGTTCCATGGCCCTCGGTATTGGGTTCGCAGCAATGGATTTCGCCACCAACTACGCCAAGGAGCGGATCCAGTTCGATGTGCCCATCGCCCAGCATCAGGCCATTCAGTGGATGATCGCCGACAACTACACCCGGTTGGAAGCAGCCCGCCTGCTCTTGCTCAAAGCTGCATTCCTGAAAGACCAGAAGAAATACTACGCTAAGGAAGCGTCCATGGCCAAGGTGTTCGCCACCGAGTCAGCCACCAAGGCGTGCCATGATGCCATGCAGATCCTGGGCGGATACGGGTACACCAGGGACTTTCCAGTGGAGCGTTTCTACAGGGATGTCCGCATCACGATGGTCTACGAGGGAACCAGCGAAATTCAGAGGCTCATCATTGCCCGGGAACTTCTGAGGGGATAGAGCATCCCGGCGGAGCTCCCGTTGGCTTCTTGCCGTGCGTTTCCATTTGCAGCACGAAGTGCACCTAGAGCACGAACGGGCAGGCCTTGTCTCGAGGTCGTCTCGTTGTGTTTCTTGGGAAAGAGCGCTCTGGGGTCGCCCACGTGGTTTCATCGTCGTGGTCAGGTGCAAGCCGAAGTGGCGCAGGCGGGATGCTAAATGGTGATGGTGAGGCCGTCCTCGAGAAGGGTAATGGACGCTCCATCGATTGTCCGGAGTTGTTGCTCGATGGTCTCCCTATAATAAGGCTTCAGGTGGGTGATGTAGATGTCGTCCGGAACAGACGGCATCTTCTGAATCTCCTGCTTGAGGAGGGACGGTGTGAGATGGCCCGACGCGATGGCAAGATCCTGCATCTCGTTGGGGAAGGACACCTCGACGATGACCCCTTTCACCACGTGCCCACGCATCCTCTTCCAGATCGCGGCCGTGGGTCCGGTGTCCCCTGTGTAAAGCAGTGAGTGTCTGGATGCGTTTTCCACCATGTACCCGTAAGCGGGCACGGCGTGGTTCACCCTCGAAGCATACACCCTGAACCCCCTGATCTCGAAGAACCCCCGCGTGGAGATGGGCTCGTATTTCAGGACGGGCATTTGGGGAGTGGGAAGCATGGTGAAATCCGGCCAAATCCTGTCGTTGAAAATGCTGCGCTTCAGGTCGCCGAGGACATCTTTGCCGCTCAGGACGGTTATCTGGCAAGATTGTTCGCTGGAGACGATGTTGTCCAGCAGGAATGGGATGGCTTTGATATGGTCCAGATGAGCGTGCGTGAGAAGGATGTGGCTGATTTTGCATTGAGCATGGGTGTCCAGGGAAAGGGAAACCGTGCCCGCGTCCAGAAGCAGGAAGTCGTCAATGAGAAAAGCAGGAGAATTGTGGCCGGGGACTTCTGAACCCGATGAACCGAGGACTCTAACCCGCATGGGGGGCCTGCTCCTTGTTTGTCTTGAAATATAGGATGAAATTATTACAACCGACGCCCTTGGCAATTCAACAGAATTCTGAGGCAATCGTTGT
>CAZURN010000590.1:0-1596 GCA_964623165.1 uncultured Syntrophobacteraceae bacterium
ACCGTGGACGGTGTGGCCCTGGAGGCTGGTGGCTGGCCTACGCTCATCCTGCCTGCACTGAAAAAGTACAAGCTGGCTGTGGTATTGGATGTGCTGGACGAGGGAGAGGCCGATTTCTCTCAGGAAGACGCAGTGCCCGCTCTCGTGAGTCCATCGGTTCATTTCGTGCCCACCAGCGAGAACATAGCCCTTGTGAAATGCCTGCAAGAGGATCTGCCGCTGGAGGAAAAACCTTTCGAGGTCTGGGCGCGAGGTCTGGGGATGACCCAGGAGAGACTCCTTGCCGTCATTGACGACTGGGTGGAGGCGGGAGTCATTCGCCGTTTCGCGGCGGTGCTCAATCATCGCAAAGTGGGATTCAGCGCCAATGGGATGGTGGTGTGGAACTGCCCGCTTGACCGGATTGATGAACGCGGCCGTATCCTCGGTTCCAAGACTGAAGTGACCCACTGTTATCACAGGCCTGCGTTTCCCGAATGGCCCTATAATCTCTACGCAATGGTTCATGGACGCTCGCAGGATGAATGCGAGGTCGTTGCAGGCCGTCTGGGGGCCCTCATCGGTGATGAAAACTATTCTATATTGTTCAGTACCAGGGAGTTCAAAAAGATTCGATTGAAGCTGTTCTGGGACTAGGCCGACCCGCTTCCGGAGCAAGACGTGGTCATGCTATGGTGCTGTGCGGGGCGCTTGATCCCGCTCCCATTGTCGGGCGGGCGCGGATTATGTCACTCCGGATCAGTTTGCGGTGGTGTCGGGATATATGCACCATTGGTGCCGACGGTTGGGGGATCGGGAGTGCCGCTCCAGAGTGAGGAGGGACATGCGCACTGAAGACCAAGAGCATGAGTTCAGGAAAAAGGCGATCTTTGATTCCATGTCCAAACGTGGTCAAGAGCGCATCTTGAGGATTGGCTACGAGAACTGGGACCCATTTCAGGAGCCCAAGGATCCCCGGGAGCGTATCTTCAGTTCAGCTTCACTCCGGGCCAGTGCACTGATCAAGATGTTCCTGGAAGAAGAACGGGTGGGCGAGGAGTCCGTAGGCATGCAGAAAGAGTTGTTCGAACTCTGCAAGGGGGTTTTGCAGGGAGAGGCCAGGGCTGAGGTTCTCTACAAGTTCTGCCTGTGGCTCTCAAAGAAAGGCGCCCAAGGACAGCCGGTTTGAATTCGGGTACATCCTGATTGGCAAATGAGGGAGGCCTTAGGTGATAAACGGGGGAACCGAAGGTCTTCACACGAGTTCTGTGCAAATGGCGGATGCCAAGGTCACCGCCTTTCGGGTTCGGAATCCCCGCCTTCGTGTCTGCAGGGCCTCAAGTAATCCAGTTCTTCGGGCAAAGCCAACCTCACATGGATGATCTTCACATGATAATATAGATCCTCACCCGCCAAAGGGTGGTTGAAATCCAGGGTCACCGAATCATTGTCCTTCTGCTTGACGAAATAGTTGTATTGAGCGCCGGTTTCCTCGTTGGTGGCCACGACCCATTTGCCTGCCTCCAATCGTCTTCCTTGCGGGAACTCGTCGAAGCTGCTCTTGCGCACCTGGGAGGGGTCGTAGTCTCCGAAAGCCTCGCGAGCCGGGATCACTAA
>CAZURN010000591.1:0-1572 GCA_964623165.1 uncultured Syntrophobacteraceae bacterium
CCATTGCCCGAGCCCTCGTCAACAATCCCTCGATCATCATTGCGGATGAGCCCACGGCGCATCTGGACACGAAGCTTTCCAGGGAGTTCATGGAAATCGTGCGGGATCTCAAGTGCGATGGGAAGACTGTGATCGTTGCGAGCCATGACCCCATTGTTCACGATTCGGCCACCATTGACAGCATCGTGGAGATGAGGGACGGAAGAATCCTTGGAGGTTGAGGCATGATCCTTCATCCCGCGATCATATCGCTCTTGGCCGGATCCCTCGTGATCAGCGGCATGGTGGTCTACGCATCGTTTCACGGAATGAGAATACTGAAGAGCTGGGACATACACAGTGGCAGTGAGCTTCAGCTTGGACTGGAGCGCAGGACCTACCTCGTGTCCACACTCATGGCCAATGCCATGGCATTCCAGCTACTCTCCCTGTTCCTGTTCATCTATGCTGCCGACCACATGGCTCCTCTTTTCGTGGGGGCCATGTGCGCCGCAGGTACATTGAAGGTCAACTCCTGGGGCTATCCGACTCTCCTGCTCAAAATCGTCAACTGGCTTTTCGCGGGGATCTGGTTGATCATGAACACTACAGACAACAAGGGGTACGACTACCCGCTGATCCGCAAAAAGTACGCGTTGCTCTTGGTCATGACTCCAGCGATCCTGTTGGAGGGAATCACGCAGGCTGGCTATTTTCTTCAAATGCAACCAGCCGTCATCACATCCTGCTGCGGCACGCTGTTTACATCGGAGGCTGAAGGGATCACAGCCGGAATTGTTGCCCTGCCTCCCAAGCCGGTTGCCTTCGCATTCTCCGCCGGGCTGCTTCTCACCCTTGCAGTGGGTGTCCACAGCTATATCAAGGGGAGACTCACCACGCTCTTTTCTATTCTGAGCCTCTTCACGCTCGTCATTGCAGTCATCGCCCTCATTTCGTTCATTTCGCTCTATTTCTACGAGTTGCCCACGCATCATTGTCCCTTTTGCCTGCTTCAGAGAGAATACGGGTACATCGGGTACGCCATTTACTTCACGCTAATGGGCGGGGCGGTGGGGGGACTGGGCGGGGCGGCGGTCATGCCGTTCAAAGAAGTTGGCAGCCTTGTGGAAGTGGTTCCCCAGATCCAGCAGCGGCTCACATTGATGGCAGTGGTCTGCTTCGGGATCTTCGCAGTCATCGTGGTCTCGGGAATTGCGATGTCCAACCTGAAACTCTTCGGGGCCTAGCGACGTGTTGGTCCAATGCCTGTTTTGGTCTTTGGACCGTTGGTCTCCGCTTGGGTGACGACTCAAAATGAAGCACTCTTCGGTGCGCACCTGTGTGGAGCCCCCCGATCGTCCCTGTCGACAAGGTCTCTTGTGTCCTGGTGAAGGAGGAGTTGCTCGGATGCAGGAGAGGCAATGGACCGGCGGGTCACCGGCCAACTTGCCGAGGCAGAACAAAAAGTCCTTGGCCGTGCACCCCAGGTCGAACCGGCTGAAATCAGACCGCCCACCTTCAAGAGCTCAATTAGAGTAAACCACGACACAGCCGGTGATACTTACCGCTGCTTCCTTCCGGACCTGACGGGGT
>CAZURN010000592.1:0-1572 GCA_964623165.1 uncultured Syntrophobacteraceae bacterium
TCGTCTTCGCCCGGCAGCATGTACATGGTCGTGCTCCCGCTGGACCAGTACTTCAACTTGCCTTCGTTGACGAGTTCGTTGACGATCTTCTTTGCCTGCATCATCTTGATTTCAGGGATGGCCTTGCACAAGTCGTTGAAATAATGCTTCGTTTTCTTTTGCTGCTTCACCCATTCGATGATCTTGCTCTTCGCTTCCTCACTCATGTTGCCCTCCTGTGTGGGATCTCTCTAGCTCTGGAGCAACCCCCCCAAAGCTTTCATTATGCGCCTCGACAAGTGTGATTACAGGCAAATTTGATAAGTTTATCCTCGCTCGATACCCCTCAACGGGAGCTTTGTCAATAGAAAAGTCCCCGCACGAGCCTTCCTCTTAGTCATGGGGCAGAGGCCTCACGATCGGACAGCCAAACTTGACAGGCCCGTGACGGCTTGTTATGGTTGCTTCCGTCACAGCGACGGTTAACCTTTCGATACCACTTGAACTATTGCCGCAGCCCGCTTCGGGGCGATCATGCCGCCAAGGGGGAACACTCCAGAACCTCTTCCCTCTTGGCGGATAACATGAAGGGGGATGCCCGACTCACGGAAGCCCAAAGGCCGCGAATCAAGCCTGTGGAATGGTACCAACCCCTATCGTGCAAGAGGATGATCGCAAAATGGCACACCCGACGGATCCGAGGGAAGACAGACTGAACCTTTACATCAAGTTTCTCAAAGAGCGTTCGTTTTTTGAGCCTCAATCCCCCGTTCTCCATTACAATCTTGGGCTCGCCTATTCCCAGAAGGGCCTTGTCGACGAGGCCATATCAGAATTCAAGCAGGCTATTGAGTGGGACGCAAATCTGGCCCAAGCCCATGTGAATCTCGGTGGGCTCTATTTCCGCAAGGGCGATATCGACCGCTGCATTGATGCCAACCTGAAGGCCCTCGCCCTCGATCCGTCGCTTCCCATGGCTCACAGCAATCTCGGATTTGCCTATCTCCAGAAGGGCGATACCCGGAAATGCATCGAGCACAGCAAGGCAGCTCTCGACCTTGCACCCGCCAACATCGCGGCTCTGAACAGCCTCGCCGTGGCCCACCTCCAGATGGAGCAGCCCGATGAGAGCATCGAGGCGTCATTAAAAATCCTTTCCCTCAATCCCGATTTCGCTCCCGCTCACGTCAACCTTGCCCGGGCATATGGACTGAAAGGCGATGCGCGGCGCACCGATGAGCATTTGGGGAAAGCCAAAGCCCTGGGTTATCCGCTGGAAACCGTGGACGCTGCCTCCGATGTTTCTCCGCAGTGAATCAATCGACTGCATCCCCAAGGACCGCCCCCTCATAGGCTGAAATATGGAAATAACCAAAGATACCGCAGTGGTCCTCGAATACTCCGTGCACCTCAAGAACGGGTTTTGCGTGAGGGGCGAGAACGGACCTGTGTCCCACAATTTCGTGGTGGGCTACAACCAGGTGATCCCCGGGCTTGAGAGAAGGCTTCTTGGACTCAAGCAGGGCGACACCGTGGACTTAGTGATCCCGGCTCGCGAGGCTTTCGGAGACTACGACCCCTCCCAGGTGCGCA
>CAZURN010000593.1:0-1570 GCA_964623165.1 uncultured Syntrophobacteraceae bacterium
GGCCTCTGATTGATCACAACGGCACCGCTTCCGGGTTTCAACCATACCCGCGCCACGGCGGTCTTCCGTTTTCCTGTTGCATAGAATCGCTGTTCGGCCATCAAAACCTTCTCCTCATGGTCGCTGGAGTCCTAAAGGGCTATCTGCTGCGGCTGCTGAGCCTCGTGAGGATGCTCGGCACCCTTGTATATCTTAAGCTTCTTGATCAGCTTGCGCCCCAACCGGTTCTTGGGGAGCATGCCAGCCACGGCGAACCGGATCAACCTGTCCGGATGCTCCTGGTTGAGCTTGCGTGCTGTGATGGATCTGATGCCTCCCATGTATCCCGTGTGCCGGTGATACATCTTCTGGTCCATCTTCCTGCCGGTCAGGCGCACTTTTTCCGCATTGATGACGACGACGAAGTCGCCCGTATCGACATGGGGGCTGAAATCAGGAAGATGTTTTCCTCTGAGCCGCATGGCGACCTGAGTGGCTAGACGGCCCAAAACCTTGTCCTCGGCGTCCACCAGGATCCATTTGCGGTTGTCGGGCTGAAACTTCGCACTGATGGTCTTCATTGACTGTTCTCCACTTCTGTGAAAGATGCCGGACTCGAAGCGTAGATGTATAAAGGATCACGCTCGGCATGTCAAGGAGCATTCACGCTTTTGAGAGCTTTTATGATCATTGCTTTCCCGGCCCTGGCATGTCGGAAGTAGTCAGAATGAAAGAGGCCAACCAGGCGGTTGCCCCTTGATTCGCTTTCGCGCTATAGTTGATTTGAAAGGATGTGCACAGCCTGCTCGGTGCTCTAAATCCTCTCACCCAATGGAACGGGAGGATACCTCCACCATCGGTTTGCAAGTCTTGCCGACGGGGTGGTTCTCCACAACGTCATTAAGCCCCCGGAAAGGATGGCATGAGCCATGCATAAACATGGCAGCGGCAGGTTCGGCAAGTACGGAGATCTCAAACGCAAGGAAAAGATATGGCAGGTTCAGCGGATCCATAAGGGTGAGAATCTCCCCTCCCTTCACCCCTCAGACCCGGGGGCCAGGAAGCTCTCGAGGAAGCCCATCGGCAAGAAGTGATACATCATGCAACTCGAAGAAACAGAGCACCACAAGAAGAAACGGGTTATCGTCGATATTCGAAACATGGATATTGACGACATAGCGGCAGTCTTTCACCTGGGCGAGCGACTGTTCACCGCCAGGGAAGTCCCGAATCTCTACAGGACATGGGATGAATACGAGGTCATAAACCTGTTCCAGTCGGATTCGGATTTTTGTCTGGTTGCGGAGGTCGACGAGGAGATCGTGGGTTTCGCGCTCGGGACCACGGTCACCAAGAGCCATTCGGCATGGAAGTATGGATACCTCGTTTGGTTGGGAATCGATCCGACCTTCCGCGGTTACGGCATCGCCGCAAGGCTTTTCAACCGATTTCGCGACCTGATGCTGGAGGATGGGGTGCGGATCCTGCTCGTGGATTCGGAGGCGGATAACCTCCCCGCCTTGCACTTCTTTCGCAAAATGGGATTCGGGAGTCCCCAGGAGCACATTTACCTCTCCCTCAACCTGGACCC
>CAZURN010000594.1:0-1568 GCA_964623165.1 uncultured Syntrophobacteraceae bacterium
AGGAACTGGTCCACCTGTTCATTGGTGATAACGATCTTGGACTTCAAGACACGCTCCAGAAGGCGCGACCGTTGGATCTCCCTCTTTATGTTGTCTCGAAACTGAACCCGGGTCTGTCCCATTTCCTGGAGCATCTGGTCGAACCTTGCGTCGTCGAGGCGGTTCTCGCGCTTGATGTTCTCCAATGCCTGGTCCACCTCGGATTCGGTGACGGAGATTTTCTGGCGCTTGGCTTCCTGGTCGGCCAGACGTTCCCGGATCAACTGGCGAAGTATTTCCCCCTCGATCTGTTTCTTCGTCTTTGGATCGTCGAGCTTGATTTCCGGGGACTTACTGGCCATGCGCTTGACGCTATCCTGGAGTTCGCTGTACAGGATGATGTCCCCGTTGACCACCGCGACGATCCTGTCCAACTTTTCCCCGCGGGCTACTCCAGCACATAGCAAAACGAGACACAAAAACCAAATTATCCTGGATCCCAGATGCATTCCATCCCCTCATGCGGTGTGAATCCGTAAGCTACTGAATTGACTTGACATCACTATCACGTTCCCGGAACTCTTTCAAGATGCTTTTCAGTCGCAGGAGTTGCTGGGCAAGGTCCCGCCCCCATATTTCAATGCGGATCTTGCGATCGCCTTCAAGGGTGAATGCACACCTCTTGTCCTCGAGAAATGGGACGAGCCTGGGCAGATCGGCGGCGGGAGCAAAGGTGAGGACGAAAGTCTCTCCGTCCCCATCCAGGCGGACGATGCCCAATTCCTTGAAAAGGAGTCGTGACTTCGCCAGGATGATGAGGTTCCGCGCGCTCTCGGGGAAAGGTCCGAAGCGGTCCCGCCACTCGTTGGCAAGATCTTCTATGGTCCCGTCATCGGATGCGGTGGCCAGTCGTTTGTAAGCGAGAAGTCTCTGGTCCGTGTCGCCGATGAAATCCACCGGAAGGAAGGCCGATACGGCCAGGTTGATCTCCGGGTCCACGGTTTCGGACACGGGCTTTTCACCCTTCATCCTCGCAATGGTCTGTTCGAGGAGTTCCAAATAGAGCTCATAACCGACCGCAGCGATGTGACCTGACTGGGCCGATCCTAGTATGGTGCCTCCTCCGCGGATCTGCAGGTCGTTCATGGCGATTTTCAGACCTGCTCCCAGCTCACTGAAATCCATGAGGGCACGCAGTCGCTTTTGAGCATCACGGGTGATGAGGTGCTCGCCGGGAACCAGAAGGTATGCGTAGGCCTGTTCTCTGGATCTGCCGACACGCCCGCGCAACTGATAAATTTGAGCCAGCCCGAACTTGTCAGCTCGATTGATGATGATGGTGTTGGCAGCGGGAATGTCCAGCCCTGATTCTATGATGGTGGTGCACACGAGGACGTCCGTCTTGCGCCCGATGAAGTCGAGCATCACCTTCTCGAGATCCCTTTCCTTCATCTGGCCATGCGCCACGGCGATGCGTGCGTCGGGGACCAGGCGACCGAGCATTGCGGCCATCTGGAAAATGGTCTGAACATGATTGTGGACGAAAAACACCTGCCCGCCTCGAACCAGTTCCCGGTGGATGGCCTCTC
>CAZURN010000595.1:0-1566 GCA_964623165.1 uncultured Syntrophobacteraceae bacterium
ATGGCAAGAAGGTGTCCAAAGCCGGACAGAAGGTGCCGGAATCATCCCTTGTGGAACTCATCGGGGATGATCTCCCCTACGTGAGTCGGGGGGGAGTGAAGCTGCAGCATGCCCTGGATGCTTTCGGCCTCGATGTGGACGGGGTGGTGGCCCTGGATGTGGGCGCTTCGACGGGGGGATTCACCGACTGCCTTCTGCAGCGAGGTGCGGCCAGGGTCTACGCCGTGGATGTGGGATACGGCCAGCTCGCGTGGAAGCTCAGGCAGGACCCGCGGGTCGTCGTCATCGAACGGACCAACATCCGCGCCATCTCACGGGATTCCATTCCTGAGCCGATCCAGGTGGTTTGTATAGACGTCTCGTTCATTTCCCTCAGGCTCGTACTTCCAGCCGTCATTCCCTTCATGGATTCCAAAGGGACACTCATCGCCCTCATCAAGCCGCAGTTCGAAGCGGGCCGAGAGGCAGTGGGCAAAGGGGGAGTGGTCCGCGACCCCCTGGTGCACCAGAAGGTGTGCGATACCATCGCGGTCCACTGCACTGACCTCGGATTCAATCTCAAGGGAATCGTGCCGTCCCCGATCCTTGGTCCAAAAGGGAACAGGGAATTTCTCCTTGTGGCCTCGCGTCCCCGGAACCCTCAGCTCACGAAGAACGGCGACTCTGTCGTGTGACAGCCGCATTATGTGTCGGGCATGAAATCCCGGCCCACGCCTCTCAAACCTTGTCCTGCACCCTTTGGTCTTACCAATATAGGGCACAGTGCTGCTCATCTGAAAAGCATCGTTGACTGGGCAGTTGTGTCCAGGGGGCTTGAGAGAAAGCCAACCAATGGACTCCCCGCCCTGCAGCCCCTCCTGGATCAGCTCATTCCAGCGTCTCCTCCAACCTCGAAAAAATTCCCTCAATACCTCGTAATTTCCCGAGTGGTATCGGCTCCGAGCTTTATGGTTTGATGCGCGCAAGGTCACGAAACTTGAAGCCTAACGCATTGACAGAGGCCGGGAATGTCCCCTCGCGGATTCCATGGAAATGAACAGCAGATCTCAACAAGGAGAGGAAAAATGAGAAGTGAAGAGAATGGAACTGGAAAGATTCGCAATGTCGTGTTCATCATGCTCGACACCCTTCAATACAACTACCTGGGATGCTACGGCAACAAGACAGTGAAGACCCCCAACCTTGACCGGTTCGCCCGGAGCGGGATCCTGTTCGAGAACGCCTACAGCGAGGGTTTGCCCACTGTTCCCGTGCGCCGTGCCATCATGACAGGCCGCTTCACGCTCCCTGTTGCCGGCTGGCAGCCCCTCTCCCACGAGGACACCACCATCACCGATATCCTCTGGGGCCGCAAGGTGCAGACCGCCCTCGTCTACGACACACCGCCCATGCGCCTGCCCAAGTACGGATATTCGCGAGGATTTGACTATGTCAAGTTCTGCCCGGGCCATGAGCTCGACCACACCACTTACAGGGACGAGCCCCTGGACCCCGGCATGCGGGCCATCGATTACACCTCACCCTCCATGGTCTACAACGAAAAGGGTGAACTCATCGACGATGCCA
>CAZURN010000596.1:0-1562 GCA_964623165.1 uncultured Syntrophobacteraceae bacterium
GGCCAGGAGAAGGTTCACAAGGGATTTGAACCACTGGTGGAGGGTTTCGTCTTTGCGGAGTTCAACTCCATCCCCTCGGTCCAGCAAGCGATCACGGATCGGACCTGTGCGGTGATGGTGGAGCCCATCCAGGGAGAAGGGGGACTCAATTTTCCCGACCCCGGTTACCTTGCGGATCTTAGGGCCCTCTGCCGCGAGCGTGGATTGCTACTCATATTCGACGAGGTTCAGGTGGGCATGGGCCGCACGGGAACCCTCTTTGCGCATGAACACGAGGGTGTCACCCCCGATATCATGACTCTGGCCAAGGCGCTTGGAAACGGCCTTCCCATTGGCGCCATGCTGACAACCGATGAGGCTGCGGCTTCCTTTGTTCCTGGAACCCACGCTTCCACGTTCGGGGGAACTCCCCTGGTGACTTCGGCCGCCCTTCAAGTGCTTCGGCTCATCTCGGACCCCGCGTTCCTGGATGGAGTGCAACGGAAGGGGTCATACTTCATGGATGCGCTCAGAGGACTCAAGTCCCGCCATGAGGTGATCAAAGATGTCAGGGGTCGGGGACTCATGATCGGAATGGAATTGAACTGCCCCGGCCAGAGAGTCGTGGAGCGCTGCCTGGAAGAGGGATTCATCATCAACTGCACGCACGATACCGTGCTTCGTTTCGTTCCACCTCTCATCGTGACTGAAAGGGAAATCGATCAGCTCATCCAGACGCTGGACGCGATTTTGAGCGAGGACATCCAATGAAGCGGGATCTTCTGACCATCAGGGATCTTACCTCCGATGAGATCCGCCGGCTGATCGCCAAGGCACGGCAGATGAAGGGGGAATGGCAGCGGGGCACCTTGAAGCCGACCCTTGAAAGGCGGGTCCTGGGACTGATTTTTTCGAAGCCATCCACAAGAACCCGGGTGTCTTTCGAAGCGGCCATGTTCCGTCTGGGCGGTGATTGCATCTTCCTCACGGATAAGGACAGCCAGATCTCCCGAAGCGAACCGTTGTCCGATACGGCGAGAGTTCTCTCTCGCTACGTGGATGCCATTGCGATCCGCACTTTCGCCCAGGCGGATGTGGAAGTACTGGCAAGGTATGCGTCCATCCCCGTCATCAATGGGCTGACAGACAGCTTTCATCCATGTCAGGTTCTGTCTGATCTCATGACCATCGAGGAAAAACGCGGAAGCCTCAAAAACCTCCACGTGGCCTGGGTAGGGGATGGGAACAATGTGGCCCATTCCTGGATCAACGCGGCAGCACGTCTCGATTTTGCCGTGTCGCTGGCATGCCCGGTCGGCTATGAGCCATCGACAGAAGTATTGGACTGGGCCAGAAGAGAAGGCTGCGGAACCATCCGCCTCACCAGGGATCCCAGGGAAGCCGTGTCGCAGGCGGATGTTCTCTATACCGACGTCTGGGCCAGCATGGGGCAGGAAACCGAAGCCGAGACCCGTCGTCAGACATTCCGGGACTATCAGATCAACGGCTCCCTTCTGACCGCGGCACCTCCGCATGCCATTGTGCTCCACTGTCTGCCCGCACACCGGGGAGAGGAGATCACG
>CAZURN010000597.1:0-1531 GCA_964623165.1 uncultured Syntrophobacteraceae bacterium
CCTTTTGTCAGGCTCTGCGGGAAGGGCGAGCTTCCCACGACGCTCCAGGTGCGTGGGAGCAACTACTGCGATATCGCCTGGAAGGTGGACGAGCGGGTGCGAAGAGTGATCGTCATTTCCGTCATCGACAACCTCACGCGGGGAGCCTCCGGGCAGGCGGTGTGCAACATGAATCTCATGAGCGGGTTCCTTGAATCCATGGGCTTGGATACCCCCCCCTGGCAACCCTGATGGACATCCAGGCGAAAAGGAACTTCAAGCTCGTTCTCGAATACGACGGGTCAAATTATCATGGATGGCAGAGGCAGGAGGGGGTTCTCACCATCCAGGAGGTCATGGAATCCCGTTTGGAGGTCATGCTGGGAAGCCCAGTAAGCGTCCGTGCCTCGGGACGCACGGACGCCGGGGTTCACGCCAGGGGGCAGGTCGTGAATTTCTATTCCAGGACGCGGCTTGGAGCTAATGAAATCCAACAGGGACTCAACAGTTTGCTCCCTCCCGACATCGTGGTGCTCCAGGCGCGGGAAGTGCCCGACTCGTTCCACGCCAGGTTTTGTGCCACGGGCAAGACGTATGCCTACCAGATTTTGAACAGATCCGTGGCGTCGGCACTTGAGAGGAAATACGCCTGGCATGTGCGCCGAACCCTATCGCGAGAGCCCATGATCCAATGCTTGAGGTATTTGATTGGAGAACATGACTTTGCGGCGTTCATGGCTTCGGGTTCTTCAGTGAGTTCAACTGAGAGGCATCTTTTTCAGGCCGACCTGGAAGAACCGGATGGCGAGCATGTGGTTTTCGTCTTCAAGGCCAACGGGTTCCTCCGTCACATGGTGAGGAACCTTGTGGGGACTCTGGTGGAAGTGGGGAAGGGCAGGAAGACTCCGGAAGAGTTCATTCGTGTCCTCGAAAGCAAAGACCGAAAACAGGCCGGCATGACTGCACCCGCACACGGTCTGTTCCTGGTTTCCGTTGACTATGAGGAAACTTAGAATGTTGTCTCATGGGTTTCAGGAACCGTCTCACTCTGCCGTCATGCGGTAGGAGGAGAGGACCGCTTGAAGCGGCTTTTCGCCATGGGCAACAGGACAGCCGACAAACGTTCCTCTTGATGATAAGGGGGTGTTCACATGAAGCTGGCAAAGAGGTTGGATCGCATCAAGCCGTCTGCCACCCTCACCATCAATGCCAAGGCGAAGGCACTGAAGCAGCAGGGCATTCACATCGTCAATTTCGGAGTCGGAGAGCCCGATTTCGACACCCCGGAACATGTGCAGGAAGCGGCCATTAGAGCCATGAGGGAAGGGCATACCCGGTACACGGCAGTGAGCGGGATCGACGAACTGAAAGACGCTGTGTGCCACATCCTGCAAAAGGACTACGGTCTTTCATACAGCCGTGACAACGTCCTGATCTCCTGTGGCGGCAAGCACGCTCTCTACAACCTGTTTCAAGCCATCATCGATCCTGGGGATGAGGTCATCGTTCCGGCGCCCTACTGGGTTTCCTACCCGGATCTCGCCGAACTGGC
>CAZURN010000598.1:0-1518 GCA_964623165.1 uncultured Syntrophobacteraceae bacterium
TCCATGGCCTTCTCCAGGAGGTACTTGCCCATCTTCTCGGAGTTCTCGATGAGATTGTCTTCCTGGTAAATCTGGATGACCCTTACCGCCGCCGCGCAACACATGGCATGGCCCGCATACGTGGCCCCGTGGGAGAAAAACTGCTCCTTGAAACGATCGGCGATGGGTTTGCGCACCACCGTCATACCCAGGGGCAGATACCCGCACGTTGCCCCTTTGGCCAAGGTCATGATGTCGGGCACGACACCCCAGTGGTCCATGGCGAACCACTTCCCAGTGCGGCCGAACCCGGTCATCACCTCGTCGGCCACCATCAGGGTGCCATACTTGTCGCAAACCTGGCGCAGCATGGGGAAGTATTCCGGAGGCGGCACCAGGATGCCGTTGGCCCCGGTCACCGGCTCGAAAATGATGCCAGCCACCTTGTCACTGCCACCTTCCAGCTCGATCACCTCGTCCACGTATTTTACGCACTGAAGGCCACACTCTGGGTACTTCTGCCCGAACATGCACCGGTAGCAGTAGGGCTGAGGAACCGAGACCCATTCCGTCCCACCCAGGACCTGTGCCCAGCTCCTGGCATCCCCGGCGGAAAGAGTCATGGAAGCAGCTGTGCCGCCGTGGTAACTTCGGTATCGGCTCAACATCTTTCGCTTGCCGGTGTACTGATGGCAGATCTTCACTGCGGCTTCGTTGGCTTCGGTGCCTCCGAGGGAAATGAAGGTGCGGGAGAGATCGCCCGGGGTGATCTCGGCCAGCATCTTGGCCAGCACAGCCCTGGGCTTGGTCGAGAAATTCGGGGCGAATGAGGTCAAGGTCTTTGCCTGTTCGCAGATGGCATCCACGACCCTCTGGTCCTGGTGGCCAATGCTGTGGCTCACAAAGCAGGAACTGAAATCCAGCCGTTCCCGCCCGTCCTCGGTTTTGAACCGCACGCCCTTGGCGCTGACCACCCTCGGGGGAGCTTGCGACGGCTGGTACCCCCAGGAATGGAAAATGTGCTCCACTTCGTAGGAATCGAGATCCTCCTTGGATGAGGGAATTTTCTTCAGATCGATCATGAAAACCTCCAGTGCGGCACGCACCGCTCAATCAATGCTTCACATGCGGATAGTCGTTACACGGCTCCGTGTCTCCCCTTGGCAAGACAGCGGCCAGAGCATCCCCGGCCTAGCCCCTCGTGAGCGTTGAGGCAGGCACAAGGCCCCAGGCCACGGTCTGAATAACGCCTGTGCATGAGGTTCCGGGCAAAGGCGGAGACGTTTCGGTACTGCATGAAAACGGTCATTGCTTACACCTTATCCTACAGGCCGAGGCCTCTTGGGGCACAGAGAGATCCCAGTGTGGTCCCGCAGCAACCTCTCTCCACCACATGGACGCCAAGCAAGCCTCAGTGGCCTCGGCCTCTTCAGGAGTTAATTCCATCCTGCTTTATAGCCGGCACTATTCCACGTTGAGGTGCCTGTACTTGGGCAGCAGGCGGAATGCCTTCTTGAGGGCGTCGCGGCGGAACGGCTC
>CAZURN010000599.1:0-1515 GCA_964623165.1 uncultured Syntrophobacteraceae bacterium
TTGCCTTGAGGGATCGGATAAGGCTCTGAATATCTAAAACGGCAAGCGGGTCGATACCGGCAAATGGTTCGTCGAGCAAAATGAAGCTGGGCTGCGTCACCAGGGCCCGAGTGATCTCCACCCGGCGGCGCTCTCCTCCCGAAAGGCGTTCCGCCTTGCTCTTGGCCAGGTGTGCAATACCGAGTTCGGAGAGCAGTCCGTTCAGTCGATCATGCCTCTCCTCCTGGCTGACGTTCATGGTTTCCAGGATCGCCAGGATGTTTTCCTCCACCGTCAGCTTGCGGAAAACAGAGGGTTCCTGGGGCAGGTAGGTGATCCCTTTCCTGGCCCTAAGGTACATGGGGACCCGCCCAATGTTCTCGCCGTTGAGCATCACGGAACCACTGTCGGGCCGGATGATTCCGACGACACAGTAAAAGGTGGTCGATTTGCCAGCCCCGTTAGGTCCAAGCAGGCCCACAATCCGGCCCTCTTCCACCTCCAGGGTCACATGGTCCACCACGCAACGCCGCCGATAGGTTTTGACGATGTCTTTCACCTCGAGCTTTTTGGGACTCGGCGTCAACGACCCTCTTCCTTCCGAGACGGGTGAAGCACCGCCTGCACGGGAGTCTCGCTTCCGCCTTCCACAACACTCTTGCCTTCATCGATGTAGAGGGTGATCAAGCGCCCCTGCACCTTGTCCCGACCCTGAGAAACCACGGGACGTCCCATCAGCACGATTTTGCGGTCTTGGTGGTAATAGACCGCCTTGTCCGAGGTGGCAAGCTTGTCCCGCTGGGAGATTCTCACCTCTCCTTCCACCTCGATACGGTCGATTTTCTCCATCATGGCGTTCTGCGGATCCTTTTCCTTAGGCTTTTCCTTGCCTGAAGCGGCGGCAAAGACACGCATGCGCGCAGCTGTGATGGAAAGGTCATCCTGGCGAATTTCCACGTGTCCCTCAAAAAGGATCATCCGTTCCTTCTGCATGACCTCCATCCGATCGCTCGCAATGTGCAGTGGCGAGTCACTCTTCACCAACCCCTCAGTAGCCGATTTGCTCCTTTTCTCTGCCGCATGGATGTCGGGACAGAGGACAAGCATGACAGCCATGACAACCACAAGACTTGGGACCGCCTCGTGAAAACGGGCAGCCAGTTGGAAATTCCTCATTGAGACCTCACTTTGAGGCTTTCTTTGCCGCGGGGGCCAGAACCATCGAGGCACGGACCCCCCCCTCCAGGATTGCTCGATGATCCGGGATCCTGTATTCCCAGCGATTTCCCTGCAGCGTGACATCAGGTCCGGTCAGCTGCACCATGGTGTTGGAGAAGATGACCCGTCTTGCGTGGTCATAGAGGGCCTTTTCAGTGCTCAAAAGATATCCCCTGGGAAGAACTGCCTGCACCATCCCCCAGAGCTCGATGTCTTTTGTTCCCGCATGAAGGGTCCCCTCACGACTCTCGAGACGTATCTCATCTCCTCCTTCAAGATAAAATGTCAGGCGAACCGACGAAAGCCCGGTCTTCTGGT
>CAZURN010000600.1:0-1505 GCA_964623165.1 uncultured Syntrophobacteraceae bacterium
GCCCATCGGGGCGTAGGGCTGGGAACCAGGTTCCTGCGCCATGTGGAGCGTTGCCAGGTACTTGTGCATCTCATTGATGTGAGCCGGCTCGCGTCGGGAGACTATCTGCGGCCCTACAATGAGATTCAAAGGGAGCTGACCCTGTACTCGGATGACCTCCCCCGCAAGGCCCAGGTGGTTGCACTCAACAAGGTGGACCTGGTCCCTGACCGGGAGAAATTGGATGGAATCGTTCAAGCTTACCGGCAGACGGGATGCCGGGTGTTGTGCATCTCGGCTCTTCGGCGGCAGGGGCTTGAGCCTTTCCTGCGCCAAGTCGAGGAGATGCTGGGTAAAAGAGAGGCAGAGAGAGACGATCAATCTCTGCACGACCCGGGAATTGGTGCGATCCACCATGGCCATGCGGGGCAAAAGGGGGATTCGAGTTTATGACTCCGGTTTTCATCATCCCGGGAACGACGCGAGCCGGCTCTTTTGAGGGGTACGGAAGGCACGGGAAAGAGACGACTGGATCTGACCCGTTGAATCCGAAAGAGTAGAGGTGGAGATGGAAGATCCCGACAGAAAGGTTTTCCTTGGGCGGTGCCGGCGGATCGTGGTCAAGGTTGGCAGCGCAGTGCTCACCGAAGCCCGGGGGCTGAACCGGGCCATGATCCACCGTTTGAGCGACCAGATCTTTGAACTCCGCGAGAGGGACAAGGACAGAAAGGTGGTCATTGTCTCTTCGGGCGCCATCGCTTCGGGGTTGCGGAAGCTTGGACTCTCTGAACGCCCTCGGACAATACCTCAGAAGCAGGCCACCGCCGCAGTGGGCCAAGGGGTGCTCATGGAGGCATGGGAAGAGGCCTTTGAGAAGTTTGATCTCATGGTTGCCCAGATCCTGTTGACATCCGAGGACCTTGCTCATCGCCACCGATATCTGAATGCGCGCAATACCCTGGAGACACTTCTGGATTGGGGAATCCTTCCCATTATCAATGAAAATGATACGGTGGTCGTGGAAGAGATCAAGTTTGGTGACAATGATCACCTTTCCGCCCTCATCGCAGGCCTCATCGGAGCCGACCTCGTGGTGAACCTGACGGACACCGAGGGTCTCTACGACAGTGATCCCAGGCTCGATGCATCTGCCAGGCTTATCCCCGTCGTGCAGCGCATCGACCAGAAGCTCCTGGCGTGTGCCACGCCAGCTCCCGGGACAGTCGGCACGGGAGGGATGCTGAGCAAGGTCAACGCGGCCAGGAAGTGCCTGGCCTCCGGCATCCCCATGATCATCGCCCCCGGAAGGGAGCGTGACGTCTTGTTGCGCCTGTTCGACGGTGAGGCAATCGGAACATTCTTCATCCCCAGGACGCGCATTTACCAGGGAAGGAAGATTTGGCTGGCCAATCTTCCGAAGCCTGCGGGGGATCTTTGCCTGGACGATGGCGCCGCTCGGGCCCTGCGCAAGGGTGGCAAGTCCCTGTTGCCCATAGGTATTCGGGGAGTCCGGGGCAACTTCGGGA